>NZ_JARJBD010000044.1:0-77621 GCF_029269925.1 Rhodococcus sp. T2V
CGCCGTCCTTGTCGGGTTCGGCGATGTCGCTGGTGAACGCGACCACGCCTTCCAGTCCGCTGACGAAATCGTCCGGTATTGCCGCGCTAGCTGACATAGCTCGTGGACTCTCCTCGTTCGAGTGCCCCCGGTCAGAGCGGCACTGTCTCGGCGTTCGACAATTGCGCTGGGCGTGCATGCGGGATGGGCAGGCACCCTCGTCCGCGCAATCGACGTGCCGTCCCCGGGCATCGCACGATCGCGGCTGCAATCCGATGGGGACGGGTTCGGTCCCCAAAACTTTAGCCGGTGTCACCGGAGAGTTGATCAGTGCATACCCGGGAGTAGCGTTCTCGGCTGTGTCTCCAGATGCAGAACACCCGAAACCGGTGAACAAGGACCTCGCGGCCATGCGCGTCGGTTACGCACACCAGGGCGCCGACGGAGCGTATATCGACTCCGATCTGGACGCCGACCAGCTGAGCGACGGCTGGCTTCCGCTGATGCGCGGGTGGCTCGAGGACGCTGTGGAGTCCGGGGTTCCCGAACCCAACGCGATGACGCTCGGAACCGTCGACGAGCACGGACACCCGTGCACCCGCACCGTCCTCTGCAAGGGACTGAGTGCCGACGGTGTGCTGTTCTTCACCAACTACGACTCGGACAAGGGCCGCCAGCTGGAGTCGGTGCCGTACGCGTCGGTGACGTTCACCTGGGTGCCCGTCGCCCGGCAGATCACCGTCCGCGGCCCGGTCGAGCGCGTGAGTGCCGAGGTCACGGACGAGTACTGGCACAGCAGGCCCCGCGGATCCCGGCTGGGGGCGTGGGCGTCCGAGCAGTCGCGGCCGATCGGTTCGCGGGCCGAACTGGACGCCGCGCTGCTGCACGCGGCGGAGCGTTTCCCCGTCGACGTCGACATCCCGGTGCGGCCGGACTGGGGCGGAATCCTGATCCGCCCCGCTGTCGTGGAGTTCTGGCAGGGCCGGGCGAATCGGATGCACAACCGCATCCGGACGTCGCTGGTCGGCGGCTCGTGGACGGTGGAGCGGCTGCAGCCGTGACGACCGGGGAATAGTGAGCATGGGAAACGAGCTAAGGGAAGAATGACCGACACCGTCACCGAGAAGAAGAAGCGGCGGCTGCTCGCCGACACGGCGCCGCTGCAGAACCGGGACTACCGGCGCCTGTGGGCGGCCGGGATCGTGACGGTGATCGGCGGGCAGCTCAGCGTCGTGGCCGTGCCGCAGCAGGTGTACGAGATCACCCGCAGCTCGGCGTACGTGGGACTGACCGGTGTCTTCGCGCTGGTACCGCTGATCGTGTTCGGACTGTGGGGCGGCGCCCTCGCCGACGTCATGGACCGGCGGAAGCTGCTGACGATCACCACCGTCGGACTCGGTGTCACGGCGGTGCTGTTCTGGGTGCAGGCGGCGCTCGGCCTGAACAACGTGTGGCTGGTGCTCGGACTGCTCGGCCTGCAGCAGGCATTCTTCGCGATCAACCAGCCCACCCGCAGCGCGATCATCCCGCGGCTCATCCCGGTGGAACAACTGCCCGCGGCCAACTCGCTCAACATGACGGTCATGCAGTTCGGCGCCATCGCCGGACCGTTGCTCGCCGGGGTCATGATCCCGGTGGTCGGGCTGTCCACGCTGTATCTCGTCGATTCGATCGCCCTCCTGGCCACCCTGTGGGCGGTGCTCCGGCTGCCGGCCATCCCGCCGACGGGGGAGTCCCGGCGCGCCGGGCTGCGCGAGGTGTTCGACGGGTTCGCTTACCTCGCCACCCAGAAGGTGCTGCTCGCGTCGTTCGTCGTCGACATCATCGCGATGGTGTTCGGTATGCCGCGGGCGTTGTTCCCGCAGATCGCGCACGACACGTTCGGAGACCCGGCCTCCGGCGGTGTGGCGCTCGGCCTGCTGTTCGCGGCGATGTCGGTCGGCGCGGTGGCCGGCGGCGTGTTCTCCGGCTGGCTGCCGAGGGTCCGGCGTCAGGGCCGCGCCGTGATCGTGTGCATCGCGCTGTGGGGTCTGGCGATGGTGGGCTTCGGCGTCGTCGTGGGACTCGCCTCACCCGGAGGCAGTCCCGCCCTGTTGTGGATCGCTCTGGCGTTCCTCGCGTTCGGCGGCGCCGTCGACATGGTCTCGGCCGCGTTCCGCAGCACCATGCTCCAGCAGGTCGCCACGGACGAGATGCGCGGACGACTCCAGGGCGTCTTCATCGTCGTCGTCGCCGGGGGCCCGCGGATCGGCGACGTCCTGCACGGCGCCGCGGCCGCGGCGGTCGGAACGAGCGTCGCCGCGGCCGGTGGCGGCGTCCTCGTCGTCATCGGCGTGGTGATCGCCGCGCTCGCGTTCCCGGCGCTGATGCGGTACAAGGTCACGCGCTAGGTTCCCGTGCGCCATCACATATCTCGTGCAGATCTCGTGCACACTGAAATGCATGGGTGAATCGCAGTCGTCGAAGACGGACAGGCCTGCCGCGGCTGGATTCGAGATCCGGGGCGGCGGCTACCGGGCCGGTATCGCGGCCACCGGTGCCGGACTCCGGCTACTCGAACGGGACGGTCCGGACGGGCCGACGGCGCTCACCGAGACGTGGGACCTCGGCACCCGGCCCCCGCTGTCGGCCGGGTTGATCCTCGCGCCGTGGCCCAACCGGATCCGCGACGGCCGGTTCGTCTTCGACGGCATCGACCATCAGCTCGAGATCACGGAGCCGGGGTTCGCCAACGCGAGCCACGGATTCGTCCGTCGCCGGGACTGGCGTGTCGTACATCACGCCGACGACCGCATCGAGTTGTCGATCGACGTCGGCCTCCACAAGGGGTGGCCGTACCCGCTGCGGCTCACCGTCGACTACGTCCTGGGCGACGACGGCCTCACCGTGACGCACACCGCCACCAACACGGGAGCCATCCCGGTGCCGTTCGGGATGGGTTTCCACTCTTACGTCCGCGCCGGCGACTTTCCGCTCGACGAGTGCACGCTGCGCCTGTCGGCAGGCACCCGGCTGCCGCTCGACGAGCGGATGCTGCCCAGCGGCGGTTCGCAGGCCGTCGCGGGCACCGAATACGACTTCACCAGCCCGCGGACGCTGGCAGGTGTGGCCCTCGACACCCCGTTCAGCGCACTGGATGTGGACGTGGACGGCAGGTCGCGGCACGAATTGCGCGCACCGGACGGCACCGGAACGGTCCTGTGGGCGGCCCGGGAGTTCGGCTGGCTGCAGGCGTTCGTCGCGGATCCCGACGCGGGCAAGTCGTACCCGGGCCGCGGCCGGGCGCTGGCCCTGGAACCGATGACGTGCCCGCCGGATGCGTTCAACTCCGGAATCGATCAGTTGGTGCTCGCTCCGGGACAGCAGTGGACCGGTGTGTGGGGCATGTCGGCGCTGGGGTCGTAGCGGTTCGATTTTCGCCCGCCGGGTGCCCACTTGGTGAGACGGTGTAACACCGGTCGCGGTCCGGTCGATACGTCCGGCGGGGGTTCTTCCGTCGCGGCCGACGGTCTTTGTGCCAGCCTCTGTACTTCCCTCACCGAATCGGGTGACGCGGCGTGCGTTCTCCGCCGTCCTCGGCATCGGTGCAGGTAATGAGGCCAGTCCAGTCCCGCGCAACTGGCCCGCACGGATTCCGCTCCCGCGCCGTGCGGGCAAATCGGACACTCGACCAACCCGTTCGCCGACCCTTCCCCGAGGTCGCCACGCATCCCGCGGGGAGGCCGCGTCACGGCCCCTGAGCGGACCCGCCTTCGGCAGGCAGGCCAGAGTGGGGCTAGTTTCTACCTGAATGAAGTTGTTACTCATTGGTTTGAGCTTGAGAGGGATGCTTCGTGCCTGACAATGACACAAAGCCCACGCTTACCTACCCTGGTGGTGAGCACACGATGTCCATTGCCAGGGCAACCGAGGGCAATGACGGTATCGAACTGGGCAAGCTGCTCGCCAGCACCGGGTACACCACCCTGGACCCGGGTTTCGTCAATACCGCCTCCACCAGCTCCGCGATCACCTATATCGACGGTGAGAAGGGGATCCTCCGTTACCGCGGATACCCGATCGAACAGCTGGCCGAGAAGTCGACTTTCATCGAGGTCAGCTACCTGCTGATCTACGGTGAGCTGCCCACTGCGGCACAGCTGGAGTCGTTCACCGACCGGATCCGGCGCCACACCCTGCTGCACGAGGACCTGAAGAGGTTCTTCGACGGGTTCCCCCGGAACGCGCACCCGATGCCGGTGCTGTCCAGTGCCGTCAACGCGCTGTCCGCGTACTACCAGGACTCCCTGGACCCGGCCGACCCGGAACAGGTCGAACTGTCGACCATCCGCCTTCTCGCGAAGCTGCCGACCATCGCGGCCTACGCGTACAAGAAGTCCGTCGGACAGCCGTTCCTGTACCCGGACAACTCCCTGAACCTCGTCGAGAACTTCCTCCGGATGACGTTCGGCTTCCCCGCGGAGCCCTACGAGATCGATCCCGAGATCGCCAAGGCACTCGACATGCTGCTGATCCTGCACGCCGACCACGAGCAGAACTGCTCCACGTCGACGGTCCGCCTGGTCGGCTCCTCCGACGCCAACCTGTTCACCTCGATTTCCGGTGGCATCAACGCACTCTGGGGCCCGCTGCACGGCGGCGCCAACCAGGCGGTGCTGGAGATGCTCGACGAGATCAAGGCCAGCGGCAGCAACGCAGGCGACTTCGTCCGCAAGGTCAAGAACAAGGAAGACGGCGTGAAGCTCATGGGCTTCGGGCACCGCGTCTACCGCAACTACGACCCGCGCGCGGCGATCGTCAAGCAGACGGCGCACACCATCCTCGACAAGCTCGGCGGCGACGACGAACTGCTCGACATCGCGATGGCCCTCGAAGAGGCGGCGCTGACCGACGACTACTTCGTCGAGCGCAAGCTGTACCCGAACGTCGACTTCTACACGGGTCTGATCTACCGCGCGATGGGCTTCCCCACGCGCATGTTCACCGTTCTGTTCGCCATGGGCCGCTTGCCCGGGTGGATTGCACACTGGCGCGAGATGCACGAAGATCCCGCTACGAAGATCGGCCGTCCGCGCCAGATCTACACCGGCTACACCGAGCGTGACTACAAGGACGTCACAGGTCGCTGATCGCGAACACCTGTGCCGAACCATAGAGCCCTCATCGAGGAGGACACATGACCAAGCCCGAGATCGAGTTCCAAGAGGGACCCGCCCCGACCGACCTGGTCGTCAAGGACGTGGTCGTCGGAGACGGCGCCGAGGCCGTCCCCGGTGGCACCGTCGAGGTGCACTACGTCGGCGTCGAGTTCGAGTCCGGCGAGGAGTTCGACTCCTCCTGGAGCCGCGGCGAGTCCATCCAGTTCCCGCTGCGCGGCCTCATCAAGGGCTGGCAGGACGGCATCCCCGGGATGAAGGTGGGCGGACGTCGTCAGCTCACCATCCCGCCGGAGCTCGCCTACGGTCCCGCCGGCGCCGGACACCAGCTGTCCGGCAAGACGCTGGTGTTCATGATCGACCTGCTGGACGTGAAGGAATAGTCTCCACGGTCCGAAGGCCCCGCATCACCTCAGGGTGAGGCGGGGCTTTCCGCTTTCCGGGTCGTGTCGGTGTGCAATTCCACGACGAGCCGTGCGCCGCCGAGCGGGCTGACCTCGAAACGTGCGCTGCCGTTGTGCAATGCGGCCTGCTGGGCGACGAGCGCGAGGCCCAGCCCCGACCCGCTCTTCGTCGCGTTGGAACCGCGGTGGAACCGTTCGAACACGGCGGCCCGTTCGGCCTCGGGCACCCCGGAACCGTTGTCGTCGACGACGACGGTGGTGATGCCGTCGGCCGCTCTCAGTGTGATCGTCACCGCGGTGGCGCCGCCGTGCCGGACCGCGTTCTTGATGGCGTTGTCCAGGGTGAGGCGCAGTCCGCCGGGCATGCCGCGGACCGTCACCGGGGCCGCGTCGACGGTCACCTGCAGGCCGGGGTTGTGACGCATCGCCTCCTCCGCGGCGAGGTCGCTGATGTCGACGAGGTCGCAATCCACGAAGTCCTTGTCGGTGGACAGCTCGCCCCGGGCGAGGCGCTCGAGGTCGGACAGCGTCGACTCCACCCGGGCTTGTGAGCGGGCGAGGTCGCGGAGGATCTCGTGCTGCTGTTCCGGCGTCAGGTCGAGAGTGGTGAGGACCTCGAGGTCGGTGCGCATCGCGGTGAGCGGCGTGCGGAGTTCGTGCGCGGACACGGCGGCGAAGTCGCGGGCGGTGGCGAGGGCGGCCGTGGTCGCGGCCTGCGCCTCGGCGACGTCGCGCAGCATCGACTCGGCGGCGGAGGCCAGTTCGTCGGCCTCCCGCACTCCCGAGGACGTGGGTGTCAGTTTCGGTTCGCGGCGCACGATGCGGCCGGTCAGGTCGACCAGGGGGCGCACCGCACGACCCCCGAACAGCCATCCGAGGCCGCTGGCGGCGGCGACGGCGAGGACCCCCACCAGGGCTACCTGCCGTTGCTGCTCGGACGTCACGTCCTGCGCCTCGGCGTACGGCACGGCCAGGGAGATCCGGGTGCCGAGGAGAGGCACGGTCGCGGTGTAGGCCCGGTACCAGGTGTCGTCGATCCGCACCGTCTGCGAGCCGGGGTCGAGTTCGGGCAGCTGGGTGGGGGTGCTGACGAGCACGGTGTCGCCGTCGGCCGAACGGATCGTGATCGCGAACGCGCCCTTGTCGCCCAGCGCCCCGAGGAACAGCCCGGCGGTGGCCGCGTTGGGAACGAGGACGTCCGACGCCGTCTCCAGCCGCCGGTCGAGTTGCGCCAGGTTGTTCCGGTTGATCGCCAGCGATACCAGGATGCCGAGCGCCACGACGATGATCGTCGCCCCGAGCGCCGTCGCGGCGGCCACACGGGTCCGGAGGGAGAACGACCGTTTCACGACGGTTCCCGCAGCACGAACCCCACTCCGCGGACCGTGTGCAGGAGGCGCGGCCGACCACCGACCTCGAACTTGCGCCGCAGGTAGCCGACGAAGACGTCGACCACGTTGGTGTCGGCGACGAAGTCGTACCCCCATACCAGTTCGAGGAGCCGCTCCCGGCTCAGCACGATGCCGACGTTGCGGGCGAGGACCTCGAGCAGTTCGAATTCCCGCTTGGTCAGCGTCACCTCCTCGCCCGCCATGAAGACCCGGCGTGCGGACATGCGGATCTCGAGCGCACCGATCCGGATCGGCGGGGTCGCGGGCGAGTCGGCGGGCGCGGCGGTGGTCGTTCCGTGCCGACGCAGCATCGCCCGGATCCGCGCGATCAGTTCGGCGAGGACGAACGGCTTGACCAGGTAGTCGTCGGCACCCGACTCCAGACCGGAGATGCGGTCGTCGACGGTGTCGCGGGCGCTGAGCACACAGATCGGGATGTCGTTGCTCATGGCGCGCAGCGCGGTCACCACACCGGTCCCGTCGATGACCGGCATGTTCATGTCGAGCACCATCGCGTCCGGGCGCTGCTCGCTGACCACCCGCAGTGCGTCGGCGCCGTCGACGGCGGTGAGGACGGTGAATCCGGACAGGCGCAGGCCGCGTTCGAGGGACGTCCGCACGTCCTCGTCGTCGTCGACCACGAGGACACTGGCTGAGTCTGTGACGGTCACCCCTGCATTGTGCCGTGAGCGCGACCACAGAGCGTGCGGATGGCAGTTGTGAGAGCGTGTCTCGTCCGTACACTCGTTGGGGATGTTTCCTTCGCTGCAGGCATTCGAACTGACCGAAACCAACCGTGACTGGCTGATTCACCGGCCGGCCGAGATCGCGGCCTACGTCGTTCTGGCGCTCGTGCTGCGTTTCGCGTTGCACCGGATGATCGACCGGATGACGCGGCCCCGGGAGCCCTCGGACAAACCGGCCATGCTCCGTCCCCTGCGGGAACGCGCCCCGCGCGGCGTCAAGGAGGCGATGGTCAACGAGCGTCGCGCGCAACGCGCCCGGACGATCGGGTCGGTGCTCAAGTCGACGGTGTCGATCGTGGTGCTCATCTGGGTCGTGCTCCAGGTGCTCGCCGTCCTCGGCGTCAACGTCGCGCCGTTCATCGCGTCCGCCGGTGTGATCGGTGTCGCACTCGGTTTCGGTGCGCAGAATCTGGTCCGGGACTTCCTGTCGGGCATCTTCATGCTGCTCGAGGATCAGTACGGCGTCGGGGACGTCGTCGACCTCGGCGAGGCCGTCGGAACCGTCGAGACGGTGGGTCTGCGGGTCACCACGATCCGCGACGTCAACGGCACCCTCTGGTACTGCCGCAACGGCGAGATCGTCCGCGTCGGCAACATGAGCCAGGGGTACGCGGTCGCGGTGGTCGATCTGCCGATCGCGCACGCCGCCAACGTGCAACGGGCGTGCGAGGTGGCGCTGGAGGCCGTCACCGAGGCGGCCAAGGGCGACGCGATCGCGGCGGACGTACTCGAACCCCCGGAACTGCTGGGCGTGAACTCGGTGACCGCAGAATCGGTCACGCTCCGGATCACCGCGCGAACCAAGCCCGGCAGGCAGTGGGCGGTGCAGCGGACGTTCGCCCGCGCGGCGCTGTCGGCGTTCACGCACTACGACATCGACGCCCCGTACCTGTCGGTGCTGTCTTCGGCCCGCTCCACCAACTGAGCGGCCCGCATTTCGTTACCGTGGCAGACATGGACACCGCACTCGTCTGGTTCCGCCGCGACCTCCGGCTCGGTGACCTGCCGACGCTCCACACGGTCGCCGAGTCGGGGGCGCGTGCGCTCGGCCTGTTCGTTCTCGACAACCGGTTGCTGACCACGTCGGGCGACGCTCGCCGGGACTTCCTGTTCCGCAGCCTCGCGGCGCTGGACGACCAACTCGACGGCCGGTTGCTGGTAGTGAAGGGCGATCCCGTCGACGTGGTTCCGCGGATCGCGAAGAAGGTCGCGGCCGAAGAAGTGCACGTCAGCGCCGACTACGGACCCTACGGTCGCGAGCGGGACGCCGCCGTCGCCGAGCACGTCGAGCTGGTGGCCACCGGGTCGCCGTACGCCGTGGCGCCCGGCCGGGTGACCAAGGCGGACGGGGAACCGTACCGCGTGTTCACCCCGTACTTCCGGCAGTGGCTCGAGCACGGGTGGCGCGCGCCGATCGACACCGGGCCCCGGACGGTGGAGTGGATGGACCCGGACGACGTGAAGACGCGGCGGGTGACGATCCCCGAACCCGAATCCGACGGGTACGCCGCGGGTGAGGCGGCGGCGCTGGAACGGTGGGCGGAGTTCTGCGATGACGACCTCGCCGGATACGAGGACGCGCGGGATCGTCCCGGGCTCGACGCGACCAGCCGGATGTCGGTGTACCTGAAGTACGGCAACATTCATCCGCGGACGATGCTCCGCGATCTCGCCCGCCGCCGCAGCAAGAGCGCCGAGCAGTACAGGCGGCAGCTCGCGTGGCGGGACTTCTACGCCGACATCCTCTTCCAGCGCCCCGACAGCGCACGGGGAAACTACGACCGCCGCTTCGACCACATCCGCTACGACAGCGGGCCCGACGCCGAGGAGGCGTACACGGCGTGGTGCGACGGCCGGACGGGGTTCCCGATCGTCGATGCCGGGATGCGTCAGCTGAAAGCCGAAGGCTGGATGCACAACCGGGTGCGGATGATCGTCGCGTCGTTCTTCGTCAAGGATCTGCACCTGCCGTGGTGGCGGGGCGCCCGCTTCTTCATGAACCAACTCGTCGACGGCGATCTGGCGAACAACCAGCACGGCTGGCAGTGGACGGCGGGGTCGGGGACGGACGCGTCGCCGTACTTCCGGGTGTTCAACCCGACGACGCAGGGCGAGAAGTTCGACCCCGACGGCGAATACGTGCGGCGGTGGGTGCCCGAACTGCGGGGCATCTCCGGGAAGGCCGTCCACGCCCTGAAAGACGGCCGCCCCGAGGACTATCCGCCGCCGATCGTCGACCACGCCCACGAACGGCAGGAGGCCCTGGCCCGGTACGGCGAGATCAAGACCCCGTGAGTACTTCTTAACCGCGGGCGGTTAACAAGTACTCACGGGGCGGTCAGCCGCCCAACTGTTTCTTCAGCGCGTCGAGGACCGCGACGTCCTCGATGGTGGAGGGCACCGTGTACTCCTCGTGGTCGGCGATCTGCCGCATCGTCTTGCGCAGGATCTTGCCGGAGCGGGTCTTGGGCAGCGCCTGCACGACCGTCACGTCGCGGAACGTGGCGACGGCCCCGATCTGCTCACGCACCATCGCGACCAGTTCGGTGCGGAGCGTCTCCGGATCGATGTCGACGCCGGCCTTGAGCACCACGTAACCGCTGGGCCGCTGGCCCTTGAGTTCGTCGCGGATCCCGACCACCGCGCACTCGGCCACCGCGGAGTGTCCCGCGACCACGGCCTCCATGCTTCCGGTCGAAAGGCGATGTCCGGCAACGTTGATGACGTCGTCGCTGCGCCCGAGGACGAACACGTACCCGTCCTCGTCGATGTACCCGGAGTCGCCGGTGAGGTAGTAGCCCTCGAACGTGGCGAGATACGACTTCACGTACCGCTCCGGGTCGCGCCACAACCCGGCCAGGGTCCCCGGAGGCAGGGGCAGGCCGATCACGATGTTGCCTTCGGCCCCGGCCGGAACCACGTTCCCCTCGCCGTCGACGACCTGCACCCGGTACCCGGGAACCGGGACGGTGGGGGATCCGGCCTTCAGCGGCATCGGTTCGAGTCCGCGCAGGTTGGAACAGATCGCCCAGCCCGTCTCGGTCTGCCACCAGTGGTCGACGACGGGACGGTCCAGGACGCGGGTCGCCCACGCGTACGTGTCGGGGTCGAGGCGCTCGCCGGCCGCGAACAGCGTCTTCAGTGAGGAGATGTCGTACTTCTCGATCTCCGTCGCGTCGGGATCGGCCTTGCGGACGGCGCGGATCGCGGTCGGTGCGGTGAACAGCGCCGACACACCGTGATCGGAGATCACCCGCCAGAACGCCCCCGCATCCGGTGTCCCGACCGGCTTGCCTTCGTAGAGCACGGACGTGGCACCGGCGAGGAGCGGCCCGTAGACGATGTACGAGTGGCCGACCACCCAGCCGACGTCGGACGCGGTCCACCACACGTCACCCGGGCCGATGTCGTAGATGTTGCGCATCGACCATGTGAGCGCGACCGCGTGCCCGCCGTTGTCGCGGATCACGCCCTTCGGCTTCCCGGTGGTTCCGGACGTGTACAGGATGTACAGCGGGTCCGTCGCGGCCACCGGAACCGGTTCCGCGGGTGCGGCATCCGCCACCAGTGCGTCCCAGTCGAACCACGCCGCGTCGCCGCCCTGATAGTCGGCGGCCGAACCGGGAACCTGCTCGCGGTCCTTGACGATTACCGTGTGCGGAGGGGTGGCGGACAACTCCAGCGCCTTCGCCACCATCGGGAGGTATTCGACGGTGCGCCCCGGTTCGAGGCCGCCCGACGCCGTCACCAGGACCACCGGTCCGGCGTCGTCGATGCGGGTCGCGAGTTCCTTCGCGGCGAAACCCCCGAACACCACCGAGTGCACGGCGCCGATACGGGCGCAGGCCAGCATCGCGATCGCCGCTTCGGGGATCATCGGCATGTAGACGATCACCCGGTCCCCGGCCACCACACCCTGGTCTTTCAGGACGCCGGCGAACCGGGACACCTCGTCGAGAAGTTCTGCGTAGGTATAGGTGCGGGACGCGTCGGGAACCATCGCCGAGTCGTAGATCAACGCAGCCCGGTCCCCGTTGCCGTCGCGCACGTGCCGGTCCAGGGCGTTGAAACACGTGTTCAGCGACGCGTCCGGGAACCACCGGTACATCGGGGCGGCGGAGTCGTCGAGCGCGCGCGTCGGCGGGTGCTCCCACTCGACGGCCTCGGCGGCGGCGAGCCAGAATTCCTCGGGACTGTCGGTGCTCCGGCGGTAGACCTCGGCGTAGCTGTGGCCATGGTCGTCGCTCGAAGGCGCAGTTCCCGGGGAGCTCATCGATGCACGTCCTCTCGTCGTCCTGTGACCCGACACACCCTATGCGACGTCGGGTGCGCCCCGGTCAGACGCCGAGGGAACCGGCGATCATCGGCCAGGAGTTGTGCAGGTCGTCCTGCCAGTATCCCCACGAGTGGGTGCCGGTGGGCCGGAAGTCGTACGTGGCCGGGATTCCCAGCGCGTTCAGCCTGTCGGCCAGCTGATGGGTGCACTCGTTGGTACCCGCCTCGATGATGCCGCCGATGATCACCTGATTGGCGAGGACGCCCACATCTCCGTTGATGTCCGGGCCGTTGAGGTTCTCGTGAATGCCGGGCAGCCCGGTGGCGTTGCTGATGTACAGGTCGATGCCGCGTAGCTTCTCGGCGTTGACGACGGGGTCGTTGGCCACCCAGGCGGGGTCGTCGGGCGGTCCCCACATGTTGTCGACATCTCCGCCGCGGAAGCTGACGACGAACGTGACGTAGTCCCGGCCCGGTTTGGTGCTCGTCTGGGCGCACCCGCTGAACGCGCCGACAGCGCGATACAGCGAGGGCGCGGCCTCGGCCAGGCTCAGGACGGATGTGCCCGACATCGACAGACCCGCGATGGCATTCTCGCCGTTCGCTCCGAGTGCGGCGTCGACGATCGGGGGAAGTTCCTCGGTGAGAAAAGTGGTCCACTTGTTCACGCCGAGGACGGGATCGGGCTTCTCCCAGTCGGTGTAGTAGCTGTACGCCCCGCCGACGGGAGTGACGACGTTGACGTTCTTGTCGGCGAAGAAGCTGACCACGTCCGTCCGCGCCTGCCACGTCGCCGAATCCTCGCCGCCACCGGCACCGTTGAGCAGGTACAGGGTCGGCCGGGGAACGCTCGTGTCGGCGGGGCGGATGACCTCGAGGAGGATCACCTTCTCCATCGCCGCCGAGTAGACGAACATGTTCAGCTGGCGGTCGTTGATCTCCTCGATGTGGTCGAGGGCCGAGCCGTCCGCCGAGGCCGGCTTGTCGGCGGGAAGGGCCCGCCACACGTCCGCAGACGCCGTCGCCACCTGACCGAACATGGCAGACGAGGCAATGACGGCGACCGCCAGGAGTGCCCGACAGTGTCCGATCGCGCTCATAGCCGCTCCTCGTGCTTGACTGCGGTGCCCGACAACCGTCCGCTGATACCCGGAAACATTCCCCCTCCACGGTAACCGGCAAACATTCCCCGGGGCGGCTGAACGGACACCGGACTTCGCGTCGCCGTCCTCCTATCGTGGAAGCATGACGCTGCTCGCCGAAGACCTGCTGTTGCTGCTGCTCGACGACGCTTCGGGCAAGCCCGTCGTCGACGGGACGAGGTTGCCGCGCGTCCTCGCAGGCGCCGTTCTCCTGGAACTGGCCCTCGGCGACGTCGTCACGCCCGCCGAACCCGGTGAGGACGTCAGGAAGGGGCGCCTCGTCGTCCGGGACGGCGCGTGGCCGCAGGATCCGCTGCTCGCGCGGGCAGTCGATCTCATCGGTAGGTCGAAGCCGCTGAAACCGGAAGCAGCGATCGAGAAGCTCACCAAGAATCTGCGCAAAGAACTCGCCGAGCGCATCGTCGCCGCGGGATGGGTCCGCGAGGAGAAAGGCAAGGTGCTCGGCATCTTCCCCACCACGCGGTGGCCCGAGGTCGACGGCAGCCACGAACGCGCGGTGCGGAACGAACTGGGGGCCGCGCTCCTCGACGGGGTCACGCCCACTCCGCGCACCGCTGCACTGGTCTCGCTCCTCTCCGCCGTCGACGCCGCCCCGAAGCTGTTCCCGGACGCCGACCGTCGCGCTGTGAAGAAGCGGGCGAAGGACATCGCCGAAGGCGACTGGGCAGGCAAGGCCGTGCGCGCATCCGTCGACGCCGTCAACGCCGCCATCATCGTCGCCGCCACCGTCCCCGCCATCGTGGCAGGGAGTGGATAGGGGGCCGCCGACCGGGCAACTTCGGGCGTGGTGATTCAGACGAATTCAGCTGTGGTGTAACCAGTCTTACTTGAACGGTGTGATCGACGAACTTCTCGCGGATGCCGGTGACGGTATCGGTGGGATGCCGTGTGCTGCGCAGTGCTCGATGCCGTGCTGTCGGGCGCCCGTGGTGGAGGCAAGTCATCATGGAATATCAAGCTGTTCAACATCCTTGGAAGCATGCGTGTTGCGTTGGGGCTCAGCTGGGTGGGGAAACCGACCGTCCGAGCAATGAGGCCCGTGCCGGCGACCCCTGTCATGTGAGTGTGTTTCGTGTGCTTTGTATTGAGTCTTGTGCCGTTTGTCGCGCTCCGATACGATAGAACGTATGTGGCGCTCCTGAGGTTTGTGTGGGCGTCATTTCTGCTGTTCAGGGTGGGTTGTGTTGTTGGACGCAGTGGTCGGCGAGTTGCCGGTGAAATGAGGGACGCGCACGTGTTGGGTCTCTAGATTTCGGGGTTCCTACACCAACCTCAACCCGGAGGACCGCTACACGTGCGCGTCAGTACTGCATTTAACCGTCTGCTTCAAATCCCCGGTGCATCGGTGTCGGATGTGTCGATCACAGACGACTCCGTCGAGGTCACCGTCAGGCTCGCAGCACGCCGTGTGAAGTGCCCATGCGGCTACACGAGCGCCGCTGCCTACGACCACGCGCCGCGGCGCTGGCGCCATCTCGACTTCGGCCGCCACAAGGTGTGGTTGAAGTATCCGATCCGACGGATCGAGTGCCCGACCTGCGGCGTCCGGACCGAGGACATTCCGTGGGCGCGTCCGACAGCACGGCATACACGCGACTTCGAGGACATGGTGCTGTGGTTGGTCACCCGCACCGATCGGACCTCGGTGTCGACCTTGATGCGCTGTGCATGGCGGACGGTCACCTCCATCGTCACGCGGGCAGTCGATGCGTTGATCGACTCGCGCAGGCTCGAGAATTTGTATCGAATCGGAGTCCACGAAATCTGCTACCGGCATCCGCACAAGTACCTCACCATCGTCGGCGATCACGACACCGGCAAGGTCGTCTACATCACCGAGGGCCGAGGCCGAGACTCGTTTTCGGAGTTCTTCGAGCAACAGTCGGCGAAGGAGCGCGACAAGGTGCAGGTGGTGTCGATGGACGGCTCTCCCGCCTTCCGTGCCGCCGCCGAGGATCACGTCCCGCAGGCTCGTCAGTGTATGGACCCCTTTCATGTGATGCAGTGGGTGAACCGAGCATTGGATCGTGTGTTCTCCGACGCGGCGTCTGTTCGCCGGACCTTGTCGATGCAAGCCCCGGAATGGCGTAAAGCTCGAACAGTGTTGCGGCTCGGTAAGAATCGGCTCACCAAGAAACACAAGTCGTTGCTGCGGACGGTGACCGCAGCCGATACCGAGGTCGGGACAGCGTGGCGTCTGAAGGAGCAGTTCCGCGATCTCTACCGCAAGATCGCGCCCCAGAACGCTGCACGGTATCTACGGCGGTGGATCGAAGAAGCGCAGTCCTGCGGGATCAATGCGTTCGTACAACTGGCGCGCATGATCGACAAGAAATCCGAGCAAATCTGTGCAGCGATCGAGTTGGGGATATCCAATGCCCTTATCGAGGGGATCAACTCGAAGATCAGGCTGATCAATGCCCGCGGTTACGGTCATCATTCAGCAAAATCACTCAAGGCGATGATCTATCTCAATCTCGGCGGAATCGAGGTAAAACTGCCCACACAAACGTAAGGAGGGGCACGTATGTTCGATACGGGGGTATTGGATCAGGGGGTTCGCGAGACCGTCTGTTGTCTCGCCGACGCGGAATCCGACGTGGGTCTGGTCGAGTTGATGACCGACCTGCATCGCAGTGAAGCGGTGGTGGCCGAACGAAAGCTTGCGGTGATCGCAGAGTTGTTCGTGCGCCGCACTGCCGAGATCGAGTCCGACGGGGCGTGGACGTCGACCGCGCACGAAGTGGTCGAGGCCGAGATCGGTGCCGCACTCACCATGGGGCGAGCGGCGGCGGGCCGGCTGATCGGTTTGGGTATGTCGCTGCGCACCCGGCTGCACACCACGCGGGAGGCCATGGCGCGCGGTGATCTCGACCTGTACCGGGTGCGCTTGATCGAGGACGCGACTGCAAACGTCACCGACGACCGGATCGGTGAGGTCGAACATCAACTCCTCGAACAGGTTCTGGCCCCACCACGGTCCGGTGGAACCGGGTTGACCGGCCGCAGGCTGACCACCGCTGCCAACCGCATCATCGCGAAGCTCGATCCAGCGGGGGTGCGGGCCAAGCGGGAGAAGGCGCAGGCGGACAGGTTTGTCGGAGTGAGTGCCGCAGAGGACGGTATGTGCCGAATTCTCGGATCCGTTCCCGCGGCACAGGGCCGGGCATTCGACGCACGGTTGCGCGAACTGGCGAACACAGTGTGCCCGCAAGATCTTCGAACCTACGAACAGCGACGGGCCGACGGACTGTCCGCCCTCGTCGACGGGTCCGGGTTCGTGCCGTGTGAATGTGGGCGGGTCGATTGCGGCCAGGACTCGCGCATCGCGACCACCGCGCGCAAGCCCCTCGTGCACCTCATCATGCTCGACTCCACGCTCGGCGGCAGTGACGAACCGGCCTACCTCGACGGCTACGGAATCGTCGACGCGGCGCACGCACGCGACATCGCCGTCGACGCGAACGTCGAACCGGTGCGGGCGCCGAACTCTGAAACTCCGACCACCTACCGTCCCGGCACCGTGCTCGACACGTGGATGCGGGTGCTGGCCGGCGCGTGCGAATGGTTGCACTGCGACGTCGCGGCCTGGAACACGGACCTCGATCATCATCGGCCTTTCGACCATTCCGATCCCGCCGCCGGAGGTCCGACGGTGGTGGGGAACATCACCGCCTACTGCCGAAACCATCACCGGCTCAAACATTCCGGTCACTGGCAGGTGGACGTCGACGGTGGGATCGAGTTGGTCGCGCCCACCGGTCACCGATACCGTCCGCGGTCGTCGGGGCTCTTGGGTGTCGGGCGAGACGTCGCGGCTGGGTGCGACCACACCGCCGGGAGTGATCACGCTGCCGACCCCGCAACCCGCCGCCGCACCCGTGCGCAGAACACCGCGGCACGGATCCGGGCCGAGCGCCGCCGACGACAGGCACACCTGGACGCGGCGCGGCGCCGGCGTGGGACACCGAGCGTGTCGGAACCCCGGAACCAAACGCCCGACGAACCCGCACCGTTCTGACCGGCGGTGATTGCGGGCTCACCGCCTGTGCGCCGAAAAGGGTTACCGTGGAATATAGGTGGTTAGCAAGAGTAAAGAACTGTCAATGCGATTGCTACGGTTCGGACTAGGTTCGCCGCCTCGCAACTGACCATGCGCCGAAGGAAGAGCGCCAGCGACAGCCGGAGGAACACATGTGCGGAATCACCGGATGGATCTCGTTCGACCGCGATCTACGCGTCGAACAGTCCACCGTGGATGCCATGGCCGAGACGATGAACTGCCGGGGGCCGGACGATCGCGGTACGTGGGTCGTCGAACATGCGGCGCTCGGGCATCGACGGCTCGCGATCATCGACCTGCCGGGCGGGCATCAGCCGATGAGTGCGGACACCCCCGGCGGGACGGTGGCGATGGTCTACTCCGGGGAGGTGTACAACTTCGGTGAACTGCGCGAGGAACTGTACGGGCGCGGTCACCGGTTCGCCACGAACTCCGACACCGAGGTGGTGCTCCACGGATATCTGGAGTGGGGAGAGGCCGTCGCGGAGCGACTCAACGGCATGTACGCGTTCGCCGTCTGGGATTCGCGGACCGACACCCTGGTGATGATCCGCGACCGCATGGGCATCAAGCCGTTCTACTACTACGAGACCCCCGACGGTGTGCTGTTCGGTTCGGAACCCAAAGCGATCCTTGCCAATCCGATCGCCGAGCCGACCGTCACGATGGACGGGATCCGTGAGCTGTTCGCGTTCGTGAAGACGCCGGGCCACGCCGTGTGGGAGGGCATGCGTGAGGTGGAGCCCGGCACGGTGGTCACCGTCTCGCCCGCGGGACTGCGGACGCACCGGTACTGGACCCTGCAGACCCGCCCGCACACCGACGACCGGGACACGTCCGTCGCGCACGTCCGCGAACTCCTCGACGACATCGTGCGCAGGCAACTGGTCGCCGACGTGCCGCGCTGCACTCTGCTGTCCGGTGGGCTCGACTCCTCGGCGATGACGGGCATCGCCGCCGGGCAGCTCGCCGAGGTGGGGGAGAAGGTCCGCACGTTCGCCGTCGACTTCGTCGGGCAGACCGAACATTTCGTCGCGGACGACCTGCGGGGCACCCCGGACACTCCGTACGTGCACGACGTGGCCCGCAGGTCCGGGACCGCCCACCAGGACATCGTGCTCGACTCCGACGACCTCGCCGATCCCGCGGTGCGCGCGAAGGTCATCCGGGCACGCGACATTCCGATGGGCCTCGGCGACATGGACGCGTCGCTGTATCTGCTGTTCAAGGCGATCCGTCAGCACTCCACCGTGGCACTGTCCGGTGAGTCGGCCGACGAGGTGTTCGGCGGCTACAAGCAGTTCTTCGACCCGAAGGCGCAACAGGCGAACACCTTCCCGTGGCTCGTGCAGTTCGCCGAGCACTTCGGCGACGAGAGCAACATCTTCACCCCGGACGTGACGGCGGGGCTGCACATGGACGACTACGTGCAGGATTCGTACGACGCGGCGATATCCGGGATCGACCGGCTGGACGGCGAATCCGACTTCGAATGGCGGATGCGCAAGATCTGCTACCTGCATCTGACGCGGTTCGTCCGGGTCCTCCTCGACCGCAAGGACCGCGCGAGCATGGCCGTCGGACTCGAGGTGCGGGTGCCGTTCTGCGATCACCGCCTGGTCGAGTACGTGTACAACACGCCGTGGTCGCTGAAGACGTTCGACGGCAAGGAGAAGTCGCTGCTGCGGGCCGCGACCAGGGATGTGCTGCCGCAGTCGGTGATCGACCGGGTGAAGTCGCCGTACCCGTCCACCCAGGACCCGAAGTACGCGGTGGCGTTGCAGCAGCACGGCAAAGACCTGCTCGGCGACCCCTCGCACCCGGTGTTCGGGCTGGTCAGTGCGGACTGGCTGTCGCGGGCGGTGTCCGTCGACACCCCGCAGATCACTCAGGTGTCGCGTCGCGGACTCGAGCGCACCCTCGACCTCGCGTTGTGGATGGACATGTACAAGCCGACCATCAAACTGTCTTAGCCGAGGCCGAGGTTCCGGTAGCGGGTGAGCCGGGCCGCGAAGCGCTCGCTCTCCGGAACCCCGGTCAGGGCGCGGAGTTCCCGGGAGATGGTCTCGCCGACCCGTTTGGAGAAGTCGACGGCCTCGTCGGCGGCGTCCGGATGCTCGGGAATGATGGCGTCGATGACGCCGTTCCGCAGCAGGTCGAGGGAACGGATGCCCTGGGCGGCCGCCATCTCGGGTGCGTGGGTGGTGTCGCGGTGCACGATGGCGCTGGCACCTTCCGGAGGCAGCGGGGCCAGCCACCCGTTCTGCGCGGCGAGCACACGGTCGGCGGGCAGGAACGCCAGCGCCCCGCCGCCCGTGCCCTGACCGAGCAGAACGGACACGGTCGGCGTCTTCAACGTCACGAGGTCGGAGATGCAGCGTGCGATCTCGGGAGCCAGTCCACGCTCCTCCGCTTCCTGCGACAACGCCGCACCGAGGGTGTCGATCACCAGGACGAGGGGGATCTGCAACTCCTCCGCCAACCGCATGCCGCGGCGTGCCTCGCGGAGGGCGGCGGGCCCCATCGTGTTCAGCGCCGACTGGCCGGCGCGGTCCTGGCCCAGCAGCACGCACGGCGCGCCGCGGAAACGGGCCAGCGACAACAGCACCGTCCCCTCGGTCTCGCCCTGACCGGTGCCGCTGAGGGGCACCTGCTCGGTGGCCGCGTGCCGTAGCAGGTGGCGGATGCCGGGCCGGTCGGCGCGCCGCGACAGCATCACCGACTGCCACGCGGGAACGTCGGGGATGTCGACGTCCGGTACCGGTTCGGTGGCGGCGGGTGGCGTCGGCGGATCGATCAGCACCCGCAACGCCCGGTGCACGAGCCTGCGCAGGCGGGTCGCGGGGACGACGCCGTCGATGACGCCCTTGCGGTACAGGTTCTCGGACGTCTGCACGCCTTCGGGGAACTTCTCGCCGTACAGCGCCTCGTAGACGCGGGGCCCGAGGAACCCGACGAGCGCACCGGGTTCGGCCACCGTGATGTGCCCGAGGGAACCCCAGGACGCGAACACGCCGCCGGTGGTCGGGTTCCGCAGATACACGAGATAGGGGAGGTGGGCGGCCTTGTGGGTGGCGACGGCCGCCGCGATCTTCACCATCTGCACGAAGGCGACGGTGCCCTCCTGCATGCGGGTGCCGCCCGACGTCGGGGAGGCGAGCAGGGGGAGGCCCTCGCGGGTGGCGCGTTCGATGGCGGAGACGATCCGCTCGGCGGCGGCCACGCCGATCGAACCGGCCAGGAACGCGAACTCGCACGCGATGACGGCGACCGGGCGACCGCGGACGGTGCCGACGCCGGTGATCACCGATTCGTCGACTCCCGACTTCTCGGCGGCCTTCTGCAGGTCTGCCTGGTACTTCTCGTTCGGCCGCGCGTCGACGGGCGTGGTGTCCCAGGAGACGAAGCTGCCTGCGTCCAGTACCAACTCGAGCACGTCGTGGGCGGAGATCTTGGCGGCCATGGACCTGAGCGTAACGGTCGGGATCGGGCGGTAGATGTCTGCTACGACGGGTGACGGTCGCAAGCGCGGGTGGAACAAGGCAAAAAACGCCGGTACGGCTGTCGCGGTGTCTAGAGTCAGGTGAGTTGACGCAGGCCGGGTACGAGAACGACGACACATTCCCCGAGTGGAGCAGTCATATGGACCTCAACACCATCACCGATGTCGTGCGGCGCCCACCCGACCGGCCGGGTGCGCAGTGGCGGGACGGCGACGCGTGGCTGGCCGGGGGAACGTGGTTGTTCTCCGAGCCACAACCCGGCCTGAGCAGGCTCGTCGATCTGACGGCGCTCGGCTGGGATTCGCTGGTGCCGAGTGATGCGGGTCTGGAGATCGGGGCGACGTGCACGGTGCGTGAACTGTATGCCTTTGCGCCGCCGGGCGACTGGCTCGCCGGCTCGCTGTTCGCAACGAGTTGTGAGGCGTTCCTGGCGTCGTTCAAGGTCTGGAATTCGGCGACGGTGGGCGGCAACATCTGCATGTCGCTGCCCGCGGGCCCGATGATCACGATGGCCGTCGCACTCGAGGCGACGTACACGCTGTGGGCGGCCGACGGGTCCGAGCGCACCGTGGACGCCGCCGACTTCGTCACGGGCAACCACGAGAACGTCCTCGCGCCGGGTGAGATCCTGCGGCGCATCGACATCCCGGTCGCCGCCCTGCGCAGGCGTCACGCGCACCGCCGCTTCACGCTGACGCACCTGGGCCGGTCGACACTGTTCATGATCGGCACTCGGTCGCCCGATGCCGACGACCTGCTGCTCACGATCACGGCGGGCACCACGCGTCCGATCCGGTTCGCGTTCGACGCCGTGCCCGACACCGAGGCGCTGCAGCAGAGCATCGACGCGTTGCCCGAGGACGTGTGGTTCGACGACCCCAACGGCACCCCCGACCACCGTCGTCACCTCGCGAAGCATTACGCCGAGGAGATCCGGACCGAACTCGCGGCAGGAGGTCGGCGATGACGTACACCGTCAACGGCAGGACGTTCGACGAGGAGCCGCACCCCGGACAGTGCCTGCGGACGTTCGTGCGTTCGCTCGGTCATCACGGCGTCAAGAAGGGTTGCGACGCAGGCGATTGCGGGGCGTGCACGGTGTGGCTCGACGGCGATCCGGTGCACAGTTGCATCACACCCGCGTTCCGGGCCGAGGGACGGGAGGTGACCACGATCGAGGGCCTCGGTTCGCCGGACGACCTGCATCCGCTGCAGCGGCAGTTCCGGGACGCCCCCGGGTTCCAGTGCGGATTCTGCACCGCGGGGATGATCATGACCTCGGCGACGTTCACCGACGCGCAGAAAGCGGACCTGCCTCGCGCGCTGAAGGGCAATCTGTGCCGCTGCACCGGCTATCGCGCGATCGAGGACGCGGTGAACGGTGTCGCCGCGATCGAGGTCGCCGAACCGGGCCGGGCCGTCGGCGCCAGCGTCGGGGCGCCCGCGGCCACCGACGTCGTCACGGGCCGTGCCCGATTCACGATGGACACCGAGATCGAGGGCCTGCTGCACATGAAGGTGCTGCATTCGCCGCACGCCCATGCCCGCATCGTCTCGATCGACACGACGGCGGCGCTCGCCGTCCCCGGAGTGCATCGCGTGTACACGTGGAAGGACGTGCCCCGGAAGCTGTACACGACCGCGATCCACACCGATCACCTCGTCGACCCCGACGACACGTACATCCTCGACGACACGGTCCGCTTCGCCGGGCAGCGGGTGGTCGCGGTGGTGGCGGACACGGTCGGCGCCGCGGAGGAGGGCTGCCGCAGAGTGGTCGTCGAGTACGACGTGCTGCCCGCGGTGTTCGACCCGGAGGAGGCGATGGCCGACGGTGCACCGCAATTGCACGGTTCGGACGACCCGTTCGTCCAGGACCCCGTGCGCAACATCCTGCTCGAGCTGCACGGTGAGGTGGGGGACATCGAGGCCGGGTTCGCCGAGGCCGACGTGATCCACGAGGGCACGTACTTCACGCCGCGGGTCCAGCACGCGCATCTCGAGACGCACGGGTCGATCGCCTGGATGAAGGACGGCCGCCTGCACGTGCGCACGAGTTCGCAGTCGCCGTCGATCGCGAAGGTCAAGCTGGCTCACCTGTTCGACCTGCGTCCCGACCAGCTGCGGGTGTTCTGCGAGCGGGTCGGTGGCGCGTTCGGCGGCAAGCAGGAGGTGATCACGGAGGATCTGGTTGCGCTCGCCACCCTCGACACGGGCCGGCCGGTCTCCCTCGAGTTCACCCGGGAAGAAGAGTTCACGACGGCGTCGCCGCGGCACCCGATGAAGCTGACGGTCAAGCTCGGCGCCCGGTCCGACGGCACGCTCACGGCGTTCCAGGTGCGCAACGTGTCGAACACGGGCGCGTACGGCAACCACGGGGGCGAGACGTTGTTCGCCGCCGGGGCAGCGATCTCGACGTACCGGTGCCTCAACAAGAAGTTCGACGCGTACTCCGTCTACACGAACACCGTGCCCAGCGGGGCGCTGCGCGGGTACGGCATGACGCAGCCCGCGTTCGCGGTCGAGTCCGCCATCACTGAACTGGCGGTCGCGCTCGGCATCGACCCCGTCGAGTTGCGGCGCCGCAACATCGTCCGCCCCGGCGACTCACTCGTGGCGATCGAGGACGGACCCGACGACGTCGTGTTCGGGGAGGACGGGCTCGGCAAGTGCCTCGACCTCGTGGATGCCGCACTAAGGCGGACCGGGAACGGGCAGGTGCCGGGCGAGGAGTGGCTCGTCGGCGTGGGCACCGCGTGTGGCCTTCACGAGACCGCGCCCCCGACCGAGCACATCTCCGAGGCGTGGGCGACGCTCGGCGAAGACGGCGTGTACGAACTCGCCGTCGGCACCGTCGAATTCGGTGAGGGGACGTCGACGGCGCACGTGCAGATCGCGGCCACCCAGCTCGGCACCACGCCGGCGCGGGTGCGTCTCGTGCAGTCCGACACCGACCGCACGGGTTTCGACACGGGCGCGTTCGCCAGTGCGGGCCTCTTCGTCGCGGGTAACGCCGTGTCGCAGGCGTCGGAGGCGCTGCGCACCCGCATCCTGGCGTTCGCCGCCGCGCACACCGGGGTCGACGTCGCGTCCTGCTCGATGGACGACGACGCGGTGCTCTGCGACGGCACACGGGTGCCGTTGACCGAACTCCTCGACGCCGCCCGCCCGCGCGGCATCCGGTTCACGGAGGCGCGCAAGGCGTACGGGTCGCCGCGCAGCGTCGTCACCAACGCCCACGGTTTTCGCATCGCCGTCCATCGGGTGACGGGCGGGATCCGCATTCTCGACAGCGTCCAGGCCACGGACGCCGGGGTCGTCATCAACCCGGTGCAGGTGCGCGGCCAGATCGAGGGCGGCGTCGCCCAGGGCATCGGATTCGTGCTGACCGAGAACTTCCACGTCGACGACAACGGTGTGATGACCAACCCGAACCTGCGCAACTACCGCATCCCCACCTTCGCCGACATTCCCCGGACCGAAGTGCTGCTGGTCAATTCTTCGGACTCCGTCGGGCCGATGCGCGCGAAGGGAATGGCGGAGTGCTGCATCAACCCGGTGGCGCCTGCACTGGCCAACGCGCTGGAAGACGCGACGGGCGTCCGCTTCCGCGAGTTGCCGCTCACCCCCGAACGCATCTACAGCCGCATCGGCGAGAACCGATCGGTTCCGACGACCTGAGCCGTGAGGAGAGGGCGATGGACACCGAGAAGCCCACCGAGAAAGTCGCAGGCAACGCCGCGACGGTCATCATCGGCCAGAAAGTGCGTGCCGGTTCGGAGGAGGCCTTCGAGGCCTGGCAGCGGGACATGAACGCGGCCGCGTCCCGCTACCCCGGATTTCTGGGCGCCGAGATCTCCGCACCCACCGCCGTGCAACCCGACTGGGTGGTGGTCTACCGCTTCGATTCCGTCGCCCACGTGCAGGCGTGGATCAACAGCGCCACCCGGCAGGACCGGCTGGACGCGGGGCAGCCGTACTTCGACGGCCCCGCCACCCAGCAGGTCATCACCGGCGGCGGCGTGCGGGAGGCGGATCCGCTCGTGACGGTCGTCGTGACGCACCGTGTCCGCCCGGAACACGTCGACGACTTCCTCGCCTGGCAGGACCGACTGCGCCTGGAGGAGAGCAGGTTCGACGGCTTCCGCGGGAGCGAACTGTTCCGCCCCGTCGAAGGTGTCCAGGACGAGTGGACCGCGCTGTACCGCTACGACAACGCGGCCGACCTCGACACGTGGCTCACCTCGGCGACGCGTCGGGAGCTGCTCGCCGAGGGGGAGAAGTTCCACGACTTCGAATTGCGCACCATCGACAACTCGTTCGGCAGCTGGTTCGCGTTCGACGAGAACGGCCACGAGGCGCCGCCGCCGTCGGAGACCAAGACGTCGATCGCGGTGTGGGTCGGCCTCTATCCCACGGTCGTGATCCTCACCCTCGCGCTGTCGCCGCTGAAGATGCCGCTGTGGCTCGGCCTGCTCGTCGGAAACCTGCTGTCCAGCTTCATCATGAGCTTCGTGACGATGCCGTACTACGTGAACCGGATACTGGGGCACTGGCTGCGGCCGGCCCCGGGCGTCCCCGAAGCGAGGACGAACCGTCGAGGGCTCGCCGTCGTCGCCGGGGCTATGGTGTTCTGGGTCGTCGTCTTCTATCTGGTGACCACCCAGTTCTGGACCCTGCCCTGACACCGAGAGAAACGGGTGCCACATGTCAGCCTCGGAAATCCGAGTGAGCCGAACGATCGACGCGCCCGCGAGCGCGGTCTGGAATGTTCTCACCGACCTGGACAACGCGGAGTCGGTTCTGAGCGGTGTGGAGAAGCTCGAGCGGCTGGACTCGACGAAATACGAGGTCGGCACGCGGTGGCGCGAGACCCGGGTGCTGTTCGGCAAGTCGTCGTCCGAGGAGATGTGGGTCGAGGAGATCGACCCGGAGAAGCGCACCGTGGTGAAGGCGTCGTCCCGCGGCGCCGACTACACGACGGTGTTCACCCTGACGCCTGCCGGCGAGGGCACCACCCTGACGTTTCACTTCTCGGCGGAAGCAACCGGCATGGGTGCCTTTTCGCGATTCCTGATGAAGGTGTTCGGGTCCTTCGCGCTGAAGGCCACCACCAAGATGATCCGTCGGGACCTCGACGACATCGCGGCCGCCGCCGAGAAGCGGACCGCCTGACACCGACACCTACCGGCCGCCGAGCGGCACGGACCCTTGCGTCGCGGGGAGCGCAGGCAGCGTGCCCAGGGGCAGCGGCACCAGCGTCGTGGCCTGCGGGTCGGGGCGGCCCAGCCCGAACTTGCGCACCTCGGCCCCGCCCGGCCCGGCGCCGCTGACGAGCAGGTCGGCGCCCGTGGTGGTGCTGGTCGTGGCGACCTGCACGCCGGTGCCGGGGGTGCCGCCGGCGAACGGTGCGAACGACGCGATCTGGGTGAACACGACGTCGCCGGAGTGGTGGTTCGGGCTCTCCAGATACATGCCCGGCTCACCGTCGAGGCGTGACCCGCTCGACCACACCCGGACGGTGCCGTCGCCGCCCAGCATGCCGGTGACGATGCTCTTCGCTCCGCCCTCGGCGCCGGCCACCCACCCCGTCGAGAGGGAGACACCGCCGAGGTAGTTCTCGTCGAACGCCAGGAACTCCGACGTCGTCCTCGGTCCGCCGGTGTGGCCGGCGTGCTCGTCCGCGGTGCCGTCGGCCTGCGCCGCGGCGGTGGGCTCGAACAGGTCGTACCGGAACGTCTTCACGCGAGGCGCTTCCCCCGGCCCCGGGGCGGTGACGATGCTTGCCCGGCCCGAGGCGGTGTCGACAAGGCCGGTGGCGACGGTGACCCCGGACTGCGAACCGGGGTAGGGGGTGAACGTCGAGAAGGTCCCGGGTGCCGCGCCCTTCTCTGTCGTCAGGGTGGACGAGAACACCTTCACCTGCGTCTCGGTGCCGGGACCGGTGCCGACGATGATGTTGTCGGCCAGCGCGTTTCCGTCGATGTCCGCGCCCGCGACGTTCACGCCCCCGCGGAAGCCGGTGTCGAACGGGGCGAACCGGGTCAGCTCGGCGGTGAACGGGCCGGAGCCGACATCGTTGCCGTCGTACGCGACGACCTCCGGCGCGACGCCCGCACCGGTCCCGGCGACGAGGTCGAGAATCATGTCGCCGTTGACGTCGGCCATCGCGACCGTCGGGGCGCCCTCGAACGCCGGGAACGGGGTGACGGCGGCGATCACCTTGTCGCCGTTGCCGTCGTGGACCTGCACGGTGGCGGGGGTGCCCGGCCTTCCCGGGACCGCCACCGCGTACGTCGACACCTGGGGAATCACGTTGACGGTGGCCATCAGCCCGTTGTCCTCGTGGTTGAGGCGGTGACAGTGGATCACGAAAGTGCCGGTGTACTCGGTGAATTTGGTGCGCAGCGTCACCGATGCCGGCACCAGCGGATTCTCGTTCGCGTCTGTGACGGGCGCGGGCACGTTGACGTTGTCCTCACCCCACGGCTGCACCCCGGTCCGGGTGCCTGCGATCGGATCGACGATTTCCATCACCTGGAAGTCGTTGACGTGGATGTGCATCGGATGCTCGTCGTTGTTGAGGTTCGTGATCGTCCATTCCTCGACCGAATTGAGGCGCGGCTGGATCAACGGGATGTTCGGGAACGTGTTGTCGTCGAACTCGTACGTGAACGCCTTCGGGTCGCTGTTGCTGGCCTTCTCGTTGCCGAACCCGCCGGACACCGTGAGGGTGCGCTTCACGTCGGGTGTCATCACCGACGTGTCCACGAACGACGTGTAGGCGTCGAGGTTCTGGCCGGGCTCGAACGGCGTGGTCCGGCCTTCGCCGCTGTCGGGAGTGACGTGGACCAGAGTCTGGGTGGGGAAGGTGAAGAAGCCGTCCGCGTAGCTGATGACGGACGGGTCGACGGTCACGGTGCCCAGTTCGGCCGGCGGGTTGCCGGTGCCGTTGTTCGTGTAGAGCACGCCGGGATTGGTGACGGGTTTCGCGCCGTCCAGCGGCGGCATGTCGAGCACCAGATCGCCGGTGTCCGGCATCGTCACGGCGATCGCGTACCGCGACCCCGGCGGGATGACGAGCCGGGTTCCGTCACCGCCGACCGGCCGCTGCACCTGAGTGAAGGGGTTGCCGTCCTGGCCGACGATCGAGAACTGGGGATGCTTGCCCGTCGCGGTCTCGGTGAGCCGGAGCGGCATGTACGCGAAGTCGCTGATGTTGGCCAGCACCCAGATCTCCGTCTGGCCCGGCTTCAGCTTCAGCTCCGGCTGGAACTGCCCGTTGATCGTGTACTGCACGTCGCGCTCGTTGTCGGGTAGCGAGGGATCGGCGGGCACGTTCGTGGACTCGCTGCGGAAACTCTGCAGATTGCCCGGCACGAACTGGTTCTGACCGCGGTGATTCGCCGGGGACAGCGGACCGGCATACCAGTTGGTGACGTATCGGGCCCCCTCCGTCGTCTTCGAGAAGTTCACGGGCGCCAGGCTGGGCTCGTACGTGCCGTCGGCGAGCTCGGTCCCCTCCGGCGGCTTCAGCGTGCTGACGAACTGCGGCCAGTTCGGGTCGTTCAGCTGGTGGCCGTTGCCTTTACGGTCGAAGACGAAGTTGTACTGCAGCGCCATGTCGCGGATGGGAACGTCGTTCTGCGTCACCAGGGGAAGGTTGCCGTCGGGCCTGCCGATCTCCAGCAGTCCCGCGAGCCCCGCGTACGTCTGCTGCGCGGTCATGGTGTGACGGTGGCTGTGGTACCAGTACATGCCGTTCGGCATGTCCTTCGGCACCGCGTAGTCGTAGACGTTGCCCATCCCGGCGGGGATGTCGAGCAGCACGTTGTCGGCGTTGCCGTGCGGGCTCACGTGCAAACCGTGGGTGTGCAGGTTCAGCGGCGCGGACTCGAGGGCCGGCGGATAGATCGGGACGTCTCCGCCCGCCGGTGTGAACGCGGGGTCGTAGAAGTCCTCGATCGTGAGGTTCCGGAGATCGTTGTCGTAGTGGATGATCAGGCGCTCACCCGGATCGACGCGCAACGTCGGCGCCGGGTAGACGTCGTCACCCGTGGTCGAGCCGTTCGAACTGGTGCCCTGCAGAACCTCGTATCCGAAGACCAGGAAGTGGGACACCGGCTCCGACACGGTGTCGAGGTCGACGGTGCCCTGGTGGGCCGACAGCCGGACCTCGAGCACACCGTTCTCGCTCGACAGCTTGACCGGCTCCTCGTAGGCGACGGGGGAGCCGTCGGGCCCGGCGTTGCCACCGGCAGCAGTGGTCGGCTCGTCGGACGTGCACGCCGTCAGCGCCGACGCCATGGACACGACCACGGCAACGGCGACGGCGGCGATCGGCTTCCTGCGGCGGACGACCATGGTGTTCCCCGTTCCGAAACGGCAGCTGAGCAGCATCGATCGACGAGTCGAAGACTACCCGGGGAACTTGGGCGGGCGCCGGGAATTCGCTACCTCCCAAGCGCCTCCTTCCAGGACACGACCTTGCCGATCCGCAGGATCGAGCGCTGGTAGATCTTCGCGGCCAGCACGCTGAGCGCGGCGGTCACCGCGAGCATCAGGGCGACCGTGACGACGACCTGGACCGGGGACGCCACGCCGGCGGCGATGCGCAGCGGCATCAGGATCGCCGAGAACGGCGGAATCCAGCTGAGCACGTTGCTCAGGGTGCCGTCCGGGTTGCTCACCGACGAGAAGGCGCTGAAGAACATGATGACGATCAGGACCATCAGCGGCGACGCGGTGGCGTTGACGTCCTCCTGCCGCGACACCATCGACCCGGCCGCGGCGTAGAGGACGGCGAAGAACGCGAATCCGAGCACGAACCAGCCGAGGGTTCCGGCCAGCACCCCGAGCGCCGTCCCGGTCACGGTGAGCACGCCCGTCGCGAGTCCGGCCGCGACCCCGGCCACACCGTAGGCGGTCAGCTGGACGAGTCCGACCGCGCCGATGCCGATCACCTTGCCCCACAGCAATTGCAGCGGCCGCAGCGTCGACAGGAGCAGTTCCACGACGCGGCTCGACTTCTCCTCGACCACACCCATCGCCACGTACATGCCGAACATCATGATCTGCATGTACAGCAGGACGACCACGGCGACGGAGAGGGCCACGCGCTGGCCCTTCTCCGGGTCGGGCGGGTCGAGTGCGTCGACGGTGACGACCGCCCCGCCGGTCGCGGCGGCGAGTTCCGCGGGGTCCACACCCTGCGCGGCGAGGGCGCCGGCCTGGGCCTGCTGCATCACGGCCGCGTCGATCACGGTGCGCAGCCCGGCGCTCAGCTCGGATTCGGTGACGGCCGTGACCGATCCACCGGTGCCGGGAATCAGGGCGACGTCGAGGTCGCCGCTGCCCACCTGGTCCCGCGCAGCCTGTTCGCCCGCGGCCGGGACGACGTCGACCGGGGTGCCGGTCGCGTCACCGGTGGCGACGAGAACCGGCGCGAGCGACTGGTCGCCGACGAGTCCGACGGTGGCACGGTCTTCGTCGCCGCCCGAGAACAGCGAGTACGCGACGATGCCGCCCACGATGGCCAGCAGGATGATCACGTTGCTGATGACGAAGCTCTTCTTCGCCACCTGGGTGAGGAATTCGCGGCGGGCGACGAGGCCGATCGCGCGGGCGGGGCTCAGTGGGGCACTCATGCCGTGACCACCTCTCGGAACAGATCGGTCAGAGTGGGCCTGTGCAGCGAGAACTCGTGCACCGGTCCGGTTTTCAGTGCGGTGTGCAGGACCAGCTGATCGTCCACGTGGTCGTCGAGGGACAGCAGCGTGCGGCCGTCGAGGTGACTGATCGTGGTGACCCCGTCGAGGTGATGGGCCCACCCGACCGGCGCCTCCGGGGCGTGGACTTCGAGTCGGGCGTTGCCGGCGCCGCGCAGTTCGTCGACGGTGCCGACGGCACGCATCCGGCCGTGGCTGATGATGCCCACGCGGTGGCACAGGCGCTGGACGAGTTCGAGCTGATGACTCGAGAAGATCACCGGCACTCCGGTGTTCGCCTTCTCCACCAGTACGTCGCTCATGACGTCCACCGCGACGGGGTCGAGCCCGGAGAAGGGTTCGTCGAGAACCAGCACCGCGGGGTCGTGGACGAGCGCGGCGGCCAGCTGAACCCGTTGCTGGTTGCCGAGCGAGAGTGCGTCGACGGTGTCGCCGACACGGTCCGCGATGCCGAGGCGCTCGGTCCAGCGGGCGACGGCGTCCCGCGCCGCGGAGCGGGAGATACCGTGCAACTCGGCGAGGTAGGCGAGTTGCTTGCCCACCTTCATCTTCGGGTACAGCCCGCGTTCCTCCGGCATGTAGCCGATGGTGCGCCGCACGTCCAGGTCGACCGGTTTGCCGCCCAGCCGGACCTCGCCGGAATCGGCGGACAGGACGCCCAGCGCGATGCGCATGGTGGTGGTCTTGCCCGCGCCGTTGCTGCCGACGAAACCGAAGATCTCACCGGGGCGGACCTCGAAGGACAGGTCGTCGAGGGCGACGATGTCGCCGTACCGTTTGGAGATGCCGTCGATCGTGAGGGTGTGAGACATGGGTCCTTCCCGTTCAGTGAGGGCGGGTGTTCCTACGGAGTGAGGTCGTCGGGTTCGGGGTCGGGTCGGGTCCAGCCGAGGATCATGGCCGGCGTGCACCCCCCGACCATCAGCGCGGTGACGACGAGCAGTCCCGCGGCGTACGGCACGTTGCTGTGATCGACGTCCAGCGCGCCGACGAAGATCAGGTACATCGCCGGAAGCAGCGTCAGCAGCTGGGTGACCGTGAGTCCGATCGAGCGGGCACTGTTGCGCTGCTGGATCTCCCACTCGTCGAGAGCGTCGCGCGGCGCGTCCCCCTGCCGTCCGGACACGATCTGGAGCATCGTCCACAGCGGGAAGAACAACAGGCACGCGGGCAGCCAGAGCAGCGGGCCGACCGTCATGTCGACATGACACACGATCCCGACGGCGGTCATGAACACGAACGTCACCGCGAGGGCGACCACCAGGATTCGCCTGCGGCTGCGCGTCCGCCACCGCGGCAGCCACGTGCGGTAACGGCTTTCGTTCTGGAGGAATCTGCGCGTCCGGAACCCCTGGTACCTCTCGATCAGATTGGTCTCAGGCATGGGAACTCTCCCCGCTTCCTGTCGTGGACGGCGGTCGGTCGGTGCGGTACAGCTCGGTGGACAGGGGCCCGAACTCGGTGCGGGAGAAGATGGCCTCCACCGGCAGTTCGAACACCCACGAGATACGGAACGCCAGGTCGAGGCTGGGGTAGTGGTCGCCCCGTTCGAGTGCGCCAACGGTCTGGGGGTTGACGTCGATCAGCCCCGCCAGCTGAGCCCGGCTCATCCCGCGCTCGGCGCGCAGAACGCCGATGCGGTTGTAGATGGGCAGGGAGTCCCCGCGCCGTACTGGGCTCATGCAACAAAGTGTTGTGAAAACCCAACAATTTGTCAACGGTGGACAACAAGTTCGGGCGCCGAAATGACAGGTTGACCCTGGGAAATTGAGTGGCAGAGTAGAGGCGATTCGCGCAGGACGGCAGGAAAGGACAGGATTACAGACGTGACGTACACCATCGCGGAGCCCTGTGTCGACGTTCTGGACAAGGCATGCATCGAAGAATGTCCCGTCGACTGCATCTACGAAGGCGGTCGGATGCTCTACATCCACCCCGACGAATGCGTCGACTGCGGTGCCTGTGAGCCCGTCTGCCCCGTCGAGGCGATCTTCTACGAGGACGACGTCCCGGACCAGTGGGTCGAGTACACCAAGGCGAACGCCGACTTCTTCGACGACCTGGGGTCCCCCGGCGGCGCCGCGAAGCTCGGGAAGGTCGACTACGACCCGCCGTTCGTCAAGGCGCTGCCGCCCATGGCCGAGGGCGACTGACTACTCCTCGGACAGCCGGCCGGCGTCCATTCGCCAGCGGCGGGTGCTGCGCGTCGAATCCAGCATCCGCCGGTCGTGAGTGACGAGCAGCAGCGTGCCGTCGAAGTTCTCCATCGCCTGCTCGAGCTGTTCGATCGCCGGAAGGTCCAGGTGGTTGGTGGGCTCGTCGAGCACCAGCAGGTTCACGCCCCGCGCCTGCAGCAGGGCGAGGGCGGCGCGGGTGCGTTCGCCGGGCGACAGCGACGCCGCGGGCCGCAGCACGTGGTGTCCCTTGAGGCCGAACTTCGCGAGCAGCGTCCGCACGTCGGCGTCCGGCCAGTCCGGGACCTGCGCCGCGAACGCGTCGGACACCTTCTCGGCGCCCTCGAACAGGCCGCGGGCCTGATCGATCTCGCCGATCGCCACACCCGAACCGAGTGAGGCGGTGCCCGCGTCCAGGGCGATCTTGCCGAGCAGCACCTTCAGCAGGGTCGTCTTCCCGGAGCCGTTGGCGCCGGTGACGATGATCCGGTCACCCCAGTCCACCTGAGTGGTGACCGGGCCGAACGTGAACTCGCGGTCCCCGCCCCACGCGACGGTGGCGCCGTTCGCCGTCGCCACGACCGAACCGCTGCGCGGGGCGGCGGCGATCTCCATCCGCAGTTCCCACTCCTTGCGCGGCTCCTCGACCACCTCGAGCCGCTCGATCCGGCGTTGCGTCTGCCGGGCCTTCGCGGCCTGCTTCTCGGTGGACTCGGTGCGCAGCCCCTTGCCGATCTTGTCGTTGTCCTTCGCCTTGCGGCGCGCATTCCGGACTCCGTGCTCCATCCAGTTCCGTTGCATCTGCGCGCGGTCCTCGAGATCCGAACGGGTTCCGGCGTACTCCTCGTACGCCTCCCGGGCATGCCTGCGTGCGATCTCCCGTTCGGCGAGATACGAGTCGTAGCTGCCGTCGTAGACCGCGATCTGCTGCTGCGCGAGGTCGAGTTCCACGATGCCGGTCACGGTGCGCGCCAGAAATTCCCGATCGTGACTCACCACCACCAGGGCCGCTCGGCTCTCGGCGACGAAGCGCTCGAGCTGCTCGAGCCCCACCAGGTCGAGGTCGTTGGTCGGCTCGTCGAGCAGCAGTACGTCGTACCGGGACAGCAGCAGCGACGCCAACCCGGCGCGCGCCGCCTGCCCACCGGACAGCGACGTCATGTGTGCGTCGAGCGGCACACCCAGCCCGAGTTCGCTCACGACCTTCTCCGCGCGCTCGGCGAGGTCGGCGCCGCCCAGCGCCAGCCAGCGTTCGAGGGCGGGGGAGTAGAGATCCTCGTCCGACTCGCCGAGCGTTTCGGCGGCCGCGTTCATGGTGTGCTCGGCCTCGGTGACGCCGGTTCTGCGGCCCAGGAAGTCGAGCACGGTCTCGCCGGCGATCCGGTCCGGTTCCTGAGCAAGGTAGCCGACGGCGGCGTCGGGAGGGCTGAGCACGATGCTGCCTTCGACGTCCGCGGACCCGACCCCCGCGAGCGTGGTCAGCAGCGTCGACTTGCCCGCACCGTTCGCCCCGACGAGTCCGGTCACGTCGCCGGGCGCGACGGTCAGGTCGAGGCCGGAGAACAGGGTGCGCTCACCGCGCGAAGCCGACAGTCCGCTGATGCGCAGTGTTGCAGTCACCTGATGATTGTCCCAGGACCCGTGAGTACTTATTAACCGCGGGCGGTTAACAAGTACTCACGGGTGCGTCAGCGCTTGACGAGGCGGAACCAGCGCGGGTCGGCCTTCTTGAGTGGTCCCGGCATGCCGGTCGTGTCGGCGTCGACGTCCGACACGAGCTTCCACTTCTCGAACGTGCGCTCCACGTCGGAGCGGGACACACCCCGCGGCAGCGGGCCGCGATGTCCCGGCCCGAACGCGAACATCAACAGCGTGGCGTGCGGTTCGGCCACCGTCGTGACGTTCTCGGCGTACGCGACCCGGGCGTGGTCGCTGAGCCCGTGGTAGCACCCCACGTCCAGGATCAGGTGGTACCCGCGACCGACGGCGTGCTCGAGGTCGGTGGCGTCCGCGTGCATGAACCGCACGTCGACACCCGCCTTCCGTGCCTTGGACCGCGCCTTGTCGAGGGCCAGCTGGACGGTGTCGATCCCCGTCACCTGCCACCCTCGCCGGGCCATTTCGATGGCGTGGTCACCGGTGCCGCATCCGATGTCGAGGACCTCGCCCGGTGGTGCGTCGAAGGGATCGATCAACGTCTCGATCTGGTTCCCGAAGACCCGGCCCGCCTTCACCCAGGGCGTGATCTTGAACCGATAGGCCAATGTGTATCCGAGGCCCATGTCCGCCCCTTTCACCGGGCGCGTCACCACCTGAACGCCGATGCCGTCGGGTTACCCGGTGATACCGAAACGACACGCGAAAGTCCACATTCTGAGACGCCGGGAACATCCGGTCCGGGTGCCCGGTTGGACAGTCCCATGGGTTTCAACAATGCACAGAGTCCTGTACCTACGGTCACGCTCAACGACGGGAACAGCATTCCTGCCCTCGGCTTCGGTGTGTGGCAGGTGCCGGACGACGAGAGTTACGCCGCGGTCACCGAGGCGCTGAAGGCCGGGTACCGCAGCATCGACACCGCCAAGATCTATGAGAACGAGACCGGGGTGGGCCGCGCGCTCGCGGACTCCGGCATCGCCCGTGACGAGTTGTTCGTCACCACCAAGCTGTGGAACGACGACCAGGGTTACGACTCCACGCTCCGTGCGTTCGACGACAGCCTGAGCCGGCTGGGCCTCGACTACGTCGACCTGTACCTCATCCACTGGCCGGTGCCGTCCGCGGACCGCTACGTGGACACGTTCAGGGCCTTCCAGAAGATCAAGGCCGACGGGCGTGCGCGGTCGATCGGTGTCTCCAACTTCACCCCGCAGACCCTCGACCGTCTGATCGCCGAGACCGGCGAGGTACCCGCGCTCAACCAGGTGGAACTGCACCCGCGGCTCAACCAGGCCGACCTGCGTGCCTTCCACACCGGCAAGGGCATCGCGACCGAGGCGTGGAGCCCGCTGGGGCAGGGCACCGTCCTCGAGGACGAGGACATCGCGAAGATCGCTGCCGCGCACGGCAAGACGACCGCGCAGGTGATCATCCGCTGGCACCTGCAGATCGGCAACGTCGTCATCCCCAAGTCGGTGACGCCGGAGCGCATCGCCGCCAACTTCGACGTCTTCGACTTCGAACTGACCCCCGACGAGATCAACACGGTCGGTTCGCTGACCCGGGCCGACGGGCGCATCGGGCCCGACCCGGACGCGTTCGGCGCGTAGCGCCTAGAGCTGGAAGTCCGCGAAGTCGAAGCCCGGGGTGACGACGCAACTGACGAGGGTCGGTTCGTCGCCCTCGGGTTTCGCACGCTGCCAGTGCCGCGGCGGGACGACCAGTTGCGGTTGCTGACCCGCCGCCACGTCCGCGCCGAGGATCAGCGCGTCGGGGGCCGCGGGTTCGCTTCCGTCGCCGCCGAGTTCGAGCCGCAGGGGGCTGCCCCGGTGGTACAGCCAGATCTCGGCGCTGCGCACGCTGTGCCATGCCGACTGCTGTCCGGGCATGAGCAGGAACAGGATCGCGGTGCCCGCCGACCGCGGCCCCGGATAGTCGTCCGGCAGGCTCGCCTCGGGGATGGTGACGTCACTGCGCCACGTCTCGCGGTACCAGCCGCCTTCGGGGTGCGGGGCGAGGTCGAGGGTGCGGGCCCACTCCGGTAATTCCGTCATGGCCGCCATTGTGCCGCCCGGTGCCGCGTCCGGGGGTGGGGTTGCACCACCCCTGAGGTGTCTTATCTCGACGGCCCGGAGCGGGGAGAGTCGTAGGTGTTCACAAAGCGGGGGCACGACATCCCGTACACCATCGACGACAGGAGACAACATGCTCGGAATCATGCTCGGATTGGGCGGAGCCGCAATCGGACTCGGAATCGGCGTCATGGCCCTCGGGGTCGGCCTGCTCCTCAGTGACGCGACGATCAAGCACGATGTCGGCGAACTCCCGGACTGACTCCGTGTGGGTCGACACCAGTCGGGGGCGGGTGCGGGCGCGAACAGCGGCCCGTACCCGCCACCCGTTGGCGTGGTTTCACTCCGTTCTGACCCGCAAGCGCGGGGTTGCCGTCCAAGCGCCGCCTGCCAGTGCGAGCGAGGTGCTCGACCGCCTCGCCGAGATGCCGGTCAGCGTCTGGACCTACGGTTTCGATCACGAGTCGGTGCGGCACCTGGGCCCGATGGCGCAGGATTTCGCCACCGCATTCGGCCTCGGTTCCAACGACCGTCGCATCGCCATGGTGGACGCGAACGGGGTGTGCATGGCGAGCATCCAGGCCCTGTACCGGCGGGTCATCGCGCTCGAAGCGGAAGTGGAGCGCCTGCGGGCGTAGCCGCCCCGCCCCCGCCGGCCGCCGCCGCGCGGCGTACGCCCGGCCGCCACCAGTTGGCGTCGCCCAGCAGGTACATCGTGGCGGGCACCAGCACCATCCGCACGATCGTCGCGTCGATGAGGACCGCGGTCGCGAGACCGACGCCCATCATCTTCACGGTGACGTCGCCGTCGAGCGCGAACCCGGCGAACACCGCGACCATGATCGCCGCCGCGCTCGTGATGACCCGGCCCGTCGACGCCAGTCCCTCGACGACGCTGCGGTGCGAGTCGCCCGTGGCGAGCCAGCGTTCACGGACCCGGGAGAGCAGGAACACCTCGTAGTCCATCGACAGTCCGAACAGGATGGTGAACATGAGGATCGGCACCCAACTCGACACCGGAAGCGCATGGGGGAGCCCGAGCAACTGTGCACCCCAACCCCATTGGAACACCATCACCATGACGCCGTAGGCCGCGGCCACCGACAGCAGGTTCATGGCGGCCGCCTTCACCGCGACCACCGGCGCGCGGAACACGAACGTGAGCAGCACCACCGACAGTGCGACGACGAACGCGATCACCAGCCACAGCCGTTCGGCGAGGCGGGCCGAGATGTCGGCGAACACCGCGGTGAGTCCGGTGACGTGGACGCCGTCGGCGGCGTCGGACCGGATCCTATCGAGCAGTTCGGTGCTGCGGGGATCGCTGGGACCGGTGGTCGGCTGCACCGAGACGAGTGCGGCCGTCGAATCGGCGTTCGTCAGGACAGGCGTCACGGACGCCACCCCGGGTTCGGCCGCAAGGTCACGCACGATCGACGGAAGCTCGGCTGCCGGAACCTTGTTCAGGTCGACCGCCACCATCAGGGGCCCGTTGGCGCCGGGCCCGAACTCGGCGTCGATCAGGTCGTAGGCCTGGCGGATCGTGTTGGCCGCCGGTGCGCTGCCCGCGTCCTGCGGCCACGTCCGCATGCCCAGCACCGGCGCCGCCAGGAGCAGTAGCACGCCGAGCGCCGTCAGCGCCCACAGCCACGGGCGGCGGCTCACCCGGATCGCCCACCGTTCGGTCAGCGGCGACGTCGGGCGACGGTCGGCCCGGGCACGGGACCGTCTGCCGAGCACCCGCGTACCCGCCAGCCCGCACAGTGCGGGCACCAGCGTGACGGAGGTGAGCATGACGATGCCGACCATCGCGAACGTGGCGTAGCCGAACGACGCGTACATCGGCAGCCCGGACAGCCGCAACCCGAACAGGGAGACGAGGACGGTGGTCCCGGCGAAGATCACCGACGTCCCGGCCGTGGAGTTGGCGGCCGCGACGGCGTCCCGGACCGGCATCCCGGATCGCAGGCCCTCGGTGTACCGGGTGACGAGCAGCAGTGCGTAGTCGATTCCGACGCCGATGCCGACCATCGTCGCGATGGTCGGTGCGATGGTGCTGATGCCGGTGAACCCGGCCATGATCGTGATGAGGCCGGACCCGATGCCCACGCCGACGAGCGCGACGGCCAGGGGCAGTCCCGCGGCCACCACGGAACCGAACGCGAACACCAGGATGATCAGCGCCAGGATCATGCCCACCGCCTCGGCGGTGCCCGACGGCTTGGAGATGTTCTCGGGCACCTGCCCGCCCAGTTCCACCTCCAGTCCCTGCGCCCGGGTGCCTGCGACCGCGGACTCGAGCGCGTCGACGCCTTCGCTGCCCTGGAAGTCCGTGACCGGGATGCGGTAGTTGAGGCTGATCACCGCCGTGTCGGAATCCTGGGACAGGCGGGGCGGCGACACGGCACTCACCCCGTTCACGTCCGCCAGCCTGCTGCCGAGATCGGTGAGGACGCCGGGGGCGAGCGGGCCCGTGTCGGAGTGCACGACCACCCGCGCGTCCGCCCCCGACATCTCCGGGAACCGTTCGCTCAGCAGATTCGTCCCCTGCTGCGACGGCAGACCGGGCACGTTGTAGTCGTCGTGGTTGGTGCCGCCGAACGCGGACGCGGCGGCGAACACCAGGACGAGCAGCGTCAGCCACGCGGCGATCACCCGCCAGGGACGGGTCGCGGCGGCCGCGCCGAGGCGGGCGAGCAGGGAACTCATCGGGGAGCCTCCAGGAAAGCCGGATCTTCTGTCGCCTCCGACTGTGCGCCCGGCCGCTAGTGACCCACTTGGAACTCGCTTGGGTGGGTGGTCACCCGGGTGCGGGCGGCGTCGATCCAGGCCGGGCAGCCGCAGCGTTCGGCCAGTGCGAGCGCCGCGGCGTAGTGTGTGCGCGCCGCCTCGGGCCTGCCGAGCAGCATCTCGAGGTCGCCGAGGACGGTGTCGACGGGCCCGACCGCGAACGCCGCCGTGTCGCCGCCCCCGATCTGGCCGCTGTACGGGCTCAGTTCCGCGTGCACCGCCGCCGCCTCGTCCCGCTCACCCAGCCCGGCGACGACGATGCCGCGCAGCGACATCATGAGGGAATGGAAGAAGTCGCGGCGGACGGGGCGCAGGTGGCGCCGCACCTGACGCGCCTGCTCCGGTTTGCCGTTGCCGAGAAGGGCGAGGGCGTGCAGATCGGCGAGCACGTCCGTCGCGGCACTGTCGACCGTCGCGATCACGGCCTCGAATTCGCCGGCCCGGCCCTCGGTGAGCCGCAGCGTGAACACCGCGAGGGCGAAGACGCTGTCCGCGTCGAGTCCGGCCCGGACCATCAACTCGTGGCCCCGCTCGTAATGGCGTTCCGCCGCGGCCAGGTCGCCGGTGAGGTGCGCGACCATCCCGCGGTTCATCTGCCGGGTCGCCTGCGCCTGCTGGAACCGGTACCGGTCCGCCAGTTCCGACTGCAGGCCCATGTGATGTTCGATCGCCGGGATGTCACCGTGGCCGGACGCGATCTCGGCCAGCAGGTGATGGCCGAGCATGGTGAACACCGGTAGCTGCGTCCGGTCGCCGATCCGGAGCAGTTCGTCGCCGATGACCTCGTCGCCGAGTGTGCTGGTCGGCGAGCCGGTGCCGGCGTGGACGGCGCAGAGCACCAGCCCGAGAAGCACCGGATCGTCCAGGTCGCGGGCGAGGACCTCGGCCTCCCGGACCGCGGACCCGGTGCGCTCGTGATCCTCCGCCCCGATCTCGTGGACCAGCGTGACCAGCAGCCTGCAGCGCACCGCCGGCTCCGGTTCCTCGTCCCGCAGCAGCGTCTCGATCAGGTCCACGACGGCCGTGTCCACTTCGCCGTAGCGCCGGTTGATCCACGGCGTCGGGGTGTCGACGAACGCGAGCACCCGGATCGCCAGATCGGTGCGGCCCGCGTCCCGGGCGAGCCCCAGGGCCCGCTTCCGCGAACGGGCCCCGTCCAGCCCGATGCCGGCGGCGAGTTGGGTGCGGCTGAGCTCGGTGAGGATGTCGACGCGCTCGTCCACGGACGCCGCGGCGTCCGGCGGCAACCGGTCGGCCGCGCGGAGGGCGTCGTTCAGGAAGCCGATCTCCGCGTCGTGGGCGTAGCGGTCGGCCGCCTGCGCCGCGGCCGCGACGTTGTGGTCGAGGGCCTGCCGTGCGGTCGCGGCGGACAGCGCCTCGGTGAAATGGTGCGCGAGCGCCGCGACGTCGTGCGGTCGCAACTCCTCGAGCGCCGACCCGACCCGGGCGTGCCAGCGGCTCCTGCGCAGCCGGGTGAGGTCGGAGTAGAGCGTGTCGCGGACGAGGGCGTGCGTGAAGCGGACGGTCCCGGCGCGCGGCTCGCCGAGCAGTCCGGCGATCACGCCCGATTCGAGTGCGTCGAACACGGCGTCCTCGCCGACTTCGGCGGCCCGGGTGAGGACGTCGACGTCGGATTCGCGACCCACCACCGCGGCCAGTCGCAGGACGGACACGGTCAGTTCGGGGAGGCGGGCGATCCGCCTGCGGAGTACGTCCCGGACCCCCTCGGGCACCTCGGACGTGGCCACCAGCTCGCCTTCACTGTCCAGGAGCCGGGCGCTCTCCTGCAGGTAGAACGGGTTTCCGCCGGTCCGCTCGGCGAGCGCGCGGAGGATATCGGGGTCGGGGTCGCGGCCCGACACGTGCCGGATCAGCTCCGCCGACTCCTCGGGACCGAGTCCGCCGAGGCGGATGCGTGTCGGTTGCAGCGACGCGAGGTCGGCGAAGCAGTTCTCCAGGTTCGCGTCGACCTCGTCCGGGCGGAACGCGAGGATCAGCAAGATCGGCGACCGCTGCTGGGCGAGCCGCACGAGGATCGACAGGGTGTCTTCGTCGGCGCGGTGGACGTCGTCGAGGACGACGGCGAGCGGGCCGTGATCGCGGACGGTCCCGAGGTAGTCGGCGACCGCACGGTGCAGCAGGAACCGTCCGCTCGGGTCGTCCGGCCGCGCCGCGTGCGAACGATCGTCGGCGAGCAGGGGCGCCAGCGCGTCCGCCTCGGCACCGGGGTCGACCGTCTCGCGCAGCGCCCGCAGGATTTCCACCCACGCCCAGGCGGGCGGGGCGCCGTCCACCTCGGGGCAGCGGCCCACGGCCACCTGCCACCCCGCGGCGTGCAGGGTGCGACGGAACCGGCGCAGCAGGGACGACTTTCCCGATCCGGCGTCGCCGCCGAGGAGGACCACGGGAGTGCCGGGATCGCTCATCAGGTCGGTCAGGGTCGCCAGTTCCGCGGCGCGGCCGAGGAACCAGGGGTCCGGGGCGGTGTCGACGGGCACGGGGGTGGGTGCGGGTGCGGGTGCGGGTGCGGGTGCGGACGGGACGGTGCCCGTGAGGATCCGGCGTTCGAGTTCGGTCAGACCGGGACCGGGGTCGAGGCCGAGTTCGCTCGCCAGCCTGCTGCGGGCCTCCCGCAACGCGGCCAGGGCGTCGGCCTGCCGCCCGCTGCCGTGCAACGCCAGGGCGAGCAACCGCCACCCCTCTTCCCGGAGCGGATGGTCCCGGGTGAGGGACTGCGCGTCGAGCACCGCGCCCGCGGCGTCGCCGGACGCGACGGCGGCGGCCACCACCCGTTCGCGCGCCACCACCCGCAGTTCCTCGAGCCGGGCGATCTCGGCGAGCGCCCAGTGCTCACCGGCCACCTCGGCGAACGCCGGCCCCCGCCACAGGCCCAGCGCGTGCTCCAGGTCGGCCCGCCCGGTGCCCGCGGCGGAGCGGACCAGGCTCTCGAACTCCCACGCGTCGACCGCGGACGAGGGCAGGGTGAGCGCGTAACCGGGGGCGCGGCTCACCAGGACGGTGGAGTCCGCGCGCGGCGCGCGGCGCGGCTCCAGCGCCCGCCGCAGATTCGAGATGTATGCCTGAAGTGCACCGACGGCCCGCGCCGGGGGAGCCCCGTGCCAGAGGTCGTCGATCAGCCGATCCACCGGAACCACCTCGCCGCGTGCGACGAGCAGCAGGGCGAGCACGGCCCGCTGGCGGGGGCCGCCGAGGTCCACCGCCCCCGATTCGTCCTCCGCCTCGAGCGTCCCGAGTACTCGAATCCGCACCATCGTGCCCAGCGTAAGCACTAGTGGCCTCCAAGTGCTCTCCAAGACGCCGAACCGACCCTTGATCGCATGACAACTTCGACTGCTCACACGACCCGCCCCGACACCCGCGAGATGGTGGTGGTCCACAACTGCTTCCGCCGCCAGTTCGCCGCGCTGCCCGCGCTCGTCCGCCGGGTTCCCGCCGGCGACACCGCCCGGGCCGCGGAGGTGGTGGCGTTCTTCGAGGAACTCGCCACCGCCCTCCACCACCATCATTCGAGTGAGGACGACCTGCTGTGGCCGAAGCTGCTCGACCGCGCGCCCACCGACGCGGCGCTGGTACTGCGGATGGAGGAGCAGCACGAACGCATCTCCGAACTGCTGTCGCTGGCGCAGTCACAGGGCGCCGCGTTCACGGCGGATGCGGCGGACGGCGAACCGCTGGCGAAGACGCTGACCGCGCTGTCCGTGGCGCTGGGCGAGCACCTCGGCGAGGAGGAGCGGCACATCCTCCCGATGGCGGAGCAGTTCATGACGCTCGCCGAGTGGCAGGAGATGGGTGACCGCGGCCGCGCGTCGATCCCCAAGGACCGGCTGCTGGTGTTCCTCGGTTTCATCCTTCAGGGGGCGACACCCGAGGAGCGTCGAATGTTCCTGTCGGAGATGCCTTTCGCCGCCAGGATGGCATGGTCGATCCTGGGGCGGCGGGCGTTCCGCAAGGACTACCGGCGCATCTACCGCACCGAACCGGCCGCCTTCTGACGTCGGATCACTTTGCGCCGCAACCGGCCCCGGCTGGTCCGCTCCCAGAAGCTCGGCGGTGTGCGCTCGGGATCCATCAGTTCGTTCTCGGCCAGCGGACTGTCCTCGTCCTCGACCGTGTCCGGCTCGAACTTCTCCAGGGTCCGGCCACCGCCGCGCAGCGCCTCGACCGTGCTCAGGAGCGACGACGTCTCGGTCAGTGTGTCCTCGAACAGCCCGGCCGGGACACCCAGGTGCTCGCAGACGAGCTGACGGCGAATGCCGAGGATGGTCGCCCGCAGTTCGTCCCCGTTCGCCGTGTCCGCGGTGACCTCGACCGCGAGATCGCATTCGGAGTCGAATCCCATCGACCGGTTGTTGAGGTTCGACGAACCCACCCGCAGGAGACGGTCGTCCATCACCAGCACCTTGGCGTGGACGTAGATCGGTTCACCGCCCGCCGTGACGGGGTAGTAGACGCCCAGCCGGTTCCCGGTGTCGGCCCGCCAGAGCAGGTGCAGCAACCGGCGGCGGGCGCCGTCCATCGCCTTCTGCTCGAGCCAGCCGTTGGCGTTGCGCGGCAGCACCAGCACGATCTCCGGCCCGTCCGGTTCGCGGAGTCGCGCGGCGATCGCCTCCGCGAGGGTGCGCGACGCCAGGTACTGACTCTCGATGTACAGCGACCGCTCGGCGCCGGCGATCGCGGCCAGGTACAGGGCCTCGATCTCCCGGACCTCGTCCCGGTCGTCCAGCTCCGGCAGTGTGCGAGCGACCCCGACGTCGACGGCGCGCATCGTCGGCTCGAGCCCCTCGGGCCACGGCGTCCGTCCCGCGATCTCGTCGACCGCCGCCAGATCCTGCCCCGTGGCCGCCTTCCACCGGGTGCGGGCCAGTTCGCCGATGGCCTTCGCCGCGTCCCCGTCGACGGCGGTCGTCGCGTCGTGCCACGGCCCGTACCGCTTGCCGTTCGGCTGCGTCCGGTAGTGGTTGCGGTCCCGATGTTCGGGGGTGTCCCACCGGTCCACGGTCATGTCGATGCCGCCGCAGAACGCGAGCGCGTCGTCGATGACGACGATCTTCTGGTGGTGCGCCGAACCGATCGGGTGGGCGGCGTCGAGTTCGAAGTGCAGGCGGCGGTCCGTCACCCAGTTGACCACGAAGATCGGGGTCATCCCGCGTCCGATCGCGGTGAAGGCCCCGATATTCCATTTGAGCAGGTAGATGTCGAGATCCGGACGTTCGCGCGTCAACCAGGCCAGGAAGCGGCCGAGCTGGTTGGGCCCGTCGAGCGTCTTCTCGTCCGGTTCGAACTCGATCCTCGTGTCGAAGTCCCAGCCGATGAGGATGATCCGCCTGCGCGCCTGCAGCATCGCGGACTTGGCGTGGCGGAAGTAGTCCGCCGCGTCGACGATGCACGCGAGACGATCGGCGCGGGCAACCTGCCAGCAAGTGTCGCCGGGAGTCAGGATCGTGCTGTCGTCGCTCATGTCTCTTCTGCTCTCCCGGTCTCGTGCGTCCCACTTCCCCGTGAGTGGACGATTCAGAGTACTGCGCCACCCCCGCGCAGCTACCGTTGAGAGGTGCGGAGATGGTGGCGCATCGTGGCGTTGCTCGCACTGGTCAGCGTGCTGTGGGCACCCACTGTCGGTGCGGATCCCCTGCGGACCGGATCGAGCCCCGGCACCGTCGTCGCCTCGTCCGAGTTGCCTGCCGAACTCTGGCTCCGCGGAACCGGGAGTGCGTACCGGATGACGTACCTGACCACCGACCGTCACGGCATCACCCCGTGCACCGGGATGGTGTTCGTGCCGCCCGGGACGCCGCCCGCCGGGGGATGGCCCGTCATCGCGTGGGCACACGGAACGGTGGGGGACTCCGACGCCGACGCACCCTCGGTGACGGGCGTCGACCCGCAATCCTCGGACTACGTGAGCAGCTGGCTGAAACTCGGCTACGCCGTGGCCGCCACCGACTACGTGGGCCTGGGCACCCCAGGGGTGCCGCCCTACCTCGACGGGAAGGTCGCAGGCCGCAGCGTCGTCGATGCCGTGCGCGCCGCCCGGGAGATCGACGCCGACCTCTCCTCCACGTGGATGGCCGTCGGACTGTCCCAGGGTGGTCAGGCCGCGGTGTTCGCCGCGCACGTCGCCACGTCGTACGCGCCGGAACTCGACTACCGCGGGGCCGTCGCGAACGGGGTGCCGTCGAACATCGAGACGGTGTCGAACTGGAGCGGTCCCGCGTTTCCGCCGCAGGGCCTCGCCGGTCTCACCGTGTACATGTCGTACCTGATCGCCGGGGTCCGCGACGCGTACCCGGAACTGGACGTCGACAGCTATCTGACCCCGGTCGGGAAGCAGTTCGTGGACGCGGCCCCCGAAGTGCCGTTCCGGCAGTTCGCCGCCATGACCGGGAACGTGTCGGTGGCGCAGATGCTGTCGCGGGCGCTCGACGTGCCCGCGCTGCAGGACGCGTTGCGCGAATACCTCGAGGTCCCGGTCGCGGGGTACGACCGTCCGCTGCTGCTGGTGCAGGGGGTCACCGACGCGTCGGTGCCGCTGCCGCTGACGGAGAAACTCGTGTCCGAGATGCGCGGGGCCGGAACGAATCTCGACTACCGGGTGTACTCGGGTGGTCACTTCGGCAGCATGTACCAGGCGGGACCCGACCAGGCCTCGTTCGTCGCCTCGCTGATCAGGTAGGGGCGGGCAACCCGAGGTGCCGGGTGAGTTCGCGGGCCGCGGCCTGCCCGGCCCGGTTCGCGCCGATCGTGGACGACGACGGTCCGTAGCCCACGAGATGGATCCGCGGATCCGACGCTACCTGGGTGGCCAGGCGTCCCGTCATCGTGATGCCGCCGCCCGGACCGCGCAGCCGTAGCGGTGCGAGGTGATCGAGCGAACTGCGGAAACCGGTGCACCACAGGATCACATCGACCTTCGCCTCGTGGCCGTCGGCCCAGCGGACACCGTCCTCGGTGATCTCGCTGAACATCGGCTGCCGCGCCAGCACCCCGCGTTCGCGGGCGGCACGGATCGCGGGCGTCACGGGCAGCCCCGTCACCGACACCACCGAGCCCGGCGGCAGCCCGCGGCGAACCCGGTCCTCGACCAGAGCGACTGCGGCGCGGCCGATCTCTTGTGTGAACGGCTCGTCCCGGAACTCCGGCGGGCGGCGCGTCACCCACGTCGTGGTGGTGACCCGGGAGATCTCGTCCAGCAACTGCACCGCCGAGATACCGCCGCCGACGACGAGAACGTGCTGTCCCGCGAAGTCCTGCGCCGCCGAGTAGTCCCTGGTGTGCACCTGGAGGCCGGTGAACGACTCCGCGCCGGGATAGCGGGGAATGAAGGGGCGTTCCCACGTTCCCGTCGCGTTGATCAGGCCGCGGGCCGACACCACGCCGCTGTCGGTCTCGATGTGCAGACGCTCGTCACGGGCGCACACCACCCGGGTGTGCACGGGACGGTGCACCGGCAACTCGAACTGCTTCTCGTACGTCGCGAAGTACTGGGGAACGGCGCTGGATGCGTGCACCAGCGCGGCCTCGGGGTCGTGCGGGTCCACGCCGACCGTCTCGGCGAAGCCGAGCCCGGGCAGGTCGTGGACATCGTTGACGGTGCTCAGCGTCAGGGACGGCCACCGGAACTGCCACGCGCCACCGGGTCCCGGCGCGTGATCGAGCACGACGAAACCGGACTCCGGCTCCACCCCGAACCTGCGCAGATAGTAGGCGGCAGACAGCCCCGCCTGTCCCGCGCCGATCACGGCGACGTCCACTTCACTGTTCATGTCGGTCCTCACCTCCATCCTCACAACTACCGGAGAGGCTCGTGTGTTCCGGCCGATTCGGCTGTGGTTGGGTGACGGATGTCCAGTCGGGTGGGCAGGGGAGAATTCGGAAGTGGACAGCAATCACGAAGAAAGCGAGTGGACATGATCGGGACGAGTCGTGACGGCGACGTCTTCACCCTCGAACTGCAACGACCCGACCGTCGCAATGCGTTGAACACCGAGATCTGCGAACTGCTGCGCGAGGAGACAGAGAAGTCCGTCACCGACGGCGCGCGGGTGATCGTCCTCACAGGGCAGGGCAGCGCGTTCTGCGCGGGCGCCGACCTGTCGGGCGACGTGTACGCCGACGGGTTCACCGACACCCTGCTCGAGATGCTGCACACCATCGACTCGGTCCCCGTCCCCGTCATCGCCGCGATCAACGGCCCCGCGATCGGCGCGGGCAGCCAGCTGGCGCTCGCCGCGGACCTGCGGGTGGTCGCACCCGAGGCGCGCTTCGCCATCCCCGCCGCCAAGCTCGGGATCTCCGTGGACCGGTGGACCGTGCACCGGCTGGCCGCCCTGATCGGCGGCGGACCGGCACGAACGATCCTGCTCGGCGCGGAAGAGGTCGGGGCCGACGAGGCGCTGGCGCACGGTCTCGCCAACAAGCGCGGCGACCTCGCCGTCGCGCAGCAGTGGGCGCACTCGATCGCACGCCTGGCGCCGCTGTCGCTGCAACACCTCAAGATGGTGCTCAACGACGACGGCACCCAGAGCCCGCCGCCGCCCGAGCAGCTCGCGGCATTGCATGCGGCGTGGAAGAGCTACGACGCGCAGGAAGCGCGGGCCGCCCGCGCCGAGAAGCGTCCCCCGGTGTTCCGCGGGCAGTAGCCGTCGGCCGCACCTTTCCCGCACGCGTGGTTACAGTTGTCGGGGTGAAAGCGAAGAACGCCGTGACGACTGTTCTGGCCACCGCCGCCCTCGGGTGGCTGACGCGCGCCGCGTGGGGCCTTCCGTCTCAGATGGGCGCGTCGCGTGCCAAGGTGCGCCCATACGCCGCGACGTCGCCGCGGTACCGCGACCGTCAGTTCCACAACACCGATCCGAGCAGCATGATGCTGCCCGGTTCGGAGACCGGGATTCTCAAGGCGCTGATCACGCGGGGCAAGGCGGGACGCCCGCGCAGGCCGATCCCGCTCGCGACGCCCCTCGCGCCCGTCGAGGCGGCCGACGTCGCCGTCACCTGGTACGGACATTCGAGTGTGCTCGTCGAGGTCGACGGCTACCGGGTGCTGGCCGACCCGGTGTGGAGCCATCGGGTGTCGCCGTCCGCGCTTCTCGGTCCGTCCCGCATGCACCCGACTCCGGTGCCGCTGGCCGACCTGCCCGTCCTCGACGCCATCGTCATCTCGCACGACCACTACGACCACCTCGACATGGCCACCGTGCAGCAACTCGCCGCCACCCAGAAGGCGCCGTTCGTCGTTCCGGTCGGGCTCGGTGCGCACCTGCGTCAGTGGCGGGTGCCGGAGGAGCGGATCGTGGAACTCGACTGGGACGAGTCGACGACACTCGGTGAACTCACGCTCACGTGCACCGAGGCCCGGCACTTCTCCGGCCGGGGCCTGGTGCGCAACACCACCCAGTGGGCGTCGTGGGTGCTCGCAGGCCCGAGCCGGAAAGTGTTCTTCGGCGGCGACAGCGGATACACGACGCGGTTCGCCGACCTGGGCCGCCGGTACGGACCGTTCGATCTCACGCTGCTGCCCGTCGGCGCCTACGACACCAGGTGGGCGGACATCCACATGAACCCCGAGGAGGCGGTGCAGACGCACGCCGACCTCAACGCCGGCGACGCGACCCGTGGACTGCTGGTGCCGGTGCACTGGGCCACGTTCAACCTCGCGTTCCACACGTGGTCCGAGCCGATCGTCCGGATGCTCGCGGCCGCGCAGGAGGCGGGCACCCCGGTGGCCGTGCCGATGCCTGGGCAGCGCGTCGACGCACTGAAGCCGGCCGCCCAGACCCCGTGGTGGACCGCACTCGGCTGAGTCCGGCGCGCATCCCCTCGGAGCCGAGCCTCGTTGCGTAGCCTTTGACCATGGCATACGACGAAACCGGCACCGACAGCGTTGCAGTCGTCGCGGTGGAGGGGCTGACGGCCGCGCAGGTGGCGGAGCGGGTGGCGGCGGGCAAGACCAACGACGTCCCGGATCGGGCCGCCCGGTCGGTGCGCGACATCGTGCGCGCCAACGTGTTCACCCGGATCAACGCGATCCTCGGGGTGCTGCTGATCATCGTGCTGGCCACCGGTTCGATCGTCGACGGCATGTTCGGCCTGCTGATCATCGCCAACAGCGGGATCGGCATCATCCAGGAAGTGCGGGCCAAGCGGACCCTCGACAAGCTGGCGATCGTCAGCCAGACCAAACCGGTGGTGCGCCGCGACGGCGTCGCCGTCGCGATGGCACCGCGGGAGGTCGTGCTCGACGACATCATCGAACTCGGCGCCGGCGACCAGATCGTCGTCGACGGGGTCGTGGTCGAGGCGGCGGCACTCGACATCGACGAGTCCCTCCTCACCGGTGAGGCCGACCCCGTGCACAAGGACGTCGGTCAGGAGGTGCTGTCGGGGAGTTTCGTCGCGTCGGGCAGCGGCTGTTACCGGGCCACGAAGGTCGGAAGCGACGCGTACGCCGCGAAACTCGCGGACGAGGCCAGCAAGTTCACGCTCGTGCACTCGGAGTTGCGCAGCGGCATCGACAAGATCCTGAAGTTCATCACGTACCTGATGATTCCGGCGGGTCTGCTGATCATCTACAACCAGTTGTTCTCGAGCGGCGAGTCGATCCGGCCGGCGCTGAGCGGGATGGTGGCCGCGCTGGTGCCGATGGTGCCCGAGGGCCTGGTGCTGATGACGTCGATCGCGTTCGCGGTCGGGGTGATCCGGCTCGGTCAGCGGCAGTGCCTCGTGCAGGAGTTGCCCGCCATCGAAGGCCTCGCGCGCGTCGACGTGGTGTGCGCCGACAAGACCGGCACCCTCACCGAGAACGGCATGCGGCTGTCCGAACTGCGCTGCGCCGACCCGTCCGACGCCGAACCGTCCCGCGCGGCGCTCGCCGCGATGGCGGCGTCCGACCCGCGGCCGAACGCCAGTGTTCTCGCGATCGCGGAAGCCTTTCCCGACGCCCCCGGCTGGGGCGACGCCACCGCGGAGGCCCCGTTCTCCTCGGCCAAGAAGTGGAGCGGCCAGTCGTACGGTGCCCACGGCAACTGGGTCCTGGGCGCCCCCGACGTGCTGCTCGACCCCGGCAGCGACATGGCCCGGCAGGCCGAGGAAGTCGGCTCCTCGGGACTGCGGGTGCTCCTGCTCGGCAGCTGCGACGTCGCGGTCGACCACCCCGCGGCACCGGGTGCGATCACGCCGCGCGCGCTGGTGATCCTGGAACAGCGGGTGCGTCCCGACGCCCGCGGCACCCTCGAATACTTCGCGAGCCAGAACGTCACCGTGAAAGTCATCTCGGGTGACAACGCCGTGTCGGTCGGCGCGGTGGCCGGATCGCTCGGGCTGCCCGGCGGCGACCGTCCCGTCGACGCCCGCGAATTGCCCGACGACCGCGACGCCCTCGCCGAGACCCTGGAAACGGCGACGACGTTCGGCCGGGTGCGCCCCGACCAGAAGCGGGAGATGGTGGGGGCGCTGCAGTCTCGCGGTCACACCGTTGCGATGACGGGCGACGGCGTCAACGACGTGCTGGCCCTCAAAGATGCCGACATCGGCGTGTCGATGGGCTCGGGCAGCCCCGCCACCCGCGCGGTCGCGCAGATCGTGTTGCTGGACAACAAGTTCGCCACCCTGCCGTACGTGGTGGGCGAGGGCCGCCGGGTGATCGGCAACATCGAGCGCGTCTCGAACCTGTTCCTCACCAAGACCGTGTACTCGGTGTTGCTGGCGTTCCTCATCGGACTCACCGGTGTGCTGTCGCAGATCTTCCATTTCGAGCCGGTGCCGTATCCGTTCCTGCCGCGGCACGTGACGATCGCCGCCTGGTTCACCATCGGCATTCCCGCGTTCATCCTGTCGCTGGCCCCGAACAACGAGCGGGCACGCTCCGGGTTCGTGCCGCGTGTGATGCGCCTCGCCGTGCCGTCCGGTGTGATCATCGGTGTCACGACGTTCATTTCGTACCTTCTCGTGTACGCGGGCCCGGATCAGACGGAGACGCAGAAGATTCAGGCAGGCACGTCGGCGCTCATCACCCTCATCATGATCGCCCTGTGGGTGCTGGCCGTCGTCGCCCGGCCGTACGTGTGGTGGAAGCTGGTGCTGATCTTCGGATCCGTAGCGGGATACCTCATCCTGTTCGCGTTGCCGTTCACGCGGGAGTTCTTCAAACTCGATCCGACCAACGTCGCCGCCACCACCTCCGCTCTCGTGTGCGGGCTCGTGGGAGTGGTTCTCGTCGAAATCGGATGGTGGGTCACGGGCAGGCTGCACGGTGAGCACCGCCGCCTCTTCGCGGCCCCGGAAGATCTTCCGGGCGTGCACTGACCGGAGTACCGCTCGCGACGATCCGAACGGTTGGCGTCGCCGAGTCAATGCTGTGAGACTGGGTGCACGGCGGGTGATCGAACTCGCGCGGACACTGCGTGCGCATGCACCGGAGGAGGAAGAACGATGAGTTTCGTCGACACACTGAAGGGCCTGCTGGGCAAGGGGAGGGAAGCCGCTTCGCAGAACGCGGACAAGGTTCACGGCGCCATCGACAAGGCCGCCGACGTCGCGGACAGCAAGACCGGGGGCAAGTACAGCGACAAGATCGACAAGGCCGCCGACGCGGCGAAGAAGGCTGTTCCCCCGAAGGAGTGAACCCTTCCCGGACACACCGTGCGGGCCCCGGTTCTCGGACCGGGGCCCGCACGTGTCTTCGGAGATGACCCGCGCATCGCGGGCGGGCGCGGCAGAATCGGTGTCGTGAACGGCGTCCTCGTGCTCCTCGTCATCATCGCGGCCATCGCCGTGACGAGTTTCGCGAAGCGCCGCGATCTGCAGGCGCCGCTCGTCCTCGTCACCATCGGGTCGGTGGCATCGTTCATTCCCGGGATGCCGCGCCTCGAACTGGACCCGGAGGCCATCCTCGGGGTGGTGCTGCCGCCTCTGCTGTACTCCGCGGCCCTCAAGTTCTCGGTGGCCACGTTCCGGCGCCACCTCGCACCGATTCTGCGGCTGGGGATCTTCACCGTCCTGGCGACCGCGGTGGGGGTGGCGTTCTTCGCCAACTGGCTGGTTCCCGAATTCACGCTCGGCGCGGCGCTCGTCCTCGGCGCCGTGGTCGCGCCGACGGACGCGGTCAGCGCCGTCGCGGTCGGCCGCAGGCTGGGTTTGCCGAACCGGGTGATCGCGATCCTCACCGGTGAGGGGCTCGTCAACGACGCGACCGCGCTGACCCTGTTCGCCGTCGCCGTGTCCGCCGTCGTCGGGGCGGAGATACCCGTCCCTCCCGTGGTGTTCTTCGCCTACGAGGTGGTCGGCGGGGTGCTCATCGGGCTGGTGCTCGCGAAGATCGTCGAGTGGGTGCGGCACCGCATGTACGACTCGCCGTTGGAAACGGTGCTGGGGCTGATGCTCCCGTTCGCCGCGTACCTCGCGGCCGAGGAGATCCACGCGTCCGGTGTGCTGTCGGTCGTCGCCGCGGGATTCCTGATGGGGCACAAGGCCACCGACGCGTCCGTGGCCACCCGAATCCAGGAGCGGTCGCTGTGGGAGAGCGTCGACCTCCTGCTCGAGATGTTCGTGTTCGCCTACATGGGGCTGCAACTGAGGTTCGTCATCGACGACGTTCGCGACCAGGGTCTGCCGGTGCTCCACATCTTCTTCTACGGCTTCGCCGTCCTTGCGGTGGTCATGGCGATCCGCCCGGCGTGGATACTTCTGCACAGGCTTCGCCGCCGCCTCGGGCTGGCGATCAGGGCGCCGGGCGGCTCCGTGGAACTGGGGTGGCGGGAGAGCGTCGTCGTGTCCTGGGCGGGAATGCGCGGGGTGGTCACGCTCGCTGCCGCGTCCGGTGTGCCCGTGGTGATCGCGAGCGGGCAGCCGTTCCCGGGACGCGAGGTGATCCAGGCGATCGCGTTCGTCGTGGCCGTCGGCACCCTGCTGATCCAGGGCGCCACCATGCCGCTGCTGATCCGGACCCTCGATCTGGCGGATCCCGACGAACGCAGGCGCGAGGAGGAACAGGTGACGCTGGCCCGCGCGATCTCCCGCGACGCCGGCGAACGGGCGCTCGTCGAATTCGCCGCGAACCCGCCCGCCGGAGTCGACCGCACGGCGGTCACCGACATCCTCGACCGGGTGCGGCGGTCGATGCGGGCCCGCCTGCAGGCCGAGGAGGCGGAGGACGCCGCCGAGAAGCAACGGGCAGGCGCACTGTTCGACCACTACCGCCGCGCCGCCCTGCGCGCACAGCGGGAGGCGCTCATCGCCGCGCGCGATGCGGGCACACTCGACGACGAAGTGATGCGTAGCGTGTTGGAAGGTCTCGATGTGGAGGAGGCCGCAGCCGAGGAGCGGGTGCGGAGACGTCGCGAATGAGGTGCGAGGTGGGTGTGCGTCCGGTGCGAACCGCCGTGGTCGCGCTGGCCGGTGCCCTGGCGCTGACCGTTCCCCTGACGCTGACCGCCTGCGCCACGGACGTGGCCTCCCCGGCCCCGCCCCCCACGACGTCGGTGGCCGCACCCGCTTCTCCGTCCGGTTCCCCGGCGCCGACGGGCGACCAGCGGGGCGCCCTGATCAGCCGGCAGCCGGTGCCCGACATCGATCCGGCGATCACCGCCCTCGGTGCCACGGCCACCCGCGTCGTCTACCGGTCGACGTCCGGCGTCGACGGCGGCGGCGCGGAGGTGGTGGGCACGGTCTTCACTCCCGGCGGTCCCGCGCCGGACGGCGGCAGGCCCGTCGTGACGGTCGGGCACGGCACCACGGGCGTCACCGACGAATGCGCCCCGTCGTCCTCGCCGACCCTGCTGGGCACCACGAACCTCGTCCGCCCGCTGCTGCAGCGCGGCTACGTCGTGACCGTCACCGACTATCAAGGCCTCGGCACCGACGGCCCGCACCCCTACCTCGAACCGGACACCGCCGCCTACGACCTGATCGACGCGGTCCGGGCGGCGCACAACGTGGTGCCGGACGCGTCGGCGCGCTGGGCGGCGATCGGAGTGTCGCAGGGCGGGCAGGCGTCGTGGTCCGCCGCCGAGCACGCCGGCGACTACGGCGACGGCCTCGACTTCGTCGGCGCGGCGAACCTGTCACCGGCGGCCGACCTGTCGGGGATCGTCGCCGACGGGACCGTCGAACCACTGTCGTTGCCGCAGAAGATGTTCCTGCCGTACCTCCTCGAGGGACTGAAGGTGATCCACCCGGAGCTGAACCCGGACGACTACATGCGCGGCGCCCTCGCCGCCGCCCCCGATGTCACGCTGTCGTGCGTCACCGCGAAACTCCAGGAGAAGTGGACGGTGGCGACCCAGCTCACCCCGGCCGACACGGGCCCGCGGACGGCGGCCGACGCCGAGCGCATGCGGGGGTGGCTGCAGGACATCGCGCTGCCGAAGACCGGTGCGAGCGGACCGATGCTCGTCGTGGTGGGGGATCGGGACAACCTCATTCTGCCGCAATGGACTTCGCGGGCCGTCGACAACGCGTGCACACTCGGCGACGTCGTCGAGTTCGACACCCGGCCCGGGGAGGGCCACGCGGACGGGCGATCCGTTCCCGGGGCGGTGCAGTGGATCGCCGACCGCTTCGCCGGCCTGCCCGCACCGGACACGTGCGCCGAGGGAGGATCGCCGTGAAGAAAGCGGACCTCGAACGGCTACGGGCGCTGTGCCTCGCACTGCCCGAGGCGACCGAGCGGGTCAGTCACGGCGAACCGGCGTGGTTCGTCCGCAAGGCGCCGCAGTTCGCGACCCTCGCCGACCGGCACCACGACGACCGGGTGTCGTTCTGGGCCGCGGCCCCGCCGGGCGCGCAACAGGATTGGGTGCACCGTGACCCCGGCCGGTTCTTCGTCCCGCCGTACGTCGGGGGCCGCGGGTGGATCGGGGTGTACCTCGACGTGCCGCAGGACTGGGACGACGTCGCCGACATCGTCGAGGACGCGTACCGCGCCGTCGCTCCGAAAACCCTGATCGCCCGACTGGACACCGGCGAATGACGGGATCCGTCGTCGCCGTGGTGGCGTTGCTCGTCCTCGTTCCTCTCGTCGCGTTCACCGCCGTGTGGTTGCGCGCCCGGCGCGAGTTGACCACCCCCACCGAGCGGGCCGTCCACACGACCCTCCACACCGCGTCGCTGGCGGCGCGCCCGTTGCGGCGGGGGCTCGACGGGACGTCGGCGGACGAGGCCGCGCCGCATCTGCGTCAGCTGACCGGGGCGCAGGCGCTGGGCGTCTTCGACGCCGCCGGTGACCTGCTCGCGTGGAGCGGACCGCACGAGGCGATGACCGAACAACTACGCGACGCGGCGGCCCGCGCGGTCGACGGGGAACGCCGGGTGCTCGTCGCCTACGGCGGCCTCGTCCGGGGTGCGGGCGACAACGCGGTGCGGGCGCTGATCGCCCAGCCGCTGCTCATCGAGGCCACCGGGGTGGTCGGCGTGCTCGGCATCGTCACCACCGAAGACCCCGGACCGGGCATGCTCGGCGCCGTCACCGAGGTCGCCCGGTACGCGTGCAGCCAGATCGAACTCGCCGACCTCGACGCGTCCCGCGCCCGCCTCGACCGCGCCGAGGTGCGGGCGCTGCGCGCGCAGATCAGCCCCCATTTCATCTACAACGCGCTGAACACGGTGGCGTCGTTCGTCCGCACCGACCCCGACCGCGCCCGGGAACTGATCCTCGAATTCGCCGACTTCACCCGGTACTCGTTCCGGTCGGCGGGGGAGTTCACCCTGCTGGCCGACGAACTGCGCAACATCGACCGGTACCTCACCCTCGAGCGCGCCCGGTTCGGCGACGCCCTCGCCGTGAAACTGCAGGTGGCGCCCGAGGTGCTGAACGTGGTGCTGCCGTTCCTCGCCCTGCAACCGCTGGTCGAGAACGCGGTGCGGCACGGCATCGCCGCCAAACCGGACGGCGGCACCGTCAGCATCGTCGCCGCCGACGAGGGCACCGACTGCGTGATCAGCGTCGAGGACGACGGCGTCGGCATGGACCCGGAACTGCTGCGGTCGGGGTCGCTGGATGCGGTGGCCGAGTCGTCCGGGGTCAAGGAGGCGGCGCACGTCGGGCTCGCCAACGTCGACGACCGCCTGCGCGCCGCGTTCGGCAACGACTACGGACTGGTGGTGGAGACCGCGCCCGGCGCGGGCACGAAGGTGAGCATGCGCGTCCCGAAGTTCCGGCGGGGGATCTCGACGTGAACGGGAAGCGTCCGTGCGACGATTGCTGTCGTTGTGAACCACACTGACGACAGGTCTCCGGACGCACCCCTCACCGTGCTGGCCGTCGACGACGAGAAACCCGCCCTCGACGAGCTGGCGTTCCTGCTGCGCGCCCAGGACGCCGTCGGCGACATCCGGACCGCGGGCGACGCCACCACGGCGTTGCGCATCCTCCGGGACGGCGACATCGACGCCGTCTTCCTCGACATCAACATGCCCGGACTCGACGGTCTCGAGCTGGCCGGGATCCTCGCGAACTTCGCGTCCCCGCCGCAGGTGGTGTTCGTGACCGCCCACGACGACCGCGCCGTCGCCGCCTTCGACCTCGGCGCCGTGGACTACCTCCTCAAACCGCTGCGCGAGGAGCGGCTGGCGGAGTCCGTTCGCCGCATCGTCGAGGGGCGCCGCCGGCGCGTCGACGCCGGGCCTCCCGCCCCCACCGACGAGGTGATCCCCGTCGAACTCGGCGGCATCACCACCCTCGTGCACCGATCCTCCGTCGAGTGGGTCGAAGCGGACGGCGACTACGCGCGCCTGCACACCGCGGACGGCTCGCACCTCGTCCGCATCCCCATCTCGGCGCTGGAGACGCGGTGGGCGGACGCCGGGTTCCTGCGGGTGCACCGCTCGTACCTCGTCGCGCTGCCGCGGGTCACCGGGATCCGGACCGTCGGCACGGGTCTGGTCGTGTGCCTCCGTGCGCACGGCGACCACCCGCCCGTCGAACTGCCGGTCAGCCGCAGGCACACCCGGATGCTCAAGGACCGGCTGGTCCGGGCGCCGAAACAGACGTGGACCGCGCGATGAGCTCGCCCGAGCGGGTGCGGGTCGTCCTCGCCCAGCGTCGCGGCGCGCGCATCGTCCGCACCCGCGTCGAGGTGCAGGAACAGACGGCGGTCGGGGACGCGATGATCCGCGGACTCGTCCGCACCCAGCTCGTGCTCGCGATCCGGCTGGCGCTGCTCGCGGCGTGCCTGCTGTGCGCGGTGCCGCTCGTGATGTTCCTGTTCCCGGCGTTGTCGAACGTGGCGGTGCTGGGAATCCGGCTGCCGTGGGTGGTGCTCGGCGCGCTCGTGTACCCGGTGCTGCTCACCACCGGCTGGATCTACGTGCGGCAGGCCGAGCGCAACGAGCAGGAATTCACCGACCTGGTGGACGACTGAGCGTCCCGTGCCCACCGACCAACCCATTCCCTGGCTGACCCTGGCAGGTCTCGCGGCCGCCGCGGTCGCGACGGTGGCCATCGGCATCTACGGAGTGCGGTTGGCGCGCACCACCTCCGACTTCCTCGTCGCGTCCCGCAGCGTCGGACCGCGGTGGAACGCCGCCGCCATCTCCGGCGAGTACCTGTCCGCCGCATCCTTTCTCGGCGTCGCGGGCCTGATCGCGAAATACGGCGCGGACGCCCTCTGGTACCCGATCGGATTCACCGCCGGCTACCTCGGGCTGCTGCTGTTCGTCGCCGCACCGCTGCGACGGTCCGGCGCCTACACGGTGCCCGACTTCGCCGAGTTCCGGCTCGGGTCGCGCCGGCTCCGCACCCTGTCGATGCTCGTCGTCGCCGCGGTCTGCGCCCTGTACCTCGTCCCGCAACTCCAGGGCGCCGGACTGACCCTGAACATCCTGCTCGGCGTGCCCAGCTGGGTCGGGGCCGTCGTCGTCGGGGTCATCGTCATCGCCAACGTCGTCGGCGGCGGCATGCGGTCCATCACGTTCGTCCAGGCCTTCCAGTACTGGCTGAAACTCACCGCGGTCGCGATCCCGGCGCTGGCGCTGTCGGTGTACTTCTTCGCCGACCACCACGAACTGGGCGCCGCCGCACCGCCCACCGTCAGCGAACAGACCACCGTCGACATCACCACCGACGTCGTCGTGCAGGTGTCGGAACCGGTGACCGTCGGCGGGTCGGGGACGATCGACGGCGTCGCGGCGACCGGCGACATCCGGCTCGAACCGGGCGAACACCACCTCGGGGAGGGCACCACGATGACGCTCGAAGCCGGGGCACCCGTTCCCGTGGTCGCGGGCGCACCCGCCGACAACTCCGACTGGATCGCTCCCGGCTGGGGGTTCGGTGGCGACCACCCCATGTACCAGGTGTACTCGCTGATCCTCGCCACCTTCCTCGGCACCCTCGGGTTGCCGCACGTGCTGGTCCGGTTCTACACCAACCCCGACGGGCGGGCCGCCCGGCTGACGTCGCTGGCCGTGGTCGGGTTGCTCGGCGTGTTCTACCTGTTCCCGACGCTGCTCGGGGTGTTCGCGCGGCTGTACGTGCCGCAACTGCTCATCACCGGCACGTCCGACGCCGCGGTCCTGCTGCTGCCCGGCTCCGTCTTCTCCGGGTGGGCCGGGCAACTCCTCGCGGCGCTGGTCGCGTCCGGGGCGATCGCCGCGTTCCTGTCCACGTCGTCCGGCCTGCTCGTCAGCATCGCCGGGGTACTGAGCACCGACGTCCTGCGCGGCCGGATCCGGGACTTCCGGATCGCCGCCGTCCTCGCCGGGGCGGTGCCGCTCGCGCTGTCGCTGGCGGTGACGTCGCTGGACCTGTCGCGCACGGTGGGGCTGGTGTTCGCGGTCGCGGCGTCGACCCTCTGCCCGCTGCTCGTCCTCGGCATCTGGTGGCGTGGACTCACCGCCGTCGGGGCGGGTGCCGGGATGGTGATCGGCGGGCTCGTCGCCGGGTGCGCGGCCGGGGTGTCGGTGTTCGGCGGCCTCACCGTCGATGCCTGGAACGGCTGGCCCGCGGCGATGGTCGCCTACCCGGCGGCGGTCAGCGTCCCGCTGGCCTTCGTCACGATGGTGCTGGTCAGCAAGGCGACGAAGCGTCAGATCCCCGTCGACCTCAGCCGGATCTTCACCCGCATGCACGCCCCCGAGCGGCTCGATGTGGGCTCCGACCGCGAGAGGGAGCTCCGCTCCCCGTGAGTGCTTGACGAGTCTCTGCACTCCTCGAGCACGCACGGGTGGCGGAGCCGCTTGTCGCGGTCGGGTGACCGCTCGCCGCACAGTCCGGCAGCTCGCCGTGTGACAGCCGCCACAGCCTGTTTCTGTGACTCACCTCTCACTAGCGTCGGCACTCAGTTCACTTCACACGACCAAGGAGTCTGCAGTGACCACAGCCGACCTCAGTGAGGGCGCACCGCAGAAGCGGCGCACCCCTGATGCGCAAGCCTTCGTAGACATGCAGGCGAGCCCGGAGTTCCAGGAGTTGCGACACCGCCTGCGCAGTTTCGTCTTCCCGATGACGGCATTCTTCCTCGCCTGGTACGCGGCCTACGTCCTGCTGGCCACGTACGCCCCCGAGTTCATGGCCACCAAGGTGATCGGCAACGTCAACCTGGGCATCGTCCTCGGTCTCGGCCAGTTCGTGACCACGTTCGTGATCACCGCGCTGTACGTGAAGTTCGCCAACCGGGAACTCGATCCCCGCTCCGCCGCGATCCGCGAAGAGCTGGAAGGACCGCTCAAGTGATCACCACACTCGCCGCAGCCACCGACGTCGGCAACCCGCTCCTCAACATCGCCATCTTCGTGGCGTTCGTCGTGATCACGATGACCATCGTGATCCGCGCGAGCCGCACCACCAAGAAGGCCTCGGACTTCTACACCGGCGGCGGCCAGTTCTCCGGACCGCAGAACGGGTTCGCCATCGCCGGCGACTACCTGTCGGCGGCGTCGTTCCTCGGCATCGCCGGCGCCATCGCGGTGTACGGCTACGACGGCTTCCTGTACTCCGTCGGCTTCCTCGTCGCGTGGCTGGTGGCGCTGCTGCTCGTCGCGGAACTGCTGCGCAACACCGGCCGGTTCACGATGGCCGACGTGCTGAGCTTCCGGCTCAAGCAGCGTCCGGTGCGGATGGCGGCGGCGCTGTCCACGCTGGTGGTCTCGCTGTTCTACCTGCTTGCGCAGATGGCGGGCGCGGGCGGGCTCGTCGCGCTGCTGCTGAACATCGACGGCAAGGTCGGCCAGGCAATCGTCGTCGCGGTCGTCGGTGTGCTGATGATCGTCTACGTGCTGGTCGGTGGCATGAAGGGCACCACCTACGTGCAGATGGTCAAGGCGGTGCTGCTGGTCGCCGGCGCAGGCGTCATGTTCTTCCTCGTCCTGTTCGCGGTGCGCGGCAACTTCTCCCAACTGCTCGCCGACGCCCAGGCGACGGTCGCCGGCTCCACGAACGAGGCGATCGCAGGTCGCGACATCCTCGCTCCCGGCGCCAAATACGGCATCAGTTCGATGAGCAAGCTCGACTTCATCTCGCTCGGCATCGCCCTGGTCCTCGGCACCGCCGGCCTGCCGCACGTCTTGATGCGGTTCTACACCGTCCCCACCGCCAAGGAAGCCCGCCGCTCGGTCACCTGGGCGATCGGACTGATCGGCGCGTTCTACCTGTTCACGCTCGTCCTCGGCTACGGCGCCGCCAAGATGGTCGGCCCCGACGTCATCCTCGCCGCACCCGGCAAGGAGAACGCGGCGGCACCGCTGCTCGCGTTCGAACTGGGCGGCACCATCTTCCTCGCGATCATCTCCGCGGTGGCGTTCGCGACCATCCTCGCGGTGGTGGCGGGGCTGGCGATCACGGCGTCCGCGTCGTTCGCTCACGACATCTACGCCAGCGTCATCAAGCGCGGACATGCGTCGGAGGAGTCCCAGGTGCGGGTCTCCCGGATCACGGTCGTCGTGATCGGTCTCGTGTCGATCGTCCTCGGCATCCTCGCCATGGGCCAGAACATCGCGTTCCTGGTGGCGCTCGCCTTCGCGGTGGCCGCGTCGGCCAATCTGCCGACGCTGCTGTACTCGCTGTTCTGGAAGAAGTTCAACACCACCGGGGCCCTGTTCAGCATCTACGGCGGCCTGATCAGTTGCCTCCTGCTGATCGTGTTCTCCCCGGCCGTGTCCGGTAAGCCGTCGTCGATGTTCCCGACCGCCGACTTCGACTTCTTCCCGCTCGCCAACCCGGGCATCGTCTCCATCCCGCTGGCGTTCGTGCTCGGCGTCGTCGGCACCTACCTCGGTCGCGGCAAGGCGGAGGATCCCGCCAAGCAGGCCGAGATGGAGGTCCGTTCGCTCACCGGTGTCGGTGTGGAGAAGGCCGTCTCGCACTAGGGCCTCCGGCCCCGTGAGTACTTGTTAACCGCCCGCGGTTAACAAGTACTCACGGGCCGTTAGGCTGCCCCAATGGCGAAACTCACGGTCAAGACCGACGTTCCCCTCAGCCCCCGGGACACCTGGGACAAGGCCTCGAATCTGCGGGATTTCGACAAGTGGTTCGTGGTCCACGACGGCTGGCGTGGCGAACTGCCCGAGACCCTCACGGCCGGAACCGAGATCAGTTCCGTCGTCACGGTCAAGGGGCTCCGCAACCGCGTGAAGTGGACGATCAAGGAGTACGACGCCCCTCACCGCATCGTTCTGAAGGGTGACGGCAAGGGTGGCGTGAAGCTCGGACTGGTGCTCGACGTCCAGGCGAAGGGCGACGCGTCCGAGGTGGTGTTCACCATCGAACTGGGTGGCGCACCGCTGTTCGGACCGATCGGGTCGGGTGTCGCGAAGGCCTTGAAGGGCGACATCGAGAAGTCCCTGCAGACGTTCGTCGAGCTGTACGCGTAATCAATCGAGGACGTGCGCGCCGCCGGTGTCGGTGATCCACTCGGCGGCAAGGGCGTCCAGCGTCCCGTCGGCGTAGAGGGAATCGACGGCCGCGGAAACACACGCGGTGAGCGGGCTGTTCTTCTCCAGCACGAGACCGAAGAATTCGGTGACGGCGTTCGGGCGCGGGAACTGGCCGACGAGGACGCTGTCCTTCACCTCGTTGGCGGTGATCTGAAACCCGGTCGGGATGTCCACCACCAGCGCGTCGATGTCGCCCGCGGCCAGGGCGGCCTTGGCGTCGTCGGTGGTGGCGAAACTGACCGGTGCCTGGCGGGGTTGCACCGTCTGGGCGATGGCGTCGAAACTCGTGGACCCCACCTGCGCTCCGAGGCGGAACGGTGCGAGGTCGGCCAGCGACTTGGCTCGCGCCGCGGGAGAGTTCTTCAGCGCCAGCACCGACTGCGTGACGGCGTAGTACGGCGAACTGAAATCGACAGTCTCGCGCCGGGTGTCGACGATCGTGAACTGGTCGATGGCGAAGTCGAAGTTCTTCTCGCCTGCCGCCAGTGCGTCGTTGAAGTCGACGGTCTCGAACTGCACCTGGTCCGGACTGTATCCGAGCTTTTCGACCACTTCCCGCGCCACGGCGCCCTCGTAGCCCTTGCCGTTGGACGGGTCGCCGTCGACGAACCACGGCCGGTACGACGGGCTGTCGGTGGCGATGGTGAGGACGCCGTCCCGTGCGGTGACGCCGCTGCCGGGAGCGCAGTCGCCGACCGCCCGGGTGGACGGAAGTTTGGTGAACGCTTCGGGAATCGACGAGGCTTCGGCCTGGGCGTCGACTTCCGACGGGGTGTCGGTGGAGCAGGATCCGGCGAGCAATGTCAGTGCAGCGGATATGGCGGCGACGGCTGTCTTAGGTCCTCGGTGCACCCCGTCATCTTGCCTGCCGGGTAGCGATCCGGCCAGCGAAGCGGCCGCGCGGCGCACAATATGTATGTAGTGGCGGAGGGAGGTGCGCGTGGCCACGGCGGGAACTCGGCAACTGACGGTCGACGGACATCGCCTGTCCCTGACCAATCTCGGCAAGGTCCTCTACCCGGAGTCGGGCACGACGAAGGGCGAGGTCATCGACTATTACACGCGGATCGCGCCCGCCATGCTCCCGCACGTCGTCGACCGTCCCGCCACCCGCAAACGCTGGCCCAACGGGGTGGACAGCGAGCCGTTCTTCGAGAAGAACCTCGCGGCCTCCGCACCGGGGTGGCTGGAGCGCCGGGCACTCGCGCACTCGGACCGGTCCGTGCACTACCCGCTGCTGAACTCGGTCGCGGCCCTCGTGTGGGCGGGACAGCAGGCCGCACTCGAACTGCACGTGCCGCAGTGGCGGTTCGACGGCTCACGCCGGGGTCCGGCGACCCGCATCGTCTTCGACCTCGACCCCGGCCCCGGGGTGGGACTCGCCGAATGTGCGGAGGTGGCACGGGCGGTGCGCGACCTGGTCGCGAACCTCGGCTGGACGGCGTACCCGGTCACCAGCGGCAGCAAGGGCATTCACCTGTACGTGCCGCTCGACCGGAAGCTGGAGGGTTCGGGCGCGTCGACCGTCGCGAAGCAGGTGGCGACGGGGCTGGAGAAGCTGCGGCCCGAACTCGTCACCGCCGCCATGGCCAAGGCGGTGCGCGCGGGCAAGGTATTCGTCGACTGGAGCCAGAACAATCCGTCCAAGACCACCATCGCCCCGTACTCGCTGCGGGGGCGCTCCCAGCCGTACGTCGCGGCGCCGCGCAGCTGGGACGAACTCGACGACCCCGACCTACGACAGCTGCGGTTCGAGGAAGTGCTCGAACGGTGGGAGTCGGACGGCGACCTGCTCGCCGGACTCGATCCGACGCTCGAGGACGCCGCGGCGCTGGCCGAGTACCGCCGCAAGCGTGATCCCGGGCGGACACCGGAGCCGATGCCGCACACGGTGCGGCCGGGGGAGGGCAACACTTTCGTCATCCAGGAACATCACGCCCGGCGCCTCCACTACGACCTGCGGCTCGAACGGGACGGGGTTCTCGTGTCGTGGGCGGTGCCGAAGAACGTGCCGACGACGACGGGGGAGAATCGCCTGGCCGTGCACACCGAGGACCATCCGCTCGAATACCTCACGTTCTCCGGGAGCATCCCGAAGGGCGAGTACGGGGGCGGCCGGATGATGATCTGGGACACAGGAACGTACGACACCGAGAAGTGGCGGGACGACGAGGTGATCGTCCAGTTGCACGGTGAGCAGGTGGAGGGCCGGTTCGCGCTGATCCGCACGAAGGGCGACCAGTGGCTGATGCACCTGATGAAGGACCAGACCCCGGGCGGGTCGCGGTCGTCGGAGCTGCCGCGTGGGTTGTCGCCGATGCTCGCGAGCCCAGGCACCCTCGACGGCCTCGACGCCGGCGAGTGGGCGTTCGAGGGGAAGTGGGACGGCATCAGGGTGATCGTCGAGATCAGTGGCGGCGAGCTGAAGATGACGAGCCGCGCGGGCAACGACAAGACCCAGGACTATGCGCAATTAGGTTGGCTGGCAGACTCTCTCGAAGACCACGAGGTGGTCCTCGACGGCGAGGTGGTCGCGTTCGACGAGCGGGGTGTCGCGAACTTCGGTCTGCTGCAGCAGGGCAACGAGCCGCATTTCCTCGCGTTCGACGTGCTGTACCTCGACGGAGTGTCGTTGCTGCGCAAGAAGTACACCGATCGGCGCCGCGTCCTCGAAGCGCTGGCGGCCAAGGTCGACGACCTGGACGTGCCCCCGCAACTGCACGGGTCCGCGCAGGAAGCCATGGACGAGAGCCGCGGCAAGGGGTGGGAAGGTGTGGTGGCCAAACGCCGCGAATCCGTGTACCTGCCGGGCAAGCGGGGGTCGAGCTGGATCAAGGTGAAGAACTGGCGCACACAGGAAGCCGTGATCGGCGGGTGGCGCCGCGGTCAGGGCGGGCGGTCCAGTGGAATCGGTTCGGTGCTGCTCGGCGTCCCCGAGGACGACGGGCTGCGCTACATCGGGCGCGTCGGAACCGGGTTCACCGAACGGGATCTGCAGGAACTCGCATCCACCCTGGGCCCGCTCGAAACCGACACCAGCCCGTTCGTTGAAGACCTCCCCACCGCCGACCGCAAGGGTGCCGTGTGGGTGACCCCCACCCTCGTCGCGGAGGTGCGGTTCATGGATTGGACCGGCTCGCGAAGACTGCGGCACCCCAGCTGGCGTGGGCTCAGGGACGACAAGTCACCCGGAGACGTCGAGGTGGAGTCCTAATACCGCCAGGGGGCCGGCTCGAACGGGTCCACCGCCGCGGTGTCGAACGATCCCGGCGATTCCTGCGTCGGGGTGTTCAGCGCCGGGGGAGTGAAGACCGGGAGGGGTGTGGACTCCGTGTCCACGTCACGGTGCTGTTCGGTGACACTCACGTCGGCGGCCGGAGGCGCAGTTCCGCCTGCCACCGCGATCCCGGCCGCGCCGACGACGGAGAGGACGAACGCCGCGCCTGCGCCGATCGCGATGCGGGTCTGGATGTGGGACATGGTGTGGACAACCTCCGGTGATCAGGGACTGACGACGGGGCCGGCTCCGCCGGGTTGTGGTTCCCAGCTGGGCTGATAGACCAACCTTGCGCCGGGGCCGAGGCGTTCGACAGGCACCCCAGGGTGCGAATCCACCACCCCGTGGTGGATTCGCGGGCAAACCTGCACAGAATCTTCACAGGCTCTGACCGGGATCCACACGTGCGCGCAATACAGTCGGGGAATGAGCCGGCGAAGTGTGCTCGTCGTCGTCGACGAGGCGATCCACCGGATGTCGTTGTACGAGCGCCAGTACGGGTACACCCGGCTGCGGGTGACCGTCCTGGTGACGGAGCTGTGGCTGGGTGTGGTGTTCGTGCTGCTGGTCGTCGCGATCGACCCGGCGCGTACGTGGCCGGGAAGAACGTGGAGCGGTTCGGCGACACCGGGCGAATCGACGTGAGCTACCTCGGTTCGCTGTCCGTCGACGCCGTCCCCGTCCTCGATCGGCTGCCCGAACCGGAACGGTCCTGCGCCCTGTACGGACTCGACCGGGAGGTCACGGGCGACTCGAAGTGGTATGGGTACAACGCGGCCCGCAGTCGCGCGAAGCAGTTGCTGGCCGCGCATCCGGTCGGCTCGTGTGAGCGGTCGGGCTCGTAGCCGAGACGCCGCGCGCTGTTTGCCCACCGATTCGCTGGAATCACGCACAATTGCGCGGGAATCTGACCAATCCGTGTGCGGCTGTGGCGAGTACGGCCGGCGGCTAGCCGACCGGCTCGGGCACCCGCGTCTGCGCGATCCACCGTCCGCGTTGCCGATGGATCTCGATGGGGTGGTCGAAGCATTCGCTGATGGTGGCGGTGGTGAGGACGTCCGCCACGTCACCCTGTGCGATCACGCGGCCGTCGCGGATGAGGACGGCGTGGGTGGTGGTGGTGGGGATTTCCTCGAGGTGGTGGGTGACGAGGATGCTGGCGAGGCTCGGGTAGCGTTCGCGCAGTTCGTCGAGTGCGGTGAGGAGTTGTTCGCGCGCCGCGAGATCGAGTCCGGTGGCGGGCTCGTCGAGCAGGAGCAGTTGCGGTTCCGCCATCAGGGCCCGCGCGATGAGGGCGCGGCCACGCTCACCCTGGGACAGGTTGGGCCACAGGGCGTCCGCGTGCTTCTGCATGCCGAGGGAGGCGATCAGTTCGTCGGCACGGGCGATCTGCTCCGCGGACGGCGACCACCTCGGCACGAAGTCGGGTGTGTTGGTGAGGCCGGTGAGCACGACGTCGCGCACCGCCAGGGGTGCGTCGATCCGGTATCGCGGGTTCACGTGCCCGATGTGGGCGCGCAACTCGCGCATGTCGACCCGGCCCAGTTGGTGGCCGAGGACGCGGACGGTGCCGCGCGTCGGGTGCGCGACCGCGCCGAGCATGCTCAGCATCGTGCTCTTTCCCGCGCCGTTCGCGCCGAGCAGCACCCAGTGCTGTCCGCGTTCGATGCGGAGGCTGATGTCGCTGAGCAGATACCGTCCGCTCCGCACGAGGTCGACGTGCTCGATGCTGACGACCGAATCCGGGGTGGTCACTGATTTCCGCCTTTCCGCAGAATCGACATGGTCGGGTCGAGGTTGGCGGCGGTGGCGGCGACGGCCGCCTCGGCGTCGCCGGCTTCCAGTGCGCGCACCAGATCGTCGTGAGCGCAGCTGGTGTCGGGCCTGCCCGGTTCGTGGTCGACGAGTTCGGCCAGCGCGTCGACGAGCAGCGGCCGGATCGAATCGAACAGGGCGGACAGGATGGAGTTGCCTGCGATCTCCAGGATCGCGGCGTGGAAGTCGAGGTCGGCCGCGACGAACACGGCGGTCGACGCGGTCGTGCTGTCGTGCCGGGTGGACAGCTGCTCGCGCAGCCGCCGGAGGTCCTCGGGGCGCACGCGTTCCGCGGCGAGCCGGGCGGCCTCGATCTCGAGGGCGCGCCGCACCTCGTACACCTCGAGCAGCCGGGCGCGGCGCAGCAGCTTCCCGAGTCCCGCACCGCTCGTGGGGGGCTGTGCGACGAACGTGCCGACGCCGTGCCGCACGTCGAGCAGGCCGTCGCGAGCGAGCAGCCGAACGGCCTCGCGGACGGAGGACCGGCCGACACCGAGTTCGGTGGCCAGTTCGGCCTCGCTGGGGATGCGGCTGCCGAGCGTCCACTCGCCGTCCCGGATCCGGGCGGTGAGGAGTTCCTCGAGCTGGGGAACCAGCGGTCCGCTGCGGAGGGTGGGACGTCCGGCCATGCGCCGACGCTAGCACAGTCCTCAGACGTCTGAGGACTGGGTTGGGGCCTAAGGTGAGTCCGGGAAGAACCACCGCAGCAGAGGAGAGGTGCACCATGGCCGTCGCCACCGCAGACCGTGTCACGAGGGAAGAGTTGCTCGACTTCGTCCGCCCGCGCCATCGCAGCGTGCTGATCACCCGGAAACGCTCGGGCGGCCTGCAGATCTCCCCGGTGACGTCGGGACTCGACTCGGAGGGCCGAATCGTCGTCTCCACCTACCCCCAGCGCGCCAAGGCCGCGAACGTGCGGCACGACCCCGCCGTGAGCGTGTGCGTGCTGTCCGACGAGTTCAACGGCGCCTACGTGCAGATCGACGGCACGGCCGAGGTACTGGATCTGCCCGACGCGCTCGAACCGCTGGTGGAGTACTTCCGCGGCATCTCCGGCGAGCATCCCGACTGGGACGAGTACCGCGATGCCATGCGGAAGCAGAACAAAAGCCTCATCCGGATCACCATCGACGAGTGGGGACCCATCGCGACCGGTGGCTTCCCGCCGGGCACTGATCGCGGATAGGTACGTATGAGCGATGCCGGACAAAGTGGAAACCGCCGCGTCGCCCCAGGGTGACGGCCGCGCCACGCGCTGGGAGGACCACAAGGCGGAACGCCGCAGCCGGATTCTCGACGCCGCGATGGAGGCCGTCAACGAGGACGGCCCCGACGTGGGTGTTCAGCAGATCGCGAACCGCGCCGACGTGCCGCGGTCGGTGGTCTACCGGATCTTCACCGATCGCGGCGACCTCGACGAGCAGTTGCGCGGTCGCATCATCGAACGGCTGATGGCGGACCTCGCGCCCACGTTGACCCCCGAGGGAACCGTCGGCGAGGCGATCGCGCGCGCGGTCGAGACGTACGTGCGGTGGATCGTGGAATACCCGCGACTCCACCAGTTCCTCGGCACCGGATCGCCGAGCAGGCGCACCACCGGCTCGCGTGTGGTGACGGGCACGAAGACCGCGATCGCGCTCCAGTTGTCGGGTCTGCTCGCGACGGTCCTCGACGCGGTCGCAGGCAACTCCGACCTGGCCGAGTCGCTGGCGTTCGGGTTGGTGGGACTCGTCGATGCCAGCGTCAACCGGTGGCTGAGCAACCCGCAGTCGGCGCTCGGCAGCGACGACCTCGCCGAGTTCCTGGAGGTGTCGATCTGGCAAGTGCTGCACGGCAATCTGTCGCGGATCGGCGTCACCATCGACCCGTCGACCCCGGTGTCGGAACTGCAGTAGTCGGACGGGCGTGGCCCGCTACCATGGCTTTCATGCCCTCCCGGCGAGGTTCACCGGCCGCTTCCGAGCAGGCCTGGGTGTCGGACACGGCGGTCGGCGACGCCGTCGCGCGCTTCGCCAGTGCCTGGGAGTCCTCGTCGTCCGCGCCCGATCTGGTCGCCTATCTGCCCGCGTCCCCGGCCCTTCGCCGGGTCACGCTCATCGAACTGATCAAGGTCGATCTGGAGAACCGCTGGCTGCGCGGCGACCACCCGAAACGGCTGGCGCAATACTGCGAGGAGCTGCCCGAACTGCGGCGGTGGCCGCTGCCACCGGACCTGCTGTACGAGGAGTTCCACATCCGGCGGCGCAGCGGCGAGTCGGTCGAGGCGAACGAGTACACGCTGAGCTTCCCGGCGCAGGCGGGCGAACTCGAAGAACTGCTCGGCACCGGCGAATACCAGAGCACTTCGCTCCATCACGGGGAGATGACCCAGTCGGCGAGCCCCGGCTCGCTCGACGACCTCGAGGTAGGCAGGCGCATCGACGACTTCGACCTGATGACCGTTCTCGGCCGGGGCGCGTTCGCGCGGGTGTTCCTCGCCCGGCAGCGGTCGCTGCAGAGGATGGTCGCGGTGAAGATCTCTCAGGACCGCGGCACCGAACCGCAGACCCTGGCCCAGTTCGACCACGACTACATCGTCCGGGTCTTCGATCAGCGACTTCTCGCGGGCCGCGACCTGCGCCTGCTGTACATGCAGTACGTACCGGGGGGAACGCTGCTCGACGTGGTCGGGCGGGTGCGGGAGACGCCGCCGGAATCGCGCAGCGGCGCCGTGCTGCTGGACGCGATCGACCGGGCCCTGGTCGGCAGGGGCGAGATCCGGCCCAGCGAATCTCGTGTGCGCCAGGAGATCGCGACGCTGACCTGGCCCGAGACGGTGGCCTGGCTCGGCCGGAGGCTGGCGCAGGCGCTCGACTACGCGGGCGCGCACGGCGTTCTGCACCGCGACGTCAAACCGACAAACGTGCTGCTGACGGCCGAGGGCGTCCCGAAGCTCGCCGACTTCAACATCAGTTTCAGCGGCAACCTCGCGGGCGCGAGCCCGGTTGCGTACTTCGGCGGCTCGCTGGCCTACATGTCACCGGAACAGCTCGAGGCGATCCACCCGGACCGGCCGGGCACACCCGCCGATCTCGACACCCGCAGCGACCTGTACTCGCTCGCCGTCGTCCTGTGGGAGTTGCTGACCGGCGCAAGACCTTTCGACGACAGTGACGCCGAGCTGCACTCCCGCCCGCCCGGCGACCGCACCACCCTCGACGCGATGCTCGCCCGGCGCCGGGGGCACGACGAACCGGCAGTCGCCGAGTTGCCCGCCGACTGCCCGAATGCGCTGCGGCGAGTGTTGCTGAAATTGCTGGCGCCGGAACCGAGGGACCGGTTCTCGTCCGGGGCCGAACTCGCCCAGCAACTCGATGTCTGCCTCGACGCGCACGCCCGGGATCTGGTCGATCCACCGCCGGGGAGCCCGCGCCTGCGGATGCGCCGGTGGACGCACCCGATCATGTTCCTGGCCATCGCAGTTCCCAATCTGCTGGCCATCCTGTACAGCTACCACCACAACACCACGCTGATCATCAGCAAGCTTCCGCCCGACGCGCAGGACAGCTTCGAGCGAATCACCCGGATCGACTACACCATCGCGTTCCTGATCGGGACCGTGGGCACACTGTCGATGGTGCTCTACCTGACGGCGGTGGCCGGCGGTCTGGGCCGCGGGAGGGTGTACACCGGCGCCCAACTCGCCCGCGCCCGCAAGGACACTCTGCTGCTCGGTCAGCGGTGCGCCCTGCTGTGTCTCGGGCTGTGGGTGGTCACCGGCATCATCGTGCCGATCACGCTCGAGGTGAGCGGCAGCGAGGTTCCGTGGAACACCGTCGTCCACTTCACCGCGTCCCAGCTCGTCTGCGGAGCGATCGCCGTGGTCTACCCGTTCTTCTTCGTGAACTTCTTTGCCGTGCGCTGCCTCTACCCGGTCTTCCTGCGGCACGGCGAGATCAGTGCCGCCGACGCCCGGATGTTGAAGCGGCTGGGACGGCGCAGCACGTTCTTCCTCGCCGCGGCCGCCGCCGTGCCGCTGCTCGGGATCGCGGGGGCCACGTTCATTCCTCCGGAGGACCTGCCCCGCGTCATCGTCGCGCTCCGCGTCCTGTGCGTCGGCAGCGTCGTCGCGTTCGTCGGGGCCTACTGGATGTTCCGGATGCTGTCCGAGGACCTGCAGGCGCTGCAGCGTGTCGTGTCCGGTGCACCGCGGCACGAGTGATCAGTTCGAACCCGTGAACGTCAGCCACAGCAGCGACACGTTGAGCACGACGATCAGCGACGCCGCCACCCAGGCGGCGACCGTGGTGGCCGTCGCGTTACGGTGGACGCCCATCAGATCGCGGTCCGACGTCATCCGCACGAGGGGGACCACCGCGAACGGGATGCACAGGCTGAGGACCACCTGACTGAGAACGAGCGCGAAAGTGGGATCGACGCCAACCGCCAGCACGACCAGTGCGGGAATCAGGGTGACCACCCGGCGCAGCAGCAACGGGATGCGCATCGACAGCAGTCCGTACATGATCTCGGAGCCGGCCGCGCAGCCGATCGACGTGGAGGCCAGGCCGGAGGCCAGCAGCCCGACGGCGAAGATGACGGCGACGGTGGGGCCGAGCGAGTTCTGGATGGCGGCGTGTGCGCCGTCGATCGAATCGGTGCCGGGAATGCCGCGCAGGGCCGACGCGGCGAGCAGCAGCATGCCGATGTTCACCGCACCCGCCACGATCAGCGCACCGACCACGTCCCACTTCGTCACCCGCAGCAGTCGCGCGAGGCGGGGGCCTTCGAGGTCGTTCCCGTGCCGGTCGCGTGCGAGGGCGCTGTGGAGGTAGATCGCGTGCGGCATCACGGTGGCGCCGAGCATGCTCGCGGCGAGCAGCACCGTCTCGGTGCCCTCGAACCGCGGCACGAGACCGGCGAGCGCGTCCGGGCCCGACACGTCGGTGAACGCGAGTCCGGTGAGGAACCCGACGGTGATGATCGTGAGGAGTCCCATTACGACGAACTCGAACGTCCGCTGACCGCGGCGGCTCTGGATCGACAGGATGCCCATCGACACGACACCCGTGATGAGGCCGCCGACGAACAGGGGAACGCCGAACAGGAGATTGAGTGCGATCGCGCCGCCGATCACCTCGGCGAGGTCGGTGGCGATCGCCATCGCCTCCGCCTGCAACCAGAACGCACGACGGTTGCCGGTCCGCAGTCGGGTGCCCAGCATCTCCGGCAGCGATTTGCCGGTGACCAGCCCGAGCTTGGCGGACAGGTACTGCACCAGCACAGCCATGGCATTGGCGAGCACGAGGACCCAGACGAGCAGGTATCCGTACTTCGCGCCCGCGGTGAGGTTGGCGGCCACGTTGCCGGGATCGACGTACGCGATGGCCGCCACGAACGCGGGCCCGAGGAGCGCGACCGTTCGGAGGCTGCCCTTGCGGCGGGGTGCGCGGCGCGGGAGGAGAGGGCGGGGGGCCTCGATGCTCACGGAGCTCCTGAATTCGTCGCGCAGATCTACCTGTTGATTCGTATCTCCGCACTATAGATTTAGGTGGTACGAACTTTCAAGTGCGGAGAGTGGATCGACTCGGAATCGTCGCGCCGGGGCTATATTGACTAGAACGTGTTCTAGCAACGGCGGAAGGGGAGTTCCGATGGGTCGGGTTCTCGACAGAATCGACGCCGTCGCCGAGGAGATCCGCGGGCAGGCCGTCCGGTCGGAGGCGGACTGCCGACTCACCGACACCGCCGCCGGGCTCCTGCGCGACTCCGGGGCGATCCGGTTGCTGCAGCCCAAGCTGTACGGCGGCTACGAGGTCCACCCTCGCGAATTCGCCGAGACCGTCATGGCTATTGCCGCACTCGACGGTGCGAGCGGATGGGTCGCCGGGGTCGTCGGCGTGCACCCGTGGGAACTGGCGTTCGCCGCCCCGCAGGTGCAGGAGGAGATCTGGGGCGAGGACAACGACACGTGGATGGCGTCGCCGTATGCGCCCATGGGTGTCGCGACACCGGTCGACGGCGGTTACGTCCTGAACGGTCGGTGGTCGTTCTCCTCGGGAACCGACCACTGTCGGTGGGCCTTCCTCGGGGCGATGGTCGGTGACGGCGAGGGTGGCATCGCGCTGCCGCCGTCGTCGCTGCACGTGATTCTGCCGCGCACCGACTATCAGATCGTCGAGGACACGTGGGACGTCATCGGACTGCGCGGAACGGGAAGCAAGGACTTGGTGGTCGACGGTGCCTTCGTCCCCGGATACCGGACGTTGAACGCGTCGAAGGTGATGGACGGGCGGGCGCAGAAGGAGGCGAGCAGGCCCGAACCACTGTTCAACATGCCCTACTCCTGCATGTTCCCGCTCGGCATCACCGCCGCCGTCATCGGCATCACCGAGGGCGCGCTGGCCTGTCACATCGCGGTACAGAAGGACCGCGTCGCCATCACGGGCCAGAAGATCAAGGAGGACCCGTACGTCCTCAGTGCGATAGGAGAGTCCGCCGCCGAGATCAACGCGTCCCGGGTCTCCCTCATCGAGACCGCCGACCGGTTCTACGACAAGGTCGACGCAGGCAAGGAGATCACGTTCGAGGAGCGTGCGATCGGACGCCGCACCCAGATCGCCGCGGCCTGGCGTGCGGTGCGTGCCGTCGACGAGATCTTCGCGCGCGCCGGCGGTGGCGCGCTGCACTACAAGACGCCGATGCAACGGTTCTGGCGGGACGCGCACGCCGGTCTCGCTCACGCCGTCCACGTGCCCGGACCCACCAACCACGCGAGCGCGCTCACCCAACTCGGCGGCGAACCGCAGGGGATGATGCGCGCGATGATCTGAACGCCGGGAGGCCGAGTCTCGGCCTCCCGGCACCGGATCAGACTGCGGCCGCGGCGAATCCGGTCTCGAGGTCGGCGAGGATGTCGTCGATCCCCTCGATGCCGACGGCGAGGCGGACCAGTCCGGGCGTCACACCGGCCGCGAGCTGCTCCTCCGGGGTGAGCTGCGAGTGCGTCGTCGACGCCGGGTGGATCACCAGCGAACGCACGTCGCCGATGTTCGCGACGTGGCTGTGCAGGGTGAGCGCGTTGACGAACTTCTTGCCCGCGTCGACCCCGCCTGCCAGTTCGAACGTCACGATCGCACCCGGACCCTTCGGGATGAGCTGCCGTGCGCGCTCGTGCCACGGCGACGATGGCAGACCCGCGTATGCCACGGACGTGACCTCCGTGCGTGCCTCGAGGAACTCGGCGACCTTCTGGGCGTTGGCGACGTGCCGCTCCACGCGCAGGCTGAGGGTCTCGATGCCCTGGGCGATGAGGAACGCGTTGAACGGGGCGACCGCGGAACCGAGGTCGCGCAGCAACTGCACGCGCGCCTTCAGCGCGTAGGCCGGGGCGCCGAGATCCGCGAACACGACGCCGTGGTAGCTCGGGTCCGGGGTGGTGAAGTTGCCGTGCCTGCCCTGGGTCCAGTCGAACGTGCCGCCGTCGACGATGACACCCGCGATGGCCGTGCCGTGGCCGCCGAGGTACTTGGTGGCCGAGTGCACCACGATGTCCGCGCCGTGCTTCAGCGGCTGCAGCAGATACGGTGTGGCCACCGTGTTGTCGACGATCAGCGGGATCCCGTTGTCGTGACCCACCTTCGAGATTCCCGGGATGTCCAGGACGTGGTTCTTCGGGTTGGCGATCGTCTCACCGTAGAACGCCTTCGTGTTCGGGCGGACGGCGCTGCGCCACTGCTCGAGGTCGTCCGGGTCTTCGACGAACGAGACCTCGATGCCGAGCTTGGGCAGCGTGTAGTGGAAGAGGTTGTACGTGCCGCCGTAGAGGCGCGGGCTGGAGACGATGTGGTCGCCTGCCTCGGCGAGGTTCAGGATCGCGAACGTCTCGGCGGCCTGCCCGGACGACAGCAGCAGGGCGGCGACGCCGCCTTCGAGGGCGGCGATGCGCTGCTCGACGGCGTCCTGGGTGGGGTTCATGATGCGGGTGTAGATGTTGCCCGGCTCGGCCAGACCGAACAGCGCGGCAGCGTGGTCGGTGCTGTCGAACGTGTACGAGGTGGTCTGGTAGATCGGCAGCGCCCGCGCCTTGGTGGTCGCGTCGGACGTCTGCCCGGCGTGGATCTGCTTGGTCTCGAACGACCAGTTGGCGGTGGGATCGATGCTCTCGGTCACGAGTGGAGTCCTCCGGATTCGGTGCAGTGGATGTGATGAATCAGTTGTCGCCGGTCGCTGTTTCGACCACGGTGCGGACCGGGGTCGGATTGCGGGTCAGGTCGAGAGCGAGACGGTGCTCGCGACGGCGTCGCGGGTGGCGCTGATGACGGACGTGAGATGTGAAACGGATGCAGTGGTCACGAGTGACGAATCCTTCGAAAACGTGGGTGTGCAGAGAGAACCCGGCGTGGGAGAACATCACGCCGGGGCGGGTCCGATCAGGAGATCGGACACCTCGAGGTACACACCAGTGCGAAATCGACATGGCGGCGCCGCGTCAGCAGCTCGCCTGAGTCGATCACGCCGGATTCGGTCACGGATCAGACTGTAACCGCACGACACGCATTCCGACCAGTCCCATAGGAATTTCGGCTCACGGAGTGGGCAGCGCGCGGCACAGGGCGTCGAGCGTGGCGGCGAAGCGGGCGGACGACGGCGTGCTGTAGCCGACGACGAGCCCGTCCGGCCGGTCCGCGGGGCCGTCCGGATGACGGAACGTGCGCAGGCCCTCCACCGCGAGACCGAGGACCGCGGCCCGGCCGACGGTGGCCGCCTCGGTCCCGGCAGGGAGTTCGAGGACGGCGTGCAGGCCGGCCGCGATGCCGGTGACGTGCACGTGCGGTGCCCGCGCGGCGAGCGTCTCGACGAGGGTGTCGCGCCGGCGGCGGTACAGGGTGCGCATCCTGCGGACGTGCCGGTCGAATGCGCCCCGCTCGATGAAGTCCGCCAGGGTCAGCTGGTCCGTCGCGCCGACCCACCTCTCGTACACGCCCTTGACCGCCAGGACGTCGTCGATCAGGTGTTCCGGCAACACCATCCACCCCACACGGATCGCGGGAGACAGGGTCTTGCTCACGGTGCCCAGGTACGCCACCTGTTCCGGGGCCAGACCCTGCAGGGCGCCGACGGGTTGGCGGTCGTACCGGAACTCCCCGTCGTAGTCGTCCTCGATCACGATCCCACCGGTCGTGCGCGCCCATTCCACGAAAGCCGTTCTCCTGCTGGGGTGGAGCGGACCTCCGGTGGGGAACTGGTGGGCCGGGGTGAGCAGTGCCGCGGACAGCCGCGTGCCCGTCGCGTCCGGGGGCCGCGCGCCGCGGGCGTCGAGGTGCAGGGGCACGGTGACGGCCCCGGCGTCGCCGAGCAGTTCGCGATGGAAGTGCAGCCCGTACCCTTCGACGGCGACAGGTCCCCGTACGGCGCGGGCGAGGAGCCAGAGTCCGTGCCCCGAACTCGCGCTGACCACGATCCGCTCGGGATCGGTGCGGACCCCTCGTGCACGGGCCAGGTATTCGGCGAGGGCGCGGCGCAGTTCGGGGCGGCCCCGCGGATCGCCCGGACCGAACGCGTCGTGGGGTGCCGCGGTGAGCGCCCGGCGCGCCGACGCCATCCAGGCGGCACGGGGAAACTCCGCGACGTCGGGCGAACCGGGCAGCAGACTCCACGCGGGCCGGGGTGCGGCGCTGGAGCGGGTGTGCGAACGGTGGGCGGGCTCGTGTGCCCGATCCGCGACCCGGGTCCCCGATCCCTGCCGTGCCGTGAGCCACCCCTCCGCGACGAGTTCGGAGTACGCCTCGGCGACGGTGTTGCGGGCGACGCCGAGATCGAGGGCCAGCGCGCGGGACGGCGGGAGAGTGGTGCCTGCGACGAGCCGTCCCGAACGAATCGACTCGCGCAGCGCGGACACCAGAGCGGCGCGCACGCCGGAAGTCCGTCCACCGGCGGGTGCGGCGAGGTCGAGATGGAGGTCGCGGCCCAGACCCGAATTGGCCCAAGATTTCATGCTTGAATTGAACCATGGAGATGGGCTATTCCGCGCTTACTGTTCTCCTATGACCACAACAGAACGCAAGACCCGAGTCGACCTCGCACGCAAGGCCCCCGCCGTCTACAAGGCGATGATCGCCCTCGACGCCGCCGCCCGGGAGGGCCTCGACCCGGAACTCGTCGAGTTGGTGCTCACCCGTTGCTCCCAGATCAATCACTGCGCGTGGTGCATCGACATGCACACCGCCGATGCCCGCACGATCGGCATCAGCGAACAGAAACTGTTCCTCCTCGGCGCGTGGGAGGAAATGCACGGCCTGTACACCGACAAGGAGCGCGCCGCGCTCGCCCTCGCCGAGTCGATCACCGTGCTGACCGACGGCTTCGTCCCGGACTCGGTGTACGAGGAGGCGGAGGAACATTTCGACGAGACCGAACTGGCCCAGCTCATCTCGCTGGTGCTCACGATCAATGCGTGGAACCGCATCGCCGTCAGCACCCGCAAGATCCCGCGAGTGCGCTGATCTCTCAGAAGTTTCCGCGGGCGGCTTGCTCGCGTTCGATGGCTTCGAAGAGGGCTTT
>NZ_JARJBD010000437.1:0-369 GCF_029269925.1 Rhodococcus sp. T2V
ACAACCTGACCGTGCTCCCGCAGAAGATCGCCGCCGGCGATGTCCGCGGCGCCCGCGATGCGGCCCGGGAGCTGAATGTGCAATTCGCACCGGTGGTGAAGATGGTCGCCGGTGTCGACTTGAAGTGGATTTCCCAGATCCTCGCGATCATCCCGGACCCGTCCGGGTACACCCAGATCGCGGCGCTGGTCACCGACATTCTCGGCAACGTCGACATCATCAAGCTGGCCAACATCGTCGGTCAGGCCCAGGAAATTGCGTGGGCCGCCGCGGACAAGCTCTTTCCTCCGCCCGGGGTACTACCCGACCCAGTAGGTGCTGCCGCGCAGACCACGGCGTTGCTCCCACTCGGCCTCGAACTCGCCTCGG
>NZ_JARJBD010000438.1:0-368 GCF_029269925.1 Rhodococcus sp. T2V
GAAAGCGCACAGGTTCGTGCGAACGTGTGCACGGTGACGCCTGAAATCTCACAGGTCTGCGAGCAGGGTGGGATCGACGCGGTCGGCGAAGTAGGCCAGGACGCCCTCTGGGCTCATGCCGTAGGTGGTGGCAATCAGATTGGGATCGTGGCTGTTGGCCAAGGCCAGCAGTCGGGAGGCGCGCAGCGTGGAGATCGTGGTGTCGGCGGGGTCGAGGAGGCGGCTGAGGTAGGCGCGGGACGCCGGTGTCGGCCCGGATCGGGTTCGGCTGGTGACGATGACGTGGGGATTATGGGTGCCGGATCTGCGGTGCTCGAGGCATCGGGTCAGTGCGGCCCAGGTCGCCGGGTCCAGCGGGATCGGATGTG
>NZ_JARJBD010000439.1:0-365 GCF_029269925.1 Rhodococcus sp. T2V
GGATCGGGTCCTCGGGGTGGCGTTGCTCGCCGACCCGGGTGCCGGCACGCAGGGCACTGCGACGGTTGGGCCGACGACGTTGGGGGAGGGGATCGCCGGTCCCCGGTCGCAGGGCATGGGCGAGCTGTCGGGGCGGGTGGCCTCGATCTGCGATCCGAAGGACCTGTACTGCTCGATCCGCAAGGGCGCGAACCCGTTCCTCGGATCGCTCGGGTCGATCCTGTCGAAGACCCCCGGCAACACCGGTGCCGGTACCGATGGTGGTAACGCGGCGTTCGCCACCGCGCTGACATCGGATTTCAGTGGCGCAGACCTGCCCGGTCTCGGATCGAATGTCGACGCGCTCGGAAAGCAACTGTCCGGCA
>NZ_JARJBD010000440.1:0-361 GCF_029269925.1 Rhodococcus sp. T2V
CCGAGACCGGGATCGGGTTCGTCCCCGACGTCGGCGGCACCTACCTGCTGGCCCGTGCCCCGGGGGAGTTGGGTACCCACATCGCGCTCACCACCGCCCGCCTGGGTGCCGGGGATGCGATCGCGTGCGGGTTCGCCGACCACTTCCTCCCGTCGGAGAAGATCGGACAGTTCGTCGAGGCGCTGTCGACCACATCGGTGGAGGCGGCGGTGGCCGCGTTCACCGAACCGGCCCCGGAATCGGACCTGCTGGCCCAGCGGGGGTGGATCGATGCCGCGTATTCCGCGGACAGCGTCGCCGAGATCGTCTCGCGGCTGCAGGGCAGTGGGGTGCCGGAAGCTCAGAAGGCGGCCGGGCAGGT
>NZ_JARJBD010000441.1:0-357 GCF_029269925.1 Rhodococcus sp. T2V
TGGCGCAGAACTGCTCGCACGCGGCCTCGAGGTCGGCGAACGAGGCGTAGTCCGGTAGCAGGTTCGCGTCGGTGGGCACCAGATCGGCCTTGGCGATCTTGACGGTTGCCTCGCTGCCACCCTTCGATTCCGGGTCGAAGGGCACGCAGGTGTGTACGGCCATGCCGTAGTGGCGGGCTGTTTCGACGATCTGCGGATGGCGTACCGCGATCCCGGCGACGTGATCGATGCTGACCGTGCGCGGATTGTCGGTCAACGCGTAGGTCGGCACTCCACCGAAGCGGCGCACCGTGGCATCGAGGCACGCGATCAACGTCGGCAATGTTTGATCCCACACCGGGATCACCACCCGGTAGC
>NZ_JARJBD010000442.1:0-354 GCF_029269925.1 Rhodococcus sp. T2V
AGGCGATCCCACGCGGCGAAGAAGTCGTCCAGGTAGACGTCCATGTACGACTTGGTTTGCATCTCCTTGATGTCGGCGCCTGCGGCGAACGCCCGGTCGGACCCGGTGATCAGGATGGCGCCGATCGCCGAATCCTTCTCCAACTCGTCCACCGCCGACACGACCTCACGCATCAGCTCGGAATTCAAGGCGTTGAGCGCTTTCGGGCGGTTGAGGGTGATGATGCCGACCCGGCCCTTGCGGTCGAGGAGGATGGTGTCGTAGTCGGTCACTGGTTGTGTCCGGTTGTGGTGGGTGGGGTGAGGCCGAGTTCGAGGTCGCCGAGGGGGGTGAAGAACTGTGCGACGGCGGCGT
>NZ_JARJBD010000443.1:0-353 GCF_029269925.1 Rhodococcus sp. T2V
GATCGGCACCACCACCCCATCCGCCCCCGTCACCTCGTGGAACGTCACATCCACCACAGCCTCCGTCGGCCCGTACAAGTTGTGCAGCTCAGCCCCGCTCACCCCGCGCAGCCGGGCCGCCGTCGCCGACGGCAACGCCTCACCACTGGTGAACACGCGGCGCAATCCGCCGCACCCCTCCACGTTCGCGCCCGCAAGGAACACCTCGAGCATCGACGGCACGAAATGCACCGTCGTGACCGACTCCTCGCGGATCACCCGCTCGAGATACTTCGGGTCGCGATGCCCGTCCGGGGCGGCGATCACCAACCGCGCCCCACACAACAACGGCCAGAACAACTCCCACACCGACA
>NZ_JARJBD010000444.1:0-351 GCF_029269925.1 Rhodococcus sp. T2V
GAGTCCTCGACATAGCCGAAGGAGTTCTGATCGCGCTGCGACGCTGCACATCCGGCGAGGCGATCACCGACCAGATCCCGGTTGTCGCCCGCTTCGCGCACGGCCGGGTGTGGTACCCGCCGCTGATCGGACCCGCCATACGAAAGTGCCCCCCGGGCTGGGTGAGGTCTCTAGTCGCGAACAGCCCTGGTACCGATGAGAAACGGTTCAGGCCTCGGCAACGATCAACTCAGGGGGTGGCTCCGCCACCGCCCGTCATCTGGTCGAGGATCGCCTGCTGTGCCTGCATTTCCTCCTCCTCGGTGATCTCACCGCGTTCGCGGGCCTCCTCGAGTTCCTCGAGCGCCCGGC
>NZ_JARJBD010000445.1:0-349 GCF_029269925.1 Rhodococcus sp. T2V
CGGGCGACGTCGGGGTGGATCTCCGGGTCCGGGTTCGACAGTGCGAACACGATGGCGTCATCGGCCATGGTCGCGATGAGCTCCTCCGGGACGGTGCCGGCAGACACGCCGAGGAACACGTCCGCGCCGTCGAGGGCTTCGACGACGCCGCCGCGGCGGGCGGCTGGGTTGGTGCGCGCGGCCAGATCCACCTTCACCGCGTTCAGATCCTGACGATCCACGGAGACGATGCCCTTCGAGTCCAGCACGGTCACGTCCGCGATACCGGCGGCGAGCAGGATGTTCGCGCAGGCGACACCGGCGGCGCCGGCACCGGAGATGACGACCCGCAGGTCGGACAGTTCCCGGT
>NZ_JARJBD010000446.1:0-348 GCF_029269925.1 Rhodococcus sp. T2V
TTCCGGGGTGGGTGCCGTTGCCGGTGCAGTATGCCGATTACACGCTGTGGCAGCGCGAGTTTCTGGGTGAGGAGTCGGATCCGGAGAGTGTGCTCGCCGGGCAGGTCGAGTATTGGCGGGCCGAGTTGGCGGGGCTGCCGGAGTGCATCGAGTTGCCGACTGATCGTCGACGTCCGGCCGAACCGAGTTACCGTGGCGGGACCGTGGAGTTCGCGATCGAACCGGAACGTGCTTCGGCAGTCACGGAACTTGCCCGCAGATCTGGGGCGACACGATCGATGGTGCTGCAGTCCGTGCTCGCGGTGCTGCTCCACCGGCTCGGCGCCGGGTGCGATGTCGCGATCGGTG
>NZ_JARJBD010000045.1:0-76539 GCF_029269925.1 Rhodococcus sp. T2V
CCGAGAAGCCGCCGCACCCCTTGCAGGAACCGGGCCCCACCGACCCCGCCAACCAATACAGTCACGTTCACGGTGCAAGCCTAGGCGGTGGCCGTCGGCGCCCGGTGGGCTGCTTCCCCAGGGCGATTCGAGAGCGCGAAATAGTAATCGACTTTTTGCCGTTAGCTTGACCGCGACACGCTGGGCGTGTCTAATCACAAATATGTCATTCCAACGTTGCGGACGTGGAATCACGTGCAGCGGGGATCAATTCGAACGGTTGTTCGAACGGGGTGGCAGGGGTGTTCGGTTCGGGGTGCATGATCGATCAAAATTTTCTGCGCTATCACAGGTGAGGAGGCGGAACGATGCCCAATGAGCAGCTCGAGTCGGAGACTCGCTGGAGCACAGTAAGCGACGAACCGCAGACCAATTCCGAAGCAGGCGCAGCGGACGGCGTCTGTGTTCAAGAAGTCTGTGTGCAAGAAGACGGTGCGCAACAAATCAGTGTGCAAGAAAGCAATGTGCAAGACAGCAGTGTGAAAGAAATTCCTGTGCCGGAACTCGTCGCGCAGGAAGTCGAGACGGCGGGCCCCCGCCCGGTGTTGAGTCTGGTGACCGGTTTCGACGAATTGTTCGACACCATCGAGGATCAGTGGCAGGAACGTGCACTCTGCGCGCAGACCGACCCTGAGGCCTTCTTCCCCGAAAAGGGGGGCTCCACCCGAGAAGCGAAGCGCATCTGCCTCGGCTGCGAGGTGCGGGACGAATGCCTCGACTACGCACTGGCCAATGACGAGCGGTTCGGTATCTGGGGTGGCCTGTCTGAGCGTGAGCGCCGGCGCCTGAAGCGGGGGATCGTCTAGTCAGTCCTCATCGCCCGGCAGATCCGGGTCGATGACCTCGGGTTCGACTCCGAGGTACGTACTCACCTGCTGTACGAGCACGTCGTGCACCAGGTCGGTGAGATCGTCAGGATCCTTGGCGCGCTGTTCCAGCGGTCGCCGGAACAGGACGACTCGCGCCCGTGTCGTGGATCCGTGCCGGTCGATGCCTGCCGGGATCAACCGGGACAGCGGCACGGGCCCGTCCGCCACGACCTCGGCGGGCCAGTTGACCGAATCCGGGTCGAGCGCATGAATCTTCGGGACTTCGTCGACAGCGATGTCCAACTTCGTGAGGCGTTCACGCCAGCGTGAGTCGATCGGCGCGAACGCCTCCAGAACCACCAGATCGAATTTCTCCGCGCGGCTGCGACGCGCCGGCGCGTCCGGGGGGAACACGGACCCGCGGATCCCACGTCCCCGTCGGTCGACGGATCGGGTGGTGACGGGACGCCTGCGTCGTGCTCTGGACATGGAATGGACATTACGACAGCCGGACACTGTCGGTGTGTCCGAGTAGGTGTCGGGCCTTCGTGCGGCTAGGCTTCTTAGCTGTGAGATCTCTGCGTCGATGCTGCCGCCCCGGGTGCAAGAACCCCGCTGTCGCGACGCTCACGTACGTCTACTCGGACTCGACCGCCGTCGTCGGCCCGCTCGCAACTGTCGACGAACCGCACTCGTGGGATCTGTGCGAAACGCACGCGTCGAGGATCACCGCACCCAAGGGCTGGGAACTGGTTCGGTACGAAGGGGGATTTTCGTCGAGCACCCCGGACGAGGACGATCTGACCGCGCTGGCGGAGGCCGTGCGGGAGGCGGGCCTCGGCGATCGTGGACGGTCCGAGCGGGCCGTGTCCACCGAGGAGCGCGCCGAAACCGGCACCCTGCCCGGCCCGGCTCGTACCGGGCGGCGTGGTCACCTGCGGGTTCTTCCCGACCCTGCCAACTGACGTCCCAGCTCGCCCCGGGCCTGCGGTCCGCGGCGTGCCGTGCCCGCGACGGGCAGGCATTAGGCTTGCGCCAGCACTGGTGCTCGTAAAGGAGAAAACAGAAGTGGCGCGATCAGCCGAGTCCGTACATGCCGTGATCAAGGCTTACGACGTGCGGGGTGTCGTCGGTGAACACATCGATGCCGCGTTCGTGCAGGACGTGGGTGGCGCATTCGCACGACTCGTCCGTGCGGAGAGCGCCACGAAGGTCGTCATCGGTTACGACATGCGTGCGTCGTCCCCGGAACTCGCCCGCGCGTTCGCTGACGGCGTCACCGCCCAGGGTCTGGACGTCGTGCTCATCGGACTCGCGTCCACCGATCAGCTGTATTTCGCTTCGGGACTGTTCGACTGCCCGGGTGCGATGTTCACCGCGAGCCACAACCCGGCGAAGTACAACGGCATCAAGCTGTGCCGCGCGGGCGCGAAGCCGGTGGGGCAGGAGACGGGCCTCGCCGCGATCGCCGCGGAGGTCGTCGACGGGGTGCCCGCGTACGACGGCGCCGCGGGCGAGGTGTCCGAGGAGGACGTGCTCGAGCAGTACGCGAGTTTCGTCCGCGGGCTGGTGAACCTGTCCGACCTCCGGCCGCTGACGGTGGCCGTGGACGCGGGCAACGGCATGGGCGGGCACACCGTCCCCGCAGTGTTCGAGCCGATGCCGGTGAAGCTGCAGCCGCTGTACTTCGAACTCGACGGCACGTTCCCGAACCACGAGGCGAATCCGCTCGACCCGGCCAACCTGGTGGATCTGCAGCGGCACGTCCGGGAGACCGGCGCCGACATCGGTCTGGCCTTCGACGGTGACGCCGACCGCTGCTTCGTGGTCGACGAGCTCGGCAACCCGGTGTCGCCGTCCGCAGTGACGGCCCTGGTGGCCGAGCGTGAGCTCGCCAAGGAGCCGGGCGCCACCGTCATCCACAACCTCATCACCTCCCGCGCCGTGCCGGAACTGGTCACCGAACTGGGTGGACACCCGGTGCGCACCCGGGTCGGGCATTCGTTCATCAAGCAGCAGATGGCCGAGACGGGGGCGATCTTCGGTGGCGAGCACTCCGCTCACTACTACTTCCGCGATTTCTGGGGCGCCGACTCCGGCATGCTCGCCGGGCTGCACGTCCTCGCGGCACTGGGGGAGCAGGACCGGCCGCTGTCCGAACTGATGGCCAAGTACGAGCGGTACGCGGCGTCCGGAGAGATCAATTCGACGGTGTCGGACGCCACCGAGCGGACCGACGCGGTGGTGGCGGCGTTCGCCGATCGCACCGCGGGTGTCGACCGGCTCGACGGTGTCACGGTCGAGTTGCAGGGCGACGCGTGGTTCAACCTGCGCGCCTCCAACACCGAACCGCTGCTGCGACTCAACGTCGAAGCGCCCACGACGGCAGACGTAGATGCACTCGTTACCGAGATATTGGGCATCGTCCGAGCCTGACTGCCATAGTTGGAATAACAAGGTTCTGCTCGTGCTGCGAATGTGGCTTGCACTGACGAAGAAAGGGGGTGCGGTGTCATGACAGCGCCGACGCCCCTGCTCGATCTGGACGACGGGGACGCACTGGTTTCCGCGGACACCGAGGGCGTACTCCGTTCCGCCGCAATGGGTGGTGCCCAGATCCGGGCCACCCGGTCCGCGGTCGAGGAAGGGGCTCTCGAACGACTGCAGGGGCTGCGTCCGCGCAGCGTGGTGGTGGTCACCGGCGCGGGTCGGGCCGGCCGCGGTGCCGGGATCCTGACGGCAGTCCTCGCCGAACGGATCGGATTTCCGCTGGTGCGCGCCACCCGGACCCCCGTCTGGGTGGGCCCGCTCGACGTGGTCGTGGTGGCCGGCGACGACGCAGGCGACCCCCGTCTCGTGCAGGCCGTCGACGCGGCGGTCCGGCGCGGCGCCGAAGTGGTGGTCGCGGCACCGGACGAGGGACCCTTGCAGGCGGCAGCGGCCGGACGCGTCGTCATGTTCGCGCCGCGGGTCCGGGCACTGACCCGGCACGGTCTGCTCCGGTACTTCGCGGTTCTGCTGGCCGTCCTGCGGGTGGTCGGTTCGGAACGCTGGGGCGACGAGGTCCCCGACCTCGAGCAACTCGCCGACGCGGTCGACGGTGAGGCGCTGCGGGACCGGCCGAACAGTGAGGTGTTCCACAACCCGGCGAAGTCTCTGGCCTCCCGCATGCAGGGACGCCGCATCGTGCTGACCGGTGATACGGAGAGCACGGTGGAGTTGGCCCGGCACGGCGCCGAGGCGCTGTTGCACGCCGGCCGCGTGGCGACGGCGTCGGAGCTTCCGGACGTGCTGAGTGCAGCGGGCACGTTCCGCGTCGACCAGGCGCTCTCCGCGCACGACTCGATCTTCCACGATCCCGAACTGGACGGTCCGCCGCCGGCGAGCCCGGTGCGCACGTTCGTGTTGTCGGCCGATGCCGACCGGATGCTCGTCGAACGCAGGATCGCGGTCCTGGGCGACGTCGACCTCGTCGTCGCGTCGTCCGACGAGGGGCCGGTTCCCTCGCAGCGCCCCGAATTGGAACAGGCGGCGGTCCTGGTCGGCAGGCTCGACATGACTGCCGCGTATCTACAGTTGATCGGCGGTATCTAGTGCACCGACTCGAAGGTGCGCTCCGGTCCTACGCGTGGGGATCGCGCACCGCCATCGCACAGCTGCGCGGACTTCCGGTTCCCACGGCTCATCCGGAGGCGGAACTGTGGCTGGGCGCGCACCCCGGTGATCCCGCCCGCGTCATCACCGACGAGGGGCCCCGGTCTCTTCTGGACCTGGTGCACGCGGAGCCCGAACGCCAGCTCGGGAAGCGCAGTGTCGAGACGTTCGGCGAGCGCCTCCCGTTCCTCCTGAAGTTGCTCGCGTCGGAGGAACCGTTGTCGCTGCAGGCGCACCCGAGCGCCGAGCAGGCGTGGGAGGGCTTCGCCCGGGAGAACGAGGTGGGAATCCCCCTCGAGTCCTCCGTGCGCAACTACAAGGACGCCAGCCACAAACCCGAACTCGTCGTGGCCCTCAGCAGGTTCCACGCGCTCGCCGGTTTCCGGGATCCTCAGCGCACGGTCAAGCTGCTCGAGGCGATCGCCGTTCCGGAACTGCAGCCCTACGTCGGCCTGATTGCCGGCCAACCCGACTCGGACGGTCTCCGAGCGCTGTTCACCACGTGGATCACGTTGCCGCAGCCCGTGCTCGGTGCGCTGATGCCGAGGGTGCTCGACGGATGCGTCGACTATCTGTCGAACACCAAGGACGGTGAATTCGCGGCGGAGGTCCGCACTGCCCTCGAACTGAGCGAGGTGTACCCGGGGGATGCGGGTGTGCTCGCCGCGCTCCTGCTGAACCGGGTCACCCTCGAACCGGGGCAGGGTCTGTACCTCGACGCCGGCAACCTCCACGCCTACCTGCACGGGATGGCGGTCGAGATCATGGCGAACTCCGACAACGTGCTGCGCGGGGGACTGACGCCGAAGCACGTGGACGTACCGGAACTGCTGCGTGTCCTCGACTTCGACACCGTCGACATTCCGATCCTGGAGGCTCGGGAGAGTCCGGGCGGGGGCGAATTCGTGTATTCGACGCCGGCGCCGGAATTCGTCCTCGCGCGGATCGACCTGTCACCGGACGGCCCGACGGAGCACCGGCTCGACTCGGAGGGGCCGCACATTCTGCTGTGCACCTCGGGTTCGGTGGCGCTGCGGTGTGGATCCGACGGCCTCGAACTCTCCCAGGGAAACGCCGTCTGGATCGCGGCCGAGGACCCCGAAGTGGTGGTGACGGCGGGCACCGAGTGCGCCCAGTTGTTCAGTGCGAGGGTCGGCTCCCTGATCGCGTAGCCTGTGAGCGCCCTGCGATCCGGGAAGGCCTCCGCGAGCCCGTCGTGAGGGTCGTGTGCGACCGAGAGGAGAGTCAGTTGTCGGCTCATGGGGGAAAGAAGGCGATTCTCGCCGCGCTCGGCGCCAATGCCGGCATCGCGGTAGCCAAGTTCGCCGGCTTCCTGATCACCGGCTCGTCGTCCATGCTGGCGGAATCCGTGCACTCGGTGGCCGATACCTCCAATCAGGGCCTGCTCCTGCTCGGCCAGAAGAAGGCCGAACGCGCCGCCGACGATCTACACCAGTTCGGTTACGGGCGCAGCCGCTACTTCTATTCGTTCGTCGTCGCGCTCGTGTTGTTCAGCCTCGGTTCGCTGTTCGCGATCTACGAGGGCGTCCACAAGATCCAGCATCCCGAGGAACTGTCGTCGCCACTCGTGGCGGTGGTCATCCTGGTGATCGCCATCGCGCTCGAGGGGTTCAGCTTCCTCACCGCCATGCGGGAGTCGCGTCCGCTCAAGGGCCAGGCGAGCTGGTGGGGATTCATCCGCACGTCGCGCAGCCCGGAGCTACCCGTCGTGCTTCTCGAGGACACCGGCGCACTGGTCGGTCTCGTGCTCGCGCTCGGCGGTGTCGGTCTGACGATGCTCACCGGCGATCCGGTGTGGGACGGCGTCGGCACCCTCTGCATCGGCGCCTTGCTCGGCGTCATCGCGATCATCCTCATCGTCGAGATGCAGAGCCTGCTGATCGGTGAGGGCGCCACCGCCGACGAGGCGGCGAAGATTCTCGCCGCCCTCGCCGACGGCGAGAAGATCGAGCGCGTCATCCACTGCAAGACGCAGTACCTCGGGCCCGAGGAAATCCTCGTGGCGGCGAAAGTGGCGATGGCCCCCGGTTCGGATATCTTCGCGATCGCCGAGGCCATCGACGAGGCCGAGGCGCGGGTGCGGGGCGCAGTCCCGGCGGCTCGCCGCATCTACATCGAACCCGACCTGTTCCGGGCAACCGAAGGCATAGGCTGAACGGCAACTTTCGATTGAGGAGGCTGATGTGGCCATCCAGGACAAAGGCAGCGGAGGACCGGATATCGGCGGCAGGCCGACCGGATTGTTCCGCACCAAGTCGATCGAGCAGTCGATCCGCGACACCGACGAACCGGAGACCAAACTCCGCAAGGATCTGACGGCGTGGGACCTGACCGTCTTCGGTGTCGCCGTCGTCATCGGTGCCGGCATCTTCACGCTCACCGCGCGCACCGCAGGCAACGTCGCGGGTCCCTCGGTGTCGGCGGCGTTCGTCATCGCCGCCATCGCGTGCGGCCTCGCCGCGCTCTGCTACGCGGAGTTCGCCTCGACCGTTCCGGTCGCGGGCAGCGCGTACACGTTCTCCTATGCGACGTTCGGTGAACTGATCGCGTGGATCATCGGCTGGGACCTCATCCTCGAATTCGCGCTCGCCGCGTCGGTCGTGGCGAAGGGCTGGTCGCTCTATCTCGGCGAGGTGATCGGCAACCATTCGCCGATCGCGCAGATCGGCTCGGTCACATTCGACTGGGGCGCGGTACTCATCGTCGCGATCATCACCGTCGTGCTGGCGACGGGCACCAAGCTGTCGTCGCGCGTCTCACTCGTGATCACCTCGATCAAGGTGGCCGTCGTCCTGGTCGTCGTGGTCGTCGGTGCGTTCTACATCGACCCCGACAACTACTCGCCGTACATTCCGCCGTCCGAGGCGGGCAGCACGGGCGAGGGTATCCATCAGTCCCTGTTCTCGTACGCCACGGGTGCGGGCGGCAGCACGTTCGGCTGGTACGGGCTGCTCGCGGCGGCGAGCCTCGTATTCTTCGCGTTCATCGGGTTCGACATCGTCGCCACCACCGCCGAGGAGACGAAGAATCCGCAGAAGGCGCTGCCCCGCGGAATCCTGGGCTCCCTGCTGATCGTGACGATCCTGTACGTGGCGGTGACGCTGGTGCTCACCGGCATGGTCGACTACCACGAATTGGCCGGGGACAGTTCCAATCTGGCCACCGCCTTCGGCATTCACGGGATCACGTGGGCGAAGAACCTGATCTCGTTCGGTGCACTGGCCGGCCTGACCACCGTGGTGATGGTCCTCATGCTCGGGCAGACCCGCGTGCTGTTCGCCATGTCCCGGGACGGGCTGATGCCGAGGCGGCTGGCGCCGACCGGCAAGCACGGCACCCCCGTTCGGATCACCGTGCTCGTCGGTGTCGTGGTGGCCGTGCTGGCGGGCGTCTTCCCGATCGGCACCCTCGAGGAAATGGTGAACATCGGAACGCTGTTCGCGTTCGTCCTCGTGTCGATCGGTGTGATCGTGCTGCGCCGCACCCGCCCGGACCTGCCCCGCGGATTCCGGGTCCCGTTCGTGCCGGTGGTGCCCATCCTCGCGGTTCTCGCCTGCCTGTGGCTGATGGTCAACCTGTCCGTCGAGACGTGGATCCGGTTCATCGTGTGGATGGTGCTCGGTGTGATCATCTATTTCGCCTACAGTCGCCGTCACTCGATGATGGAGCGGCGGAGCCGCGGCGAGGTCTGACACGCCCGAGGGTGTCCTGCTGGGGCGCAGGGGGTTTCGGTGCCTCGCGGTGGTGCGCCGCCGTAATTCGTTGGGATGACCCCCCGGACGAGCGGAGTCGACCGGATTACGGTGCGGCGAAAGCGGGGCACTAAGGTCGTCGCCATGACTTCGTCGCGTGTCCGGGTGCCCTATCAGGAGGCTGCGCGGCTGCTGCTGCGTCAGTCGGTGCTGGACGCGATGCGGGATCTCCTGTTCGAGAAGGACTGGTCCGACATCACGATGTCGGATGTCGCGGCCGGCGCCGGGGTGAGCAGGCAGACGCTCTACAACGAATTCAAGTCCCGGCAGGGGCTGGCGGAGGCGTATGCGCTCCGGCTCGCCGACGAACTGGTCGACGCGGTCGACGAGGCGCTGGTGACGAACGTCGGGCAGGGCCGCGCCGCGCTGCTCGCCGGTTTCACCGCGTTCTTCGCGGCCAGCCTGTCCGACCCTCTGGTGCAGTCACTTCTGCGCGGCGAGACCAAGCCCGACCTGCTGCGACTGATCACGACCGAGAGCGCCCCGATCATCGAGCGGGCGTCGACGCGGCTCGCCGAGGTGTTCCAGCGGGGCTGGGTGCGGGCGAACCCGTCGGACGCGGGAATCCTCAGCCGCGCCATCGTGCGTCTCGCTATGAGCTACATCTCGATGCCACCCGAATCCGAGGCCAACGTCGCCGAGGATCTGGGTGCTCTTCTGGGGCCTTTCGTGGACGAGGCGGTCGGCGGAGCCGATCGGGAATGATCGCCCGGCCGCGCAGCCTCACGTGAGTGTGACCCCCGGGCCGCAGTACCGATAGCCTTGACCGAAACAGCAGTCAACCAGGAGAGGCAGATGACGACCTCAGTTTCAACCACGCCCGTGGCCGAGAGCCGTAACGGGATCGATTTCAAGGTGGCGGACCTTTCGCTCGCCGAGTTCGGCCGCAAGGAGATCCGGCTCGCCGAGCACGAGATGCCGGGACTGATGGCCCTCCGTCGCGAGTACGCAGAGGTGCTGCCGCTCAAGGGTGCTCGCATCTCCGGTTCGCTGCACATGACCATCCAGACGGCCGTGCTCATCGAGACGCTCACCGCGCTGGGCGCCGAGGTCCGCTGGGCCTCGTGCAACATCTTCTCGACGCAGGATCACGCCGCCGCCGCGATCGTCGTCGGCCCCCACGGCACACCGGAGGAGCCGCAGGGCACCCCGGTCTTCGCGTGGAAGGGCGAGACGCTCGAGGAGTACTGGTGGGCCGCCGAGCAGATGCTCACCTGGCCGGACGCCGACAAGCCGGCGAACATGATCCTCGACGACGGCGGCGACGCCACGATGCTCGTCCTCAAGGGTGCGCAGTTCGAGAAGGCGGGCGTCGTGCCGCCCACCGACGACGACCAGGATTCCGACGAGTACAAGGTGTTCCTCGCCCTGCTGCGTCAGTCCCTCGAGGCGGACAAGACCAAGTGGACGAAGGTCGCGGAGTCGGTCCAGGGCGTCACCGAGGAGACCACGACCGGTGTCCTGCGTCTGTACCAGGTCGCTGCTGCCGGTGAACTCGTCTTCCCGGCCATCAACGTCAACGACTCGGTCACGAAGAGCAAGTTCGACAACAAGTACGGCACCCGCCACTCGTTGCTCGACGGCATCAACCGCGGCACCGACGTGCTGATCGGCGGCAAGGCCGCACTCGTCTGCGGTTACGGCGACGTCGGCAAGGGCTGCGCCGAGGCGCTGCGCGGGCAGGGTGCCCGCGTCGCGGTCACCGAGGTCGACCCCATCAACGCCCTCCAGGCACTGATGGACGGCTTCGAGGTGAAGACGGTCGAGCAGGCCATCGGCTGGGCCGACATCATCATCACGTCCACGGGCAACAAGGACATCATCACGTTCGATCACATGAAGCAGATGAAGCACCAGGCCATCCTGGGCAACATCGGTCACTTCGACAACGAGATCGACATGGCCGGCCTCGAGCGTTCCGGTGAGATCACCCGCATCAACATCAAGCCGCAGGTGGACGAGTTCCGGTTCAAGGACGGCCACTCGATCATCGTGCTGTCCGAGGGCCGCCTGCTGAACCTCGGCAACGCGACCGGCCACCCCTCGTTCGTGATGAGCAACAGCTTCTCCAACCAGGTGATCGCCCAGATCGAGCTGTGGACGAAGCCGGAAGAGTACGACAACGAGGTGTACCGCCTCCCGAAGCACCTCGACGAGAAGGTCGCGAAGATCCACGTCGAGGCCCTCGGTGGCACCCTCACCAAGCTCACCAAGGAGCAGGCGGAGTACATCGGCGTCGACGTCGAGGGCCCGTTCAAGCCCGAGCACTACCGGTACTAGAGGCTGCGGCGTCCCCCGGTCCGTCGCGTGCGGGCCGGGGGATAGCCTTTCTCCCCGTGGGAACACTGATTGCGCTGGAAGGCCTGGACGGCGCGGGCAAGCGGACACTCGTCGGCGCGGTCGTGGCCCGCCTCGCCGAACGGGGTCTGACGGTCGGCACCCTCGACTTTCCGCGGTACGGCAGGTCCGTGCACGCCGATCTGGCGTCCGAGGCGCTCAAGGGCGCGCACGGGGACCTCGCCGACTCCGTGCACGCGATGGCCGTCATGTTCGCGCTGGACCGGTCCGGTGCCGTCGGCGAGCTGTCCGCACTGCTCGCCGGCCACGATCTGGTGATCCTCGACCGCTATGTGGCGTCCAACGCCGCGTACGGCGCGGCCCGGTTGCACCAGGCGGCGGACGGGGAGTTCGTGGGCTGGGTGGAGGACCTCGAATTCGAGCGGCTGGGGCTGCCCCGACCCGACCTGCAGCTGTACCTGGACGTTCCCGTGGCGCTCGCCGCGCAACGCGCCCGTGGCCGCGAATCGGCGGATGCCAGCCGGTCGCTCGACGCCTACGAACGCGACCGTGGGCTGCAGGAACGCACCGGTGAGGTGTACCGCGAGCTGGCCGTGAAGGACTGGATTTCGCCGTGGTGGGTGCTCACCCCGGACACCGATCCGGCCACGCTCGCCGAAAACCTGGCACTCTTGAGTGACGACACGGCACGCCGTGACGAGAAAGAACACGGCACGCCGTAACGGCGAACGGGCTGTTACGGCCTCCGAAGATGCAACGATAGGGACATGAAGCCAAGGATTCTGGTTGTCGACGACGACACTGCGCTCGCGGAGATGCTCACGATCGTGCTCCGCGGCGAAGGATTCGATCCGTATGTGGTGGGGGACGGGACCCAGGCGCTCACCGCGGTCCGGGAGACACGCCCCGACCTGGTGCTGCTCGACCTGATGCTGCCCGGCATGAACGGCATCGACGTGTGCCGTGTCCTGCGGGCCGATTCCGGTGTTCCCATCGTGATGCTGACCGCGAAGACGGACACCGTCGACGTGGTCCTCGGATTGGAATCCGGCGCGGACGACTACATCATGAAGCCGTTCAAGCCCAAGGAACTGGTGGCTCGGGTCCGGGCTCGGCTTCGCCGGACCGAGGACGAGCCGGCCGAGCTGCTCAGCATCGCCGACATCGTCATCGACGTCCCCGCCCACAAGGTGAGCCGGGGCGAAGAACTGATCTCACTCACCCCCCTCGAGTTCGACCTGCTGGTGGCTCTGGCGCGCAAGCCGCGACAGGTGTTCACCCGTGAGGTGCTGCTCGAGCAGGTGTGGGGTTACCGACATGCGGCCGACACCCGACTGGTCAACGTGCACGTGCAGCGCCTGCGCGCCAAGGTCGAGACTGATCCCGAGAATCCCGAAGTGGTTTTGACGGTCAGGGGGGTCGGCTACAAGGCCGGACCGCCGTGACAGGTGTTTCCCGATGGCGGCGTCGTGTCAACCGACGCGTTTCGCCGATCCTTCGGTGGGGTCACTCACTGAGCAATACCCTCGCGCACACGTGGCGTCGTTCGCTGCAGCTGAGGGTCGTCGTCTCGACGTTGACGTTGTCGCTCATCGTCATCGTCGTGCTCGGCGTCGTGCTGACGAGTCAGATCACCGACCGTCTGCTCGAGACGAAGATCAACGCGGCCACCGAGGAGATGGACCGTGCCCGGAGCACGGTCGAGGGCCAGCTGGCAGGCGCGGACGACAGCAGTTCGCCCACCACGCAGCTCGACGGCGCCAGGGCTGCCCTGACGAATCGTGAACCCGACGCCGGGCAGGCGTCGGGTTCGGCGGGCACGTTCGACCCGGTGCTGATCGTGCCCGGCGACGGCCCCCGCGCGCCGACGTCGAGTGGTCCGGCGGACCAGATCCCGGAATCGCTGCGGGCGTTCGTCCAGGCCGGTCAGGTGGCGTACCAGTTCGCCACCGTGAACGATCCGGAAGGCTATTCGGGGCCGGCGCTGATCGTCGGGAGCCCGACCGCGTCGGCGATCTCCACACTCGAGCTGTACCTGGTGTTCCCGCTGGCCAGTGAGGACCGCAGCCTGTCGTTGGTCCGCGGCACGCTGCTGGTGGGTGGCGCCGTGCTCGCCGTGCTGCTCGCGGCCATCGCGCTCCTCGTCGCCCGGCAGGTGGTTCTGCCCATCCGGTCGGCGTCACGGATCGCGGTGCGTTTCGCGGACGGCCGGTTGAAGGAACGCATGCCCGTGCGCGGCGAGGACGACATGGCCCGGCTGGCGATGTCGTTCAACGAGATGGCGGAGAGTCTGTCCAAGCAGATCACCCAGCTCGAGGAGTTCGGCAACCTCCAGAAGAGATTCACCTCCGACGTGAGCCACGAACTGCGGACGCCGCTGACGACGGTGCGCATGGCGGCCGACCTCATTCACGACGGCAGCGACGATCTCGACCCCGTGCTGCGGCGGTCCTCGGAGTTGCTGGTCGCGGAACTCGACCGGTTCGAGGGGCTGCTGGCCGATCTCCTCGAGATCAGCAGGCACGACGCCGGCGTCGCGGAACTGGCCGCCGAGCAACTCGACGTCCGGATGTGTGCGCGCGCGGCGATCTCGACCGTCCGCCATCTCGCGCGCGAGAGCGGGACCGAACTGATCGTGGACCTGCCCGATCAGGCGGTGATGGCCGAGGTGGATCCGCGTCGGGTCGAGCGCATCCTGCGGAACCTGCTGGCGAACGCGATCGATCACGGAGAAGGCAAACCGGTGCTGCTGCGCGTGCGCGCCGACGACAGCGCTGTGGCGTTCATCGTGCGCGACCAGGGCGTGGGCCTGCGGCCGGGCGAGGAGAAGTTGGTGTTCAACAGGTTCTGGCGGTCCGATCCGTCGCGCGTGCGGCGGTCGGGCGGTACCGGCCTCGGACTCGCGATCAGTGTGGAGGACGCGAATCTCCACGACGGCAGGCTCGAGGCGTGGGGTGAACCCGGTCAGGGCGCCTGCTTCCGGTTGACGCTGCCCCGCGTCCGGGGACGCAAGGTCGTGTCGAGCCCGCTGCCGCTGAAACCGGGAACCGCGAAATACGTTCAAGGACAGCCGGTTCCGGGCGACGACACGTTGCCGGTGCGCAACGAGACCCCGGAGGCGGCGGCCGACGAGTCCCGCACGATTCCCCAGCAACGTGAGCGTGCGCACGTCGGTGACCGGGACGGTGCGCACGTGCCGGAGTCGGACCTGTGACGCCCGGCCGGCGATCCGCCCTGCAGTCGCGGTCGGTGTGCGGTGCGATCGCCCTCGCGGTGCTCGTGACCGTCAGCGGGTGCGCGAGCCTCCCGGATTCGTCCACCCCGCAGGCGATCGGCACGATCAACCGTGACTCGCCGGGCTCGAGTGTCGCGGCCCCGGCGCCGGGACGCGAACCCGACCTGCTGCTGCGCGACTTCTTCAAGGCCAGCACCGATCCGACCGACCGGCACCTCGCTGCCCGCCAGTTCCTCACCCCCGGTGTGTCCGGCAGGTGGGACGACGCGGCCAGCGCCACCATCGTCGACAAGGTCGACGTGCTCCCGGAGACCCGGTCGGCCGACCAGGCGACGTACACGATCCGCGCCAACAAGGTGGGTCAGCTCGAGCCCGGTGGGTTGTACGTGGCGGAGGAGGGCAGTTTCGAAACGAAGATCAGTCTCGAGCTGCAGGGCGGCGAATGGCGGATCTCCGAACTCCCCGCAGGCGTGATCCTCGATCGGGCACAGTTCCTGAACACGTACCAGCGCAAGTCGCTGTACTTCCTCGACCCGGCCGGGACGACGGTCGTGCCGGACCCGCGCTGGGTGTCGGGCGCCCAGGACCAGATGGCGTCGCAGCTGATCGGCCTGCTGATCGACGGGCCCAAGGCCGCGCTCGCCCCGGCCGTCCGCAACGAACTCGGTGACGGGATCTCGGTGCGCGGCCCGATCACGAAGGCCGATGGCCGCACCGCGCAGGTCGGGGTGGGGCTCGGCGGGATCCGGATCGACTTCGCCGGCGTGCCGCCGATGGACGCGCAGCAGAAGCAGCTGTTCGCGGCGCAGGTGATCTGGACGCTGGCCAACGCGGAGATCTCGGGCCCCTACGTGCTGCTCGCCGACGGCGAGCCGTTCGACGAGCGGTTCCCGAACGGGTGGACCACCGCCGACGTCGCGTCCATGAACCCGTTCGCGACGTCCAGCGCCACCGTCGGCCTGCACGCGCTGCGCGAGGGGTCGATGGTGAGCGTCACCGAGACCGGTGTCACCCCGGTGCCCGGGTACTTCGGTTCGGCCCGCAACATGCGGTCGCTCGCGCTGTCGCAGGACGGGAAACTGGTCGCCGCGGTCGCGGACACCGGGCGTCCCGCGCCGGAACCCGCGAGTTCGCTGATGGTCGGGGCGTACGAGGACGGTGCCGCATCGGTGCTCGAGGGTGGCGCCATCACCCGCCCCACGTGGGCGCCCGACAACTCGGCGATCTGGGCAGCGGTCAACGGCAACACGGTCATTCGGGTGTTGCGCGAGCCCGGCACCGGCCGGACGTCGGTGGTCAACGTCGACGCCGGCGCCGTCACCGCACTGGGCGCCACGATCACCGAGTTGCGCCTGTCCCGCGACGGGGTGCGTGCGGCACTGATCGTCGACGGCAAGGTCTATCTCGCCATCGTGACCCAGACGCCGGGTGGTCAGTTCGCGTTGACGAATCCTCGTGCGGTCGCGATCGGACTGGGCAGCCCGGCGCTGTCCCTGGACTGGAGCACGAGCGACACGATCGTCGTCGCGCGTGCGGCGTCGGACATCCCGGTGGTGCAGGTGGCTGTCGACGGTTCGCGGATGGACGCGCTGCCGAGTCGCAACCTGACCGCGCCGGTGGTGGCCGTGGACGCGTCGACGACCACGGAGTTCGTCGCCGACTCCCGGGCGGTGTTCCAGTTGAACAACAACGATCCGGCCGGCGACCGGTACTGGCGGGAGGTTCCCGGGTTGACGGGTGTGAAGGCGATCCCGGTCCTGCCGGGCTGAGGCCGCCGGTGCGGACCGGCTGTCGGTGCGAACGTGGATACTGCCCGCATGCGCGCCCTGCCCGGTCTCCGCACCTTGCTCGACCTGGTCCTGCCCGCCGAGTGCGGTGGGTGCGGCGTGCCGGGCACCCCATGGTGTGCCCGCTGCGCCGCCGAGTTGGCCGACGATCCCGTGCTGCTCCGGCCGCGCGTCGATCCCGGGGTCGGGGTGTGGGCGCTCGGGCCGTACTCGGGTGCCCGCCGCCGGGTCGTCATCGCCGCGAAGGAGCGCGGACGGCGTGATCTCGCCGCGCCGATCGGCGCCGCCGTCGCGGGCGCTCTGAGCCGTCTGCACCAGTGGGGTGAACTCGATCCGCCGGACGTCGCTCCGGTGGTCCTCGTGCCCGCGCCGACGCGTCCCCGGGCGGCCCGCGCACGCGGCGGCGACCCCGTGACCCGGATCGCCGTCGCCGCGGTGGGGGACAGGCGCGTGTGTCCCGCGCTCGTGATGCGGCGCGCCGTGCGTGATTCGGTCGGACTGAACGCAGATCAACGTCGAGTAAACCTCGAGGGTGGCGTTCGGTTGACGCGCAGCGGCGCAGCATTCGCGCGACATCTCGAGTCGGAATCGTCATCGTTGCAACGGGTTTCGGTGGTGCTGCTGGACGACGTGTCGACCACCGGCGCGACGGCGACCGAGTCGGTTCGGGTGTTGTCGAGAGTGGGTATCCGGATCAGCGCGGTGGTCGTGGTGGCGGGTGTTGGATGAAATTCTGCCGAACAGTGGCACTCGCGCGCGTTACGTACTAGCGTCGCGGACACACCCGAAATCACAGGTAGGAGGTGGAACTTCGAACCTGGTGCCGGGCGGACCCCCTTCCGGCATTGCTCAAACTCGCCGCCGCCCATCAAGGGGCGGGGCCGTAATCGGGAGGTACGAGTGACGACCCCTTCGCAAGCCTCGGTTTTCGTCGACGACCGCACTACGGAAGCACAAGAGAAGACGGATACCCCCACCGCCGAGATCGTCGTCAAGGGACGCAACGTCGAGGTACCCGACCACTTCCGCGTGTACGTCTCCGAGAAGCTGTCGCGCCTCGAGCGCTTCGATCCCTCCATATTCCTGTTCGATGTCGAACTTCAACACGAACCCAATCGACGCCAGAGGAAGAACTGCCAGCGCGTCGAGATCACTGCCCGAGGCAAGGGGCCGGTAGCCCGAGCCGAGGCATGCGCCGACAGTTTCTATGCAGCATTCGAGTCGGTGACCGCCAAGCTCGAGAGCAGGCTCCGCCGCACCAAGGACCGGAAGAAAGTCCATTACGGGGAAAAGACCCCGGTGTCGGTGGCGGAGGCCACCGCCGCACTCGCCGAGGACGAGAGTCTCGGCATCAGTCCCGACATCTCCCTGGACGGTCAGGTGTCGGACGAGCACACACCGGGTCACGTCGTGCGAACCAAGGAACACACGGCCACGCCGATGACCGTCGATGACGCTTTGTACGAGATGGAGCTGGTAGGACACGATTTCTTCCTGTTCCACGACAAGGAGTCGGACAAGGCGACCGTCGTCTACCGGCGACACGCGTTCGACTACGGATTGATCCGACTGGCGTGATCTACTCCCGTTCCGCCTGACGATCCGAGCGGTCGGTCTACTCGTCCGATCGCGGAAGCGCCTACCATGGAATCCGGCCGGGGTTCTCGGACCTCCGGCCGGATTTTGTGTGTCACCCATCCACTGCCGAAGATTGAGGACGAACAAGACTGTGCCGTCGCTGTCGCTATCGAAGCTGCTCCGTGTTGGTGAAGGTCGCATGGTCAAGCGGCTCAAGCACATCGCCGACCACGTTTCCTCGCTGTCGCCCGAGGTCGAAGACCTGACCGACGAGCAACTCCGCGCGAAGACCGAGGAGTTCCGCGCCCGCTACCGTGACGGCGAGACGCTCGACGAGCTGCTGCCCGAGGCGTTCGCGGTCGCCCGCGAGGCGTCCTGGCGGGTCATCGACCAGCGGCACTTCCACGTGCAGATCATGGGCGGTGCCGCCCTCCACTTCGGCAACATCGCCGAGATGAAGACGGGTGAAGGCAAGACCCTGACCTGCGTGTTGCCTGCATACCTCAACGCGATCGCCGGAGACGGCGTGCACGTCGTCACGGTCAACGACTACCTCGCCAAGCGCGACTCCGAGTGGATGGGCCGCGTCCACCGGTTCCTCGGACTCGACACCAGCGTGATCCTGTCCGGCATGTCGCCCGCCGAGCGTCGCGCGGCCTATGCGGCGGACATCACATACGGCACCAACAACGAGTTCGGGTTCGACTACCTGCGCGACAACATGACGCACTCGCTGGACGATCTCGTCCAGCGCGGCCACAACTTCGCCGTCGTCGACGAGGTCGACTCCATCCTCATCGACGAGGCCCGGACCCCGCTCATCATCTCCGGCCCCGCCGACGCGTCGAGCAAGTGGTACGCGGAGTTCGCCCGCATCGCGCCGCTGCTCAAGCGTGACGTGCACTACGAGGTCGACATCCGCAAGCGCACCATCGGCGTCCACGAGGCCGGCGTCGAGCTCGTCGAGGACCAGCTCGGCATCGACAACCTGTACGAGGCCGCCAACTCGCCGCTCGTGAGCTACCTGAACAACGCCATCAAGGCCAAGGAGCTGTACACGAAGGACAAGGACTACATCGTCCGCGACGGCGAAGTGATCATCGTCGACGAGTTCACCGGCCGCGTCCTCGTCGGCCGCCGGTACAACGAGGGCATGCACCAGGCGATCGAGGCCAAGGAGAAGGTCGAGATCAAGGCCGAGAACCAGACCCTCGCCACGATCACGCTGCAGAACTACTTCCGCCTCTACGACAAGCTGTCGGGCATGACGGGTACGGCCGAGACCGAGGCCGCCGAGCTGCACCAGATCTACAACCTCGGCGTCATCCCGATCCCCACCAACCGGCCGATGGTCCGCGTCGACAACGGCGACCTGATCTACAAGACCGAGGAAGCCAAGTTCGACGCCGTCGTCGACGACGTGGTGGAGCGGCACGAGAAGGGCCAGCCGGTCCTCATCGGCACAACCAGCGTCGAGCGGTCCGAGTACCTGTCGAAGCAGTTCACCAAGCGCGGCGTGGCGCACAACGTCCTGAACGCGAAGTTCCACGAGCAGGAAGCCCAGATCATCGCCGAGGCCGGCCGGTCGGGCGCGGTCACCGTGGCCACCAACATGGCCGGTCGTGGTACCGACGTCGTGCTCGGCGGCAACCCCGACATCATCGCGGACATCGCGCTGCGCAAGCAGGGCCTCGACCCCGTCCACACCCCCGACGACTACGAGGCGGCGTGGGACGAGGTCCTCGACCAGGTCAAGGCCGAGGTGAAGGCCGACGCCGACAAGGTCCGTGAGGCCGGCGGGTTGTACGTCCTCGGCACCGAGCGGCACGAGTCCCGGCGCATCGACAACCAGTTGCGCGGCCGGTCGGGTCGTCAGGGCGATCCGGGTGAGTCGCGGTTCTACCTGTCGCTCGGCGACGAGTTGATGCGACGGTTCAACGGTGCGGCGCTCGAGTCGATCATGACCCGGCTCAATCTGCCCGACGACGTCCCGATCGAGGCGAAGATGGTCTCGAAGGCCATCAAGAGCGCTCAGACTCAGGTCGAGCAGCAGAACTTCGAGATCCGCAAGAACGTCCTCAAGTACGACGAGGTGATGAACCAGCAGCGCACGGTCATCTACAACGAGCGCCGTCAGATCCTCGAAGGCAAGGACATGGAGGGCCAGGTCGAGAAGATGATCACCGACGTGGTCACCGCCTACGTCGACGGCGCCACCGCGGAGGGCTATGTCGAGGACTGGGATCTCGAACAACTGTGGACGGCGCTCAAGACGCTGTACCCGATCGGTGTCGACTACAAGGAACTGGTCGGCGACGGCGACGACGAGACGAAGGACATCACCGCCGACGAGTTGCGCGAGACCCTGCTGAAGGACGCGCACGACGCCTACACACGGCGTGAGGCCGAGATCGACGGCGTCGCCGGTGAGGGATCGATGCGCGAACTCGAGCGCCGGGTCCTGCTGAGCGTCCTCGACCGGAAGTGGCGCGAGCACCTCTACGAGATGGACTACCTGAAGGAGGGCATCGGCCTGCGGGCGATGGCCCAGCGTGATCCGCTCGTCGAGTACCAGCGCGAAGGTTTCGACATGTTCGGTGGAATGCTCGAGGGCCTGAAGGAGGAGTCGGTCGGATTCCTGTTCAACCTCCAGGTCGAGGCGGCCGCCCCGCAGGCGGCGCAGGCCCCGGGCGTCAGCGTCACCGCGGCTTCCGCGGCGGCGACGGCGTCGGCCGCACCCGCTCCGGCGGCGCCGCGACCGCTGCCCACCCAGGAGGCAGCGCAGCAGGCGCAGGGCACGGCGGCACCGTCGGCCCTCCGCGCGAAGGGACTCGACGACGGCGAGCCCCGCGGGCTCACGTATTCCGGGCCCGCCGAAGACGGCAACGCCCAGCTCAGCCGCCGCGGAGCGGCAGAATCGGACGATTCCGCCGACGCCGGAACCCGTCGCCAGCGGCGCGAGGCCGCGCGGTCGCAGTCGAAGGGCAAGAAGGCCCCGCGCACCAAGCGCAAGCGCTGACCGCAGTGGGGACGATCAGCCGATCACCAGCGAGGTGACGGTCCAGCCCGTGTCGGACTGTTGTTCGACACGGGCTGCGATCACGAAGATCCGTGGCCCCCGGCCGTACGTGCCGAAGGCCTCGAAGACGCAGGGCTCCACCGCGCGTAGATGCACGCGGACGAGCGCCGCGACACCGAGTCGCCGGGCGGGCGACTCCGCGAGCGCGAACGTGCGCACCACGTCGACGAGCGACGGCGTCACCAGTGGCCGCAGCTGCCGGACGTTGCGCCGCCGATCCAGCACTTCGAGAACCAGTCGGAACGCCTGCTCCGTGAACCGCTGAACGTCCGGCGACGGAATCGGCAGAGTTCCCGGGTGCGTCGCGGCGGTGCGCGGCGACGCCCCCGAGTGCGGCGACGACCGGTGCCTGCCGTGCCCGTGCGGGTGCCGCGCAGCCGACGACGCGGCCGCACTGCCCGGCAGGATCGGCGCGGCGTCGTCGCCGGCCGCCGGCTCGAAGCGCGGCACCCGTGACAGGAACGTGTAGGACTCACTCATTTCTTACCCCCCCGGTTTCGGCATGAGACGGCCGTCGTAGCGGTCATGATCGCACGGATCCCGTCGTCGTGTCGCCGTACCGCGGAGCGGACTCGTGTCGCCGTACCGCGGAGCGGACTCGTGTCGCCGAACCGTCGGGCGGACCCTAGGGTGGGGACGTGCGGGGATTGATATTGGACTTCGGCGGTGTTCTCGCGGGTCCCGGTTCGGACATGGACGGCCTGTCGTCCGTCCTCGCCGGTGCCCGGACCCGTGGTGTGCGGACCGCGATCCTCAGTAACGATCCCGGCGGTCCCGGCGCGCAGTGGTTGCGGGAACTCGGCGACGGCCGGCTGGTCGATCAGGTCGTGCTGTCCGGGGATGTCGGTGTCGCCAAACCTGATCCGCGGATCTACCGGCTGACGGCCGGCGCGCTCGGTCTGGACCCGGGCGACTGTATCTTCGTCGACGACCTGCCGGTCAACGTCCGGGGCGCGGTGGCTGTCGGGATGGTGGGCATCCACCACGTCGACGGCGCGGCCACGGCGGACGAGATAGCGATACTTCTCGAGGTGGATCGAGACGGGATGCAAGGGGGACAGGCGCCGACATGGTGACGAGACTGACTACGCAGGATGCGTCGTTCTACTTCCTCGAGGCGAGCAGTACGCCGATGCACGTGGGATCGCTGGCGATCTTCCGGAAGCCGCGAAACGGGTTGTCCTACGAGGAATTACTGAGCCTCGTCGAGGAGCGGTTGAGCCTGGTGCCGCGCTACCGGCAGAAGGTGCGGGAGGTGGCGCTGGGACTGTCGCGGCCGGTGTGGGTGGACGATCAGGACTTCGACATCGAGTACCACGTCCGGCGGTCGGCGCTGCCGAAGCCCGGGTCGGACGCCCAGTTGCACGACCTGGTCGCTCGGCTTACGTCCCGGCCCCTCGACAACACGCGTCCCCTGTGGGAGATGTATCTGGTGGAGGGGTTGTCGAACAACCGCTTCGCGATCTTCACGAAGTCGCATTCCTCGCTGGTCGACGGCGAGACGGCGCTCGAGATCGGTCAGGTGATCCTGGACCCGGCGAAGACCCGGCGGCCGATGGCCGAGGAGCTGTGGATGCCGAGCCCCGCCCCCAGTGAGTCCACTCTCATCGCGGGGGCGCTGGCGGAGATGGTGTCGAGGCCGGGCGAGGGTCTGGCCGCGCTGCGGATGACGTTGGGTGACATGGCGTCTGCGCTCGGCGAGACCGTGCGCACCGTCGGCAAGCTCGCCGCCGTGGTCCGCACCGCGACGCAGGTGGCGCCGTCGAGTCCACTCAATGCGACGATCTCCCGCAACCGGCGCTTCGCGGTGGTCAAGACCGAACTGGGCGACTACCGGAAGATCCGCGCGCAGTACGGGTGCGAGGTCAACGACGTCATCCTCGCCGTCGTGTCGGGTGCGATGCGGTATTGGCTGCTGTCCCGCGGTGAACCGGTGGCCGAGTCGACCACGGTCCGGGCCATGGTCCCGATGTCCGTGTACGCGACGGATCCCGAGGCCGACGACGAGGCGTCCCGCCGCGGCGAGTGGGTGGACCCGCGGAGCATGGTGTCGTCCTTCCTCATCGATCTGCCGGTCGGGGAACCGAACGCGGTGGTGCGGCTGTCGCACGTGGCGCACGCCATGGAGGCGCACGCGAAGCAGAGTCAGCGGGTCACCGCGGAGACCCTGGTGCGGTTGTCGGGGTTCGCGCCCGCCACGCTGCATGCGATGAGTGCCCGTGTCGCGAGCAGCTTCTCGCAGCGCATGTTCAATCTGATGATCACCAATGCTCCGGGTCCGCAGATGCCGCTGTACGTCGGGGGAGCGCGGATGCTCGAGATGTACCCGGTGTCGCCCCTGCTGAAAAACCAGACTTTGAGCATCGGCCTCACGTCCTACGACGGCAACGTCTACTACGGTTTGAATGCAGACCGTGACGCCATGGCCGACGTGGACGTGGTGGCGGCGCTGCTGTACGAATCTCTCGAGGAGTTGTTGGATGCCAGCCGGTGAGAAGTCCGCGGTGCGAATGACGGGTGACGCATGACGAGGGTGTACGTTCCCGCGACGATCGAGATCCTCCAGCGGCTCGTCGCCGACCAGGAGTTCGATCCGATGAGCCGTACCGCCTTCGCCGTCACCGCCACGCTCCGCGAGGCGTACTCGTCGGGCGACGACGACGAACTGGCGGAGGTCGCGATGGCCGAGGCCGCCCGGGCGTCGCTGCGTCTGATCGCGGGCCGGGTGGGGGAGAGCGGGAGCGACGGGGTCCGCTTCCGCCGTGCCGTGGTCGCCGCGGACATCGACGACGTGACACCTCGTCCAGACCTCGACGACGCCGTCGTCCGGTTGCCCGGTCCGGTGACGATCGGCCGGGTCGCGTCGGTGCACGTGGACCTCGCGGAGGCCGAGCCCGATATCGAACGGGCCGTGTCGGCGATCGACGAGGCGGATCTCGGGGATCCGGACGCCGAGTTCGTCCTCGGCGACGCCGAGGATCACGTTCTGGCGTGGTACGCCACCCAGGAGCTTCCGTTCCTGCTCGAACTGCTCTGACCGGTACGTCCTCTTACCTTGGGGTAACCTACGGTACCGTAACTTGAAAACCTACGGTAGCGTAGGTCGTGACGGAAAAGGTGGAGGTCGGATGGGTCTGAAGGATTGGATCGAGGCGCCCGCAGCAGCGGTCGTGCCCGCCAAGCGGTCCAAGCTCAATTGGTTGCGCGGTGCGGTGGCACGTCTGACGACGCCGTTGCTGCCCGACGACTACCTGCACCTGGCCAACCCGCTGTGGTCCGCCCGCGAGCTGCGCGGACAGATCGTGGACGTGCGCGCGGAGACGGCGGACTCCGCCACGATCGTCATCAAGCCGGGCTGGGGATTCGACTTCGACTACGAGCCCGGCCAGTACATCGGCATCGGCCTGCACGTCGACGGACGCTGGCACTGGCGTTCGTACTCCCTCACCTCGCCGCCGAACTGGGACGACAAGCGCATCTCCATCGCCGTCAAGGCGATGCCCGAGGGATTCCTGTCGAGTCACCTCGTCAACGGTGTGCCGTCCGGGACGATCGTCCGGCTCGCGACGCCCACGGGCAACTTCGCGTTGCCCGACCCGCCGCCGCAGCGCATCCTGTTCCTCACCGCGGGCAGCGGCATCACTCCGGTCATGGCGATGCTGCGTACGATGAACCGGCGCGGCCAGCTCCCCGACGTCTTCCATGTCCACTCGGCGCCCACCGACGCCGACGTGATGTTCGCCGACGAACTCACTAAGCTCCACGAGGAGCACGACGACTTCCGGTGCAAGATCCAGCTCACCCGCAGTGAGGGCAAGTTCGCGTTGTCCTCGCTCGACGAGGTGTGCCCGGATTGGCGCGAGCGGCAGACGTGGGCTTGCGGGCCGCTGCCGATGCTCGACGAGATCGAGACGCTGTGGCGCGACGAGAACATCGAGGACAAGCTGCACCTCGAGCGTTTCGCCGTCTCCCGCGCGGACACGTCCGGCGAGGGCGGAACGGTGACGTTCGCCAAGGCCGACAAGACCGTCACGATCGACGGTGCCACCACTCTCCTCGAGGCCGGTGAGCAGGTCGGGGCGCTCATGCCGTTCGGCTGCCGGATGGGGATCTGCCAGACCTGTGTCGTGCCGATCCTCGCCGGGCACGCCATCGACCTGAGGTCCGGCAAGCAGCATGCCGAAGGTGACCGAGTCCAGACTTGTATCTCGGCGGCGGCAGGGGACTGCACGCTCGACGCGTGAGCGTGAGCGTGTTGTTCACCTGACTCCGCTATTCTCGGACTCTCACCAGACGGAGGAGCACGGTGGCGATCACCGACATCAAAGAGTTCGCGCATCTGACCGAAGCGGACATCGAATCGCTCGGGCGTGAGTTGGATGCGATCCGGCTCGACGTGGAGGATTCGCGCGGCGTCCGCGACGCCCGATACATCCGCCGGGCCATCCGGGCGCAACGACTGCTCGAGCTCGGTGGCCGCCTCGCCCTGTTCGGCAGCCGATACCGTCCGGCCTGGCTAGCGGGCACCGCGATGCTCTCCCTCTCGAAGATCATCGAGAACATGGAACTCGGCCACAACGTGATGCACGGCCAGTGGGACTGGATGAACGATCCGGAGATCCACTCGATGTCGTGGGAGTGGGACCAGACGGGGCCGTCCGAGCACTGGAAGCGGGCGCACAACTACTCCCATCACACGTTCACCAACATCGTGGGAATGGATTCCGACGTCGGTTTCGGCATCCTCCGGATGACCCGCGACGAGGAGTGGCGGCCGATCAACCTGCTGCAGCCGTTCGCCAACATCATCCTGGCCGCCACGTTCGAGTGGGGCATCGCGCTCCACGACCTCACGTTCGCGGCCGAACTGGAGGGCGCCGAGAAGGGCCAGCTCAACTCGCAGGCCAACAAGGATTTCGCCCGCAAGATCTTCCGTCAGGTCGGCAAGGACTTCCTCCTGTTCCCGGTGCTCGCGGGGCCGGCGTGGAAGTCGACGCTGACGGCGAACACCACCGCCAACCTGGTGCGGAACCTGTGGGCGTACGTGGTGATCTTCTGCGGGCACTTCCCGGACGGCGCCGAGAAGTTCACCGTGGACGAATACGAGAACGAGACCCGGCACGAGTGGTACCTCCGGCAGATGCTCGGCAGTGCCAACTTCGACTCCGGCAAGATCATGGGTTTCATTAGCGGGAATCTCAGCTATCAGATCGAGCACCATCTGTTCCCCGATCTGCCGAGCAACCGGTACCCGGAGATCGCCGTGAAGGTGCGGGCGCTGTGCGAGAAGTACGACCTGCCCTACACCACGGGCTCGCTCGCCAAGCAGTATCTACTGGCCCTGCGCACGATCCACAAGCTGGCTCTGCCCGACCGTCTCCTGTGGGCGACGGCGGACGATGCCCCCGAGACGTCGTCGGAGCGCAAGTTCCGCGATGCCCGCGACGCGGGTGCTGCGATGGTCGAGACGCTGCGCACCGATCCCGTGACGGGGCAGCGCCGCGGTCTGTTGTCGGCGCTGCGCGCTCACGCGGAGGCCAAGATCTCGCGTCGTCGACGGTGATTTCACTCACACCTACACTCAGGTAACCTACGGTGCCGTAACTTACGGTACGGTAGGTCATGTCAGCGCCTATCCGGTGTGAACTGTCGACCAGCCAGGAGGAGGTCCCCCATGGCGATTGCAGATGTCAAGGAATACGCACATCTCACCGAAGCCGATGTCGAGGCGCTCGGGCGCGAGTTGGATGCGATCCGCCGCGATATCGAAGAGTCCCGCGGCGAGCGTGACGCGCGGTACGTGCGGAACACCATCAGACTGCAGCGTGTGCTCGAATTCGGCGGCCGAGCCGTGCTGTTCGGAAGTCGCAAGCGTCCGGCCTGGGTCCTCGGAGCCGGCATGCTCGGGGTCGCGAAGATCATCGAGAACATGGAGCTCGGCCACAATGTGATGCACGGGCAGTGGGACTGGATGAACGATCCCGAGATCCACTCCACGACGTGGGAATGGGACAACAACGACCCGTCCGCGCATTGGAAGCAGACCCACAACTACCTGCACCACAAGTACACCAATGTCCTCGGCATGGACGACGACGTGGGATACGGCCTTCTGCGCGTCACCCGCGACCAGCGGTGGAAGCCGTTCAACGCGGGCAACCTCGTCTACAACACCCTGCTCGCCCTGTTCTTCCAGTGGGGTGTCGCGGTGCAGCACCTCGAGCTCGGCAAGGTGAGCAAGGGCCGGGTGCCGAAGGAGGAGACGCAGCGCAAACTTCGCGAGGTCGGCGAGAAGCTCGGCAAGCAGCTGCTCAAGGACTATGTTGTCTACCCGGCCCTGACCGGACCCGCGTGGAAGAGCACGTTCACTGCCAATCTCGCAGCGAACACCATCCGCAACGTGTGGACCAACGCCATCATCTTCTGCGGGCACTTCCCCGACGGGGCGGAGAAGTTCACCAAGGCCGACATCGACAAGGAGACGCCCGCCCAGTGGTACCTGCGTCAGATGCTCGGTAGCGCCAACATCGAGGGCAGCAGGCTGATGGACTTCATGTCCGGCAACCTGAGCTATCAGATCGAGCACCACCTGTTCCCCGACCTGCCGAGCAATCGGTACGCGGAGATCGCGGTGCGGGTGCGGGAGTTGTGCGAGAAGTACGACCTGCCGTACACGACCGGCCCGTTCCTGGTGCAGTACGCGAAGTCGTGGCGCACCATCGCCAAGCTGTCGTTGCCGAACAAGTACCTCAAGGCCACCGCGGACGACGCGCCGGAGACGGCGTCGGAGCGCAGGTTCGGTGGAAACACCACGGCGACAATCGATCCCGTGACCGGTCGGCGTCAGGGGCTGGGTTCCGCGATCAAGCGCACCCGCAAGCGTCGCGGTCTGCGCGCGCTGCTTTCCCGCTAGACAACTCCGCTAGACAGTTCCGCCACGGCGCGGTTCGTCCCTCACCAGGCCTCGTTGGACGCGATGGCCGTGAGGAGGTGACGGACCGCGTCGACGCGTTTGGCGGCCTTGCCCTCGAGGTGGTCGAGCGCGCATTCGGGGTCCGCGGGCGGGCCGAGGTGGGTACACCCTCGCGGGCAGTCCTCGATGGCCGCGGCCAGATCGGAGAACGCGGCCACCACGTTCTCCGGGGAGATGTGGGCCAGTCCGAACGACCGGATGCCCGGGGTGTCGATCACCCAGCCGCCCGACGGGAGCGGCAGCGCGACCGATTGCGTGGACGTGTGCCTGCCCTTGCCTACGCCGGACACCACGCCGACGGCCCGGTCGGCGTCGGGCACGAGGCGGTTGACGAGAGTCGACTTCCCGACCCCCGAATGTCCGATCAGCGCGGTGAGCCTGCCGGACAGCATCGCCAGGACCTCGTCGACCGGATCGTCGCGGCCTGCCACGACCACGGGGACGTCGAGGTCGGCGAACGCGCTCGCGAACTCCTCGGGCGGCTCCAGGTCGCTCTTCGTCAGGCACACGATGGGGCTCAGCCCGCCCGCGTACGCGGCGACGAGCGCGCGTTCGACGAATCCCGTCCGCGGCGGCGGGTCGGCGAGCGCCACGACGATCAGCAACTGCTGCGCGTTGGCCACCACGATCCGCTCGTACGGGTCGGTGTCGTCGGCGGTGCGCCGCAGCACCGTGGCGCGCTCGGCCACTCGCACGATCCGCGCCAGGGTGTCCGGTTTACCGGACAGATCGCCGACGACGCTCACCTCGTCGCCCACCACGATGGGGGTGCGGCCCAGTTCGCGGGCGCGCATGGTGACGAGGGGACGCTCGGGGTCGCCGCCCAGAACGCAACCCCACCGGCCGCGGTCGACGGCGACGACCATCGCCGACTCGGCGGCGAGGTGCTCCGGCCGGGTTTTCGTGCGCGGGCGCGTGCCTCGGCCCGGGCGCACCCGGACGTCGGACTCGTCGTACTGCCTGCGACTCAGAAGCTCGCCTTCCGACCGGTGCCCGCAGCCGCGGACAGCATTGTGGCCCACAGGTTCTCGAAACCGGGCAGCGTCTTCGCCGTGGTGCCGATGTCCTCGATCTCGATGCCGTCGACCCGCAGCCCGACGATGGCTCCGGCCGTCGCCATCCGGTGGTCGGCGTAGGACCGCCACGTCCCGCCGTGCAGGTCGGCGGGCACGATCGTGAGGCCGTCCTCGGTCTCGGTGACGTTTCCGCCCAGCGAGTTGAACTCGTGCGCGAGCGCGGCCAGCCGGTCGGTCTCGTGTCCGCGCAGATGCGCGATGCCCCGCAGGTGGGACGGGCCGTCCGCGAGTGCCGCGAGCGCCGCGACGGTCGGGGTGAGTTCGCCGACGTCGTGCAGGTCGATGTCGATGCCGGTCAGCTGCCGGGGGCCGCGGACGGTGAGGTTCGCCCCGTCCCGCCGGACGTCGGCGCCCATCGCCAGCAAAATCTCGCGGATCGCGTCGCCGGGCTGCGTCGTCTCGGCAGGCCACAGCGGAACGGTCACCTCACCGCCGGTGACGGCGGCGGCGGCGAGGAAGGCGGTGGCATTCGACAGGTCGGGCTCGATCACCCGGTCGACGGCCCGCACCGGACCGGGGCTCACCCGCCACGTGTCGGCCTCCCCGCCCGTCGCCGGGGTGGAGACCTCGACACCCGACTCGCGCAGCATCTCGACCGTCATGTCGATGTGCGGCATCGACGGGACCGTCTTGCCGTCGTGATGAACCGTGACGCCCTCGTCGAACGCGGCGGCAGACAGCAGCAGCCCTGACACGAACTGCGAAGAACCGGACGCGTCGATCGTGACCCGGCCACCGCGCAGGGAGCCCCCGCCGCGGACGGTGAACGGCAGGGAGTCGCCGTCGATGTCGGCGCCGAGACCGCGCAGCGCGTTCAGGATCGTGTCGAGGGGGCGGGTGCGCGCCTGCTCGTCGCCGTCGAAGTGAACCGTTCCGGCGGCGAGCGCGGCGACCGGCGGAAGGAACCGCATGACGGTGCCCGCCAGGCCGCAGTCGACCGCACCGCCCCGGAGGCGTCCGGGAGTGACCCGCAACGTCGTGTCGGCGCCGGCCGTCTCGATGCCGATCCCCAGCGTCCGGAGTGCGTCGATCATGAGGTCGGTGTCCCGGCTGCGCAGTGCCCCGGTGAGGGTGGACGGACCGTCCGCGAGTGCGGCGAGGATCAGCGCGCGATTGGTGATCGACTTCGATCCGGGGAGGGCGACCGTCGCGACGACGGGCGCTTCGGCACGGGGGGCGTTCCACAGGCTCAGGCTCACGGTCTCCATCTTCGCCTATCGGGTGGGCCGCCGGGCGGGGTGGGCGGCGTGTCGCGGGTGTCGGTGGTTCGTGCCACTCTGGTGGACATGTGCGGCAGGTATGCGACCACTGCGAATCCGGCGACACTCGCGGCCGACCTCGACGCGATCAACGAGGCAGGCGAGGACGAGAGTCCGCCCGACTTCAACGTGGCGCCCACCACGCAGGTCCTCACGGTGGTCGACCGGCACGACGCCCGTCGGATCCGGCGGATGCGGTGGGGTCTCGTGCCGTCGTGGACGAAGGAGCTCGGCAAGGGGCCGGTGCTGTTCAACGCCCGGGCGGATTCGGTCGACAACAAGCCCGCCTTCCGGACCTCGTTCAAGTACAAGCGCTGCCTCGTGCCGATGGACGGCTGGTACGAGTGGCAGACCGAGACCGAGCCGGCGGCCGCCGGGAAGAAGGCGGGCAAGGCGAAGAAGATTCCGTACTACATGTCGCCGGAGGACGGCTCGCGCCTGTACATGGCCGGACTGTGGTCGGTCTGGCACGATCCCGCGGTCGAGGAGTCGCCGCCCGTCCTGAGCTGCAGCATCATCACGGTCGACTCCGCCGCCCAGCTCGAGAACGTGCACGACCGGATGCCGCTCGTGATGCCCCGCGACCGCTGGGCCGCGTGGCTCGATCCCGAGCACCCCGCGTCCACGGACCTGCTCGAGGTGTCGCCCGACGCCATCGCCGACATCACGGTCCGGCGGGTGTCCACGCTGGTGAACAGCGTGAAGAACAACGGCCCGGAACTCCTCGACCCCGACGCGGCCGGTCGCGACGGCGCGCAGGTGGGGGAGCAGATCAGCCTGCTGTGACCGCCGCGGTGACGGCTCCGCTGAGCCGCACCAGATCGGCGGGCGCGAGTTCGATCTCGAGTCCGCGCCTGCCCGCGCTGCACAGCACCCGGTCCCAGTCGAGCGCCGACGCGTCGACGACCGTCGGAAGTGCCTTCCGCTGTCCGAGCGGGGAGATGCCGCCGAACACGTAACCGGTGGATCGCTCGGCTTCGGTGCGGTCCGCCATCACGGCCTTGCCTGCGCCCAGCGCCGCGGCCGCCGCCTTCAGGGACAGTTTCTCCGGCACCGGCAGGACCGCCACGGCCAGCTTGCCCGTGTCGAGTTTGATCACGAGCGTCTTGAACACCTGGTGGGCGGTGACGCCGACCGTCTCGCCCAGCGCGTCGACGGCCTCCGAACCGTACGACTCCGCCCGCTCGTCGTGCGCGTAGCTGTGCACGGTGTGGTCGATGCGCTGTGTGACGAGCAACTTCGTCGCGGGAGTGGCAGTTCCGGCCATGGACGAACACTCTGCCACGCGGTGCGGGAACACCGCGGGCGGGAGTCGTGTTGGTACCTGCAGAAGACCCGTGCATCGAAGGGAGTGGTCCGTATCGTGATGTCCTCGGTTATCGAGCCCACGTCGCGTCTGCAGTTGGCGGTAACGTTGACGCCCACGGCGACCGAAGGGATCAGCGTGCAGGAACATGACCGTCCGACGGCAGAGAAGGCCGAACCACAGGACGAGTTGATCGCGCGTTTCGAAAGGGATGCGCTCCCACTTCTGGATCAGCTGTACGGCGCTGCCCTGAGGATGACCCGGAACCCGGCGGACGCCGAGGACCTCGTGCAGGAAACGTACGTGAAGGCCTACACGGCGTTCCGGTCGTTCCGCGAGGGCACCAACCTCAAGGCGTGGCTGTACCGGATTCTCACGAACACGTACATCAACTCGTACCGCAAGAAGCAGCGGCAGCCCGCGCAGTACCCGACCGACGAGATCACGGACTGGCAGCTGGCGGCGACGGCGGAGCATTCGTCGACCGGGCTGCGGTCCGCCGAGGTCGAGGCACTGGACGCGCTCCCCGACGACGACATCAAGGAAGCCCTTCAGGCCCTGCCGGAGGAGTTCCGGATGGCCGTCTACTACGCCGATGTCGAGGGCTTTCCGTACAAGGAGATCGCCGAGATCATGGGCACCCCGATCGGGACCGTGATGTCGAGGTTGCACCGCGGGCGCAAACAGCTCCGGGGACTGCTCGCCGACGTTGCGCGCGAACGGGGATTCAACCGCGGCGGCACCGACGAGGTGGCCGGCGACAGTGTAGTGAGTGCGGAGCAGGAGGTTTCTCGGTGAGCGAGCAGGACGAATTCGAGCAGCTCGACTGCTCCGCCGTCATCGCGGACGTCTGGCTGATGCTGGACAGCGAATGCGACGAGGCCTCGCGGGCGCGGCTGCAGCGCCACCTCGACGAGTGCGGGTCGTGCCTCGAGGCGTACGGCATCGAGGAGAAGGTCAAGAGCCTCGTGAACCGCAAGTGCGGCGGTGAGCACGCACCGGAGAGCCTGCGTCAGAGGCTCTCCATCGAGTTGCGGCGGACGATCCTCATCACGAATACCGAACCCGAGTCGTAACCCGTCAGAACAGCAATCAGGGGCCGGAAAGCATCGCTGCTTTCCGGCCCCTGGTGCGTTCTACGGCGCGTCAGGCGTTGGGACGCTTGCCGTGGTTTGCGGCGTTGCCCTTGCGGCTGCGCTTCTTGCGACCACGCTTACCCATGAGTAGATCTCCCTTCTTTTCACCACAGTCTTCCACGTGTGGTTGGGTGTCCTTGCAACAGGGCTTTCTCGACACCCGGGAGTGAAGGATCACAATGGCAGAAGACGTGCGCGCCGAAATGGTTTCGACGGTGTATCAGGTTGTGGTGAGCGCGGGTGACGAGGTGAAGGAAGGCGACACCCTCGTCATCCTCGAGTCGATGAAGATGGAGATCCCCGTCATCGCCGAAGAACCCGGCACGGTCACCTCCGTGGACGTCAAGGTCGGCGACGTGATCCAGCAGGGCGACCTGATCGCGGTCATCTCCTGAGCTGACTGACACACCCTGCGATGTCGACCCTGAGCGATCTGCTCGCCGAACACACCGACCTGCCCGGCGAGGCCGTCGACCACCTCCAGCGCGTCGTCGGCGAATGGCAGTTGCTCGCCGACCTCTCCTTCGCGGACGTTCTGCTGTGGGTCGGAGCGGACTCCGCGGCCACCAACCCGACCGGCACCGTGATCTGCGTCGCGCACTGCAGGCCCACCACCGCGTCGACCGCGTTCCCGGAGGACGTCGTCGGGACCGTCGTGTCGGAGTCGGAACACCCGCAGGTGCTGCAGGCGCTGCTGGAGGGCAACGTCGTGCGCCCCGAGGACGGCGGCGGGCACGCGGGTCTGCCACCGCGCGGCGACGCGGTCCCGGTGCGGTGGAACGGCGAGGTGATCGCCGTCCTGAGCCGGGACACCAACCTGTCGCACCAGCGGGCGCAGAGTCCGCTCGAGGTCGCGTATCTCGACTGCGCGGAGGACCTGTGCCAGATGATCAGCGACGGCACGTTCCCGATCCGTGAGGCCCGCTCGGACACCAACTCGAGCCCCCGCGCCGGCGACGGCTTCATCCGCCTGGACACAGACGGCAGCGTGGTCTACGCGAGTCCGAACGCGCTGTCGGCGTACCACCGGATGGGTCTGAGCTCGGACCTGATCGGCCAGAACCTCGCCGCGACCACACGATCACTCGTGACGGATCCGTTCGAGTCGCAGGAGGTCGCCGGATACATCCGCGACACGATCGCCGACAAGCCGGGCCGCCGGATGGAGATCGAGGCCCGGGGCGCGACCGTCCTGCTGCGGGCCCTGGTACTCAAACCCGGCGGCAAGCGGGTCGGCGCCGCCGTCGTCGTGCGGGACGTCACGGAGGTGAAGAGGCGAGATCGTGCCCTGCTCAGCAAGGATGCGACGATCCGCGAGATCCATCACCGGGTGAAGAACAATCTGCAGACCGTGGCCGCGTTGCTGCGGCTGCAGGCCCGCCGCACCAACAACGAGGAGGCCCGTCAGGCGCTCAGCGAATCGGTGCGCCGCGTCACCTCGATCGCCCTCGTGCACGACACGCTGTCGATGTCGGTCGACGAGGAGGTGAACCTCGACGAGGTCGTCGACCGGCTCGTGCCGATCCTGTCCGATGTGGCGACGGTGAGCACGCCGATCAAGGTCCGCCGGGAGGGCAGCTTCGGGGTGTTCTCCGCGGAGCGGGCCACACCGCTGGTGATGGTGCTGACCGAACTCGTGCAGAACGCGATCGAGCACGCCTTCGAACCGGGCGCCGCGGGCACCGTCACCATGAGGGCGGAACGGTCGGCGCGCTGGCTGGACGTCGTGATCCACGACAACGGCAGGGGACTGCCGCCCGGTTTCAGCCTCGAGCGGTCCGACCGGCTCGGTCTGCAGATCGTCCGGACCCTGGTGGCCGCCGAACTGAACGGTTCGCTGGGTCTGCACCCGGGGGCGGAGGGTGGAACGGATGCCGTGTTACGCGTACCGCTGGGCCGTCGTGGACCGAGGTACTGACCGGCGGGCAAGCAAAAGGCCCGGCACCATGTGGTGCCGGGCCCGTCTCCTTCTGAAGTATCAGACGGTGGTGCGTGCACGCGTCCGAGCGTTCCGGCGCTTGAGTGCGCGACGCTCGTCTTCGCTCATGCCGCCCCACACACCGGCGTCCTGGCCCGACTCGAGTGCCCACGAGAGGCATTCGGCGGTCACCGGGCAGCGGTTGCAGACAACCTTGGCATCAGCAATCTGCGCGAGAGCCGGACCGCTGTTGCCCACAGGGAAGAACAACTCGGGGTCTTCGTCGCGACAGATTGCCTTGTGGCGCCAGTCCATCCTTCTGCTCCTTAACTGGGTGCGTCGTGCACCGTTTCGTCTTCATGAGTTCATGTGTGCGTAGAGAATGTTTCCGCACTGTTGCTTGTGAATGCTTTCACGAACTGGCGGGATGTCAATAGAAAACCGCCGCACCGTGGGGGAGCTCACGTAGTTAGGCTGCCCTTCGAGGCGCGCCGTCCTTTTTACCTCGCGCCGGCGCTTCCCGCTAGGTGAAAACGGGGATTCTCGAGAATTGCTCAGGGTCGCGGCGGCGCGACGACATCCAGCGCGTCGGGTACCGACACGAACTCCACCACGTTGCGAAGTCCGATGTAGTCGCCGTCCATCTGCAATCCGATCGGCTCCGACGCGGAGATCCGCACGCACGGCACGTCGTCGACCCGGACGAGTTTCTTCGCCTTCGGGCGGGTGCCGGGGGTCAGCAGCTGGCGGGCCACCCGCAGAGTGGTGAGGATCGCGGTGGATCGCATCGCGAACACACCGAGGCCGGTGTCGTAGGTGGTGTCGGGATTGGTGTGGACTTCCCGCTTGTTCAGATACGTCCAGGGACTCGCGTTCGACACGAAGGCGTAATGAACGCCCTCGACCGGATCGCGATCGGGAACCTCGACGGTGAGGGTCGGCTCCGCGTACTTCGACCGGAAGAACACGCGCACCGCCGCGCGGACGTACTGCGCCGGTGTGGCGGGCCGCCCGTTCTTACGGTGCATGTCGACCGCCTCACACACCTGGGCGTCCCAGCCGACGCCCGCGTTGAACGTGAACCAGCGGTGGTCACAGTGGGCGAGCCCGATCCTGCGCCGCTGCCGGTGGGAGAGGAGGTCGATGAGCTGGTTGGTGGCGTCCACCGGGTCGGGAGCGATGCCGAGCGAGCGGGCGAACACGTTCGCCGACCCGCCGGGGACGACGGCGATCGGGGGTATCGGCCCCACCGTCACCGCACTCGTCGACTTCGGGTCCGGGGTGCCGAGCAGCCCGTTGACCACCTCGTTCACGGTGCCGTCGCCGCCGTGGACGATGATCAGGCCCATCCCGTCGACGCAGGCCTGCTGCGCCAGTTCGGCGGCGTGGCCGCGGTGCGTCGTGTGCGCGACCGTCAACCGCACCCGGCTCGACAGCGCGTGCGCGAGCAGGTCCCGCCCGGCGGGGGTCGTCGATGTGGCATTGGGGTTGACGATCAGCAGCGCGCGCACGGGGCCCAAGCCTAGCCGGGGCGGCACGTGTCACCGTCCGAGGCCGCCGGCTGCGGGGTGTTCTAGGCTGGCCGACGTGCCGAAGCCGTCTCTCAGCAAGTCCACGCCCACCACGGTCCGCGCGGCAGGCGCCCTGGTGTCGCTCGAGGGCGCGGTGGCGGTCGGTGTCGCCGTGGTGCTGGTGGTCCGGGGGCTGCTCGGGCACGACCAGAGCGTCAGCAGCGGATACGGCACCGCCGCCTGGTTCGCCATTCTCGGTGGCGCCGTGCTCGCCGCCGGGCTCGCCCTGATCTTCGGCAGGCGCTGGGGGCGGGCGATCGCGATCGTCGCCCAACTGCTGCTGCTTCCGGTGGCATGGTCGCTGCTCACCGATTCCCACCAGCCGTTCTTCGGTGTGCTGCTCGGCGTCGTCGTGGTGGGAGCCCTCGGGTGCCTGTTCAGCAGCCCGACATCGAAATGGATGGCCGCCGAGTACGGCCAGGAAGCCGATGCCGACAACCCGTCGGAGCGCTAACTCACCTCGGACGCGAGGCGGCCGAGCGGATCCCCGGTGAGCCGGTACGTCGTCCACTCGTCCTGCGGTCGCGCGTCGAGGGACTCGTAGAACGCGATCGACGGCTTGTTCCAATTGACCACCGACCACGACAGCCGCGTGTAGCCGTTGTCGACGCACTCCTTCGCGAGCGTGGCGAGCAGGGCCTTGCCGTGACCGGAACCCCGTTCGGACGGGCTGACGAACAGGTCCTCGAGATAGATGCCGTGCGTTCCGTCCCACGTGGAGAAGTTCCGGAACCACACCGCGATCCCGACGACCCGATCGTCGTCGTCCGTCGCGACGTGGGCGAACGTGGACGGCCGCGGACCGAACAGCGCGTCGTCGATCTGGTCGGCGGTGACGGTGCACTCGTCCCGGGCCTTCTGGTATTCGGCCAGTTCGTAGATCATCGCGGTGATCGCGGAGACGTCCTCGGGTACTGCGCGTCTGATCATCGGGCACCTTCCGTCGTCACGTTGTGGCTGACCACCTGTTGCGCCCCGTGCTCGAAGCCGAGGACGGAGTACGCGCCCGGCGACATCGCGAACCGGCGCCCCTCGCTGACGGGAAGCTCCGCCCAGCGCGCGATGAGCGCGCGGGAGAAGTGGCCGTGCCCGACGAGAATCACGTCACGGTCGACCAGTTGGGAATGCGCGACGGACAGGACGAGGTCGCAGCGGGTGTGCACCTGCTCGGCCTGTTCGCCGCGCGGGCACGGGTGCGTCCACACTGTCCAGTCCGGCACCTGCTGCCGGATCTCGGGCGTCGTCATGCCCTCGTAGATCCCGTAGTCCCATTCGGCGAGCGCGTCCCAGGTGCGCTGGATCTTCAAACCCGCCAGTTCCGCCGTCTCCTGGGCGCGTTGCCGCGGGCTGACGATGACGAGGGGGTCGCGTAGCGCGAGGGCGTCCATCGCCGGGCCCAGCTGCCGTGCCTGGGATTCACCCAGTTCGGTGAGGTGGACGTCGGTCCGGCCGGTGTGTTTACCCCAACGGGCCCATTCCGTTTCGCCGTGCCGGAGGAGGACGATCCGACGGCCGCGCGGCGAATCACTGGGTGGCATCCATCCATCATGTCAGTCAATCTGCGTGTATGGCTCGCCTCCGGCGACGAAGTAGGTAAGGATCGAGCCGTGACAACGGTTCTTGCAGTGGCAAATCAGAAGGGTGGGGTCGCGAAGACCACCACGGTCGCCTCTCTCGGCGCAGCGCTCGTCGGGCTGGGCCAGAAGGTTCTGGTGGTGGATCTCGACCCGCAGGGGTGCCTGACCTTCTCTCTGGGGCACAACCCGGACCGGCTGGAGGCCTCCGTCCACGAGGTGCTGACGGGTGACCTGGGCGCGCGCGAAGCGGTGATCGACACCGAGGACGGTGTCGCGCTCCTGCCCGCGACGATCGACCTCGCGGGCGCGGAAGCGTTGCTGCTCATGCGTCCCGGTCGTGAGTTCGCCCTCAAGCGCGCGCTGGCGCCGCTGCTGGACGACTACGACACGGTCATCATCGACTGTCCGCCGTCGCTCGGTGTGCTCACGCTCAACGGGCTCACGGCGGCGCAATCGGTACTGGTTCCGCTGCAGTGCGAGACGCTCGCGCACCGCGGTGTGGGGCAGTTGCTGCGGACGGTCACCGAGGTGCAGCAGATCACCAACCCCGACCTGGTGCTGCTCGGTGCGCTGCCGACGCTGTACGACGCGCGCACCACCCACAGCCGGGACGTGCTGTCCGACGTGTCCGACCGCTACAACCTGCCGGTCCTCGCGCCGCCGATCCCGCGGACGGTGCGGTTCGCGGAGGCGACGGCGTCGGGTGCCACGGTCCTGGCGGGGCGCAAGAACAAGGGTGCCCAGGCGTACCGGGACCTGGCCGAGAACCTCGCCAAGCACTGGGCGGGATCCGAGTTGGCTACGTTTTCGCCTGGAAGTGGCGAGTAAGTTCCTCCGGCGTGGGATTCCACGCGGCGGGCCAATCCTGTTGGCGTAGCTGGGCATCCGTGCCGCCGTCGGCGAAGACGACGCTTCCGCAGAACAGTGTCGACCCCGGTCCGAGCAGGAATTCGACGAGCGCCGCGATCTCGTCCGGGCGTCCGCGCCTGCCGAGCGGCACCGGATAGAAGTCCAGGGCCTTGGCCAGCTCGGGGTCGAGGTCGTCCCCGCTGGTCATCGGCGTGTCGATCATGCCCGGGGCGATCGCGTTGAGCCGAATTCCGCTGCCGATCCATTCGGGCCGCACCGCTTCCCGTCGAATCCACCAGGCCAGCGCGAGTTTGGACGCGGGATACGCGGGGATGGCGGTCACCTCGTCGCCGATGCGCACCGCCTCCGCCTCGTCACCGCGCAGGCACGCCGTCACCAGATTTTCGGGAACTCCGGGCTGGGTGGTGGTGCTGCTCGACGAGATCACCACCACCGAAGCGCCGTCCGCGCGTGCGAGGGCGGGCTTCAGGGCCGTCACGAGTTCCACGGCCCCGAAATAGTTGACGGCGATCAGCTTGCCGCCCGGGACGTGGGACAGCGATCCGAGTCCGGCGCAGCAGACGAGGCCGTCCACGACGCCGCCGCTCCTTTCGGTCACTTCGGCCGCCGCCGCGGCCCGGCCGCCGGGGGTCGACAGGTCGGCTGTCACGTCGGTGTGGGCGAGGTCGACGCCGATGACGGTGTGGCCGTCGGCCTCGAGGGTGCGGCGGCTCGCCGCCCCGATGCCGGAGGCCGCGCCGGTGATCACATAGGTTGCCATGCCGTGAATTAGAACACGTTACACCGCGCAGTGGGCGCGGACTTCGGCCTCCGATCCGAACGTCCCGGAATCCGCGTCGGCGTAGTGGGCGCGCAATCCCGTGACGCCGGGCGCCCGGTCCTCGCGCAGCACGAACCGGTCGTCGTAGTCGCCGCCGTTCTGTGAGCGGAAGGGCAGCGGCGCGTCGGTGAACAGGCCGGACACGCGATCGATCAGGCGGGCCGCGACGCCGGGGTAGTGGTCGGCGGGCAACCGGTCCGCGCTGTCGATCAGGACCGGCGGCAGCACGGACATCCCCGTGTACCAGAAGATTCCGTGGTGAATCGGGAACAGGACCTCGTCCATCTGGCCGTTGATTCCGCGCGGGCCCGCGCTGTCGGCGCTGCCGCCGAAACTGACGACGGTCATCGCCCGCTTGCCGGCGAGGGTCCCCTCGCCGTACCGCCGGGTGGAACCGTCCTCGCGACGTACCCCGTATCCGTAGCCCTCGACGAAGACCCGGTCGAACCAGCCCTTGAGAATCGCGGGCATGCCGTACCACCACAGCGGGAACTGCACGATCACCGCGTCGGCCCACCCGAGTTTGCGTTGTTCGGCCAGGATGTCGGAAGCCAGGGTGCCCTCGGCCAGTGCCTGCCCGGACCGCGCCCCCACCAGGAGGCGGCCGCTCGGATCGTGCGCGAAGTCCTCCGCGGTCACCACCGGATTCCATCGCATCCCGTACAGGTCGGAGGTGCTGATCTCGTGGCCGGCGTCGCGCAGTGCCGCGAGAGCATCGCTGCGCAGTGCCGCGTTCAGGGACTTCGGCTCGGGATGTGCCGACACCCACAGGATCTTCATTGTCCACCTCTCGCTCGGTCGCCGTCGACCCTTCCGATCATGGATCCGCGTGCGTCGCCGCACCAGTGGCCGGTGGGACACTATGTGAAATAATCGGGCCATGTCCGAATCGAGGGGTGAGCGGCCCGGGCGTCGTCATCGCGTGGTCGTGTTCGTACGCGACGGCCTGCTCCCGATCGAGTTCGGAATCGTCCACCGACTGTTCGGCGAAGCGCGCTCGCGGGACGGCGAACCGCTGTACGAGGTCCTCACGTGCGCCCTCGAGCCCGGCACCGTCCGGACCGACACCGACGTGACGCTGTCGGTCGAGCACGGCCCGGCGCTGCTCGGCACCGCCGACACGGTCGTGGTCCCGGCGTCCGATCAGGACTACGACCCGCCGGAGGACGGCGGATTGTCCCGCCACCTCGCGGACGCGTTCGCACACATCCGGCCGGGCACCCGGGTGGCCTCGATCTGCACGGGATCGTTCGTTCTCGCCGCCGCCGGCCTGCTGGAGAACCGGCGAGCCACGACGCACTGGAAGTCGGCGGACGCGTTCCGGAGGCTCTACCCGGACGTGCACCTCGACCCCGGCGTGCTCTACACCCACGACGGCACCGTGCTCACCGCCGCCGGTGTCGCATCCGGAATCGATTTGTGCCTGTACATGATTCGTGTCGACCACGGTGCGTCGGTGGCCAACGAGGTGGCGCGCGGAACGGTCGTGCCACCTCATCGCAGCGGCGGTCAGGCACAGTTCGTCACCGCGCCCGTCCCGGAGGCCGACGGTGCGTCGACGTCGGGCGCGCGGGTGCGGGCGCTGGCCCGCCTCGATCAGCCGCTGTCGCTGCGGGAACTGGCTGCGGGGGAGTCGATGAGCGTGCGCACGTTCACCCGGCGATTCCGCGCCGAGACGGGGATGTCGCCGACGCAGTGGATTCTCGAGCAGCGGATCACCCGCGCCCGTGAACTGCTGGAGAACACCGACCTGCCGGTCGACGACGTGGCCGGGGCCGCGGGATTCGGCACCGCGACCTCCTTGCGGCAACACCTCGCGCGCACCGTCGGCGTCTCACCCTCCGCGTACCGCGCCACCTTCCGCTGACGGGCGCGCGGTGTGCCCATTCGTCCAAGAGCGGGGGAGCGTCCGGCGCTAACGTTCGGCGCATGACGGTCTCGGACACACCTCGGAACAACACGCTGACGATGCGGGCTCAGCCGCTCCTCGCCGTCGACGACGTCGAACGGGCAGGCGAGTGGTACCGGAAGGTCCTGAACGCACGCAGCGGTCACGGTGGGCAGGACTACGAGCAACTCCTCGTCGACGGGCACATGATCCTGCAACTGCACCGACTCGACGAAGGCCACCACCACGGCCCCCTCGGCGATCCGTCACTCGCGCGCGGAAACGGGGTGGCGATCTGGTTCGAGACGACCGATTTCGACGGCACCGTCGCGCGGGCGCGGGAGGCGGGAGCCGACGTGGTCACGGACGTGCACGTCAATCCCAATGCGGGACATCGCGAGATCTGGCTCCGCGATCTCGACGGCTACCTCGTGGTGTTCGCCGAACCCGGCTGATCGGCGACCTCAGCGCAGGGCCACGATACCGTCGCCGCGCTGTTCGAGCACGACGTCGCCGGCCACCGTCGTCGTGATCGGCCCGGTCGTGGTGTCCCGCGCGACCGGGATCGTGCGAAGCAACGCGCCGTTCGACAGATCGAGCACGGCAATCCCGGATTCCACCGGGACCAGCAGGTGTCCGGCCATCACGGTGCCGGGGCCGAGAGCGCCCGGGAAGGTCCAGCGGGGAACGAGATCGGACGCGCCGAGCGCGACGACATCCGAACCGGTCCACCAGGTGACCACCGAACTGCTCGCCGACGTGACGGGATCCGGTCCGATCTTCAGGGCGAGCGCGTATTCGGATACGGCGTTGCCGGTGCCGTCGAACAGGCCGATCCGCGGTCCGGTCGTCCTGCCCGCGGGCAGGTAGACGGCCGTGGTCTCGCCCGACACCCCGAGGATGCGCGCACCCTCGACGCCGGCGTCGACACCCGCCAGGACGCTGGACCCGTACTCCTCGGGTTCCTGGTTGTCCTTCGGTGAGGGATTCATGACAGTCAGCCGATCGGCCACCTCGCCGGGACAGCGCTCGAGCACGGACAGCCTGCTGCTGCTCGAACCGGCGTCGATCAGCGTGCATCCGCTGCGGGGTTGCTTCTTGGGGTTCACCGGCGCGTCCACCCGCCCGTACTCGACGGTGCGCACGAGGTCGGAGCGCCACAGTTCGAGACGGCGGTCGCCGCGGGAAGCGACATAGGTTCCGTCGGCAGTCAGTGTCACCGCGGGATCGGCGTCGCTGTTCCGCTGCGCGAGACGCTCACCGGTGCCTCCGTCGAGTTCGGTGACCTGGGAGCATCCGCGGTCGTCGCGGTACACGGCCACGACCTTCTCCCACGACGCCGTCACACCGCACAGGTCGAGATCACGCTCGTACCGCCACAGCTCGGCGCCCGACATCCGGTCCCGGCCCACGACGTCGCCGCCCTCGGCGGTGACGACGGCACCACCGACGACGAGGGGCGCGGTGGTGGCGGAAGTGGCGGAGTCCCAGATCGGGCTCAGTGTTTCCGGGACCGTCAGGGCCGTGACGAGCGCTGGCGGCGGCTCGGCGGCGGTGACCGAGGTGGTGCCCCGGGCATCGCTGCGGAACCACACGACGGTGAGGGCGACCACGACCGCGACGGCGATTCCGGCGGCGGCGATGAGATCGGCGCGTGAGCGCCGCTCAGGTGCGAGCACGGTGGTTGGTTACTCCGCGTTCGTCGCGGCGGCGCCGACCTTCGTGGTCCGGCGGCGACGGCGGCGACGGGGCTTGGAATTCTCGCCGTCGGCGTCCGTGCTCGGAGCTGCCGATTCGGGTGCGGTCGGCTCCGGCGACTTGGGGCCCACCGAGTCCGCGGGACGGCCACCACGGGTGCGGCGACGGGTGCGGGTGCGTGCCGGACGCTCCGTGCGCTCGGCCTTCTCGCCGTTCTCGGTGTTCTCGCCCCGCTCGGTGTCGGTGTTCCCGCTCTGTGCGGGCGCAGCCTTCTCGACCCGGGCGCGCTTGATCGTGCCGGTCGCCTCGGCCGGGATCGACAGTTCCTCGTACAGGTGCGGGGAGCTCGAGTACGTCTCGACCGGATCCGGGACACCGAGGCCGAGAGCCTTGTCGATGAGCTGCCAGCGGGGGATGTCGTCCCAGTCCACGAGCGTCACGGCGATGCCGGTACGCCCCGCGCGGCCGGTGCGGCCGATCCGGTGGACGTACGTCTTCTCGTCCTCCGGGCACTGGTAGTTGATGACGTGCGTGACGTCGTCGATGTCGATACCGCGGGCCGCGACGTCCGTCGCGACGAGCACGTCGATCTTGCCCGAGCGGAACGCCTTGAGTGCCTTCTCGCGGGCAACCTGGTTGAGGTCGCCGTGCACGGAACCGACGGCGAAACCGCGCTCGGCGAGTTCGTCGGACACCTTCTGCGCGGTCCGCTTGGTGCGGGTGAAGATCATCGTCGCGCCGCGGCCGTCGGCCTGCAGCACGCGGGCCACCATCTCCGCCTTGTCGAGCGCGTGAGCCCGGTAGATGTGCTGGCTCGTGCGGTCGTGGACCGCCGAGTCGTCGGCCTGCTCGGCGCGAATGTGCGTCGGCTGGGTGAGGAACGTGCGGGCGAGCGTGATGATCGGGCCCGGCATGGTCGCCGAGAACAGCATCGTCTGGCGCTTGTCCGGCACCATGTTCAGGATGCGCTCGATGTCGGGCAGGAAGCCGAGGTCGAGCATTTCGTCGGCCTCGTCGAGAACGAGCACCTCCACCTTGCCGAGGATCAGATGGCCCTGGTTGGCGAGGTCGAGCAGACGGCCGGGGGTGCCCACGACGACGTCGGCGCCCTTCTGGAGCGTCGCGATCTGGGTCTCGTACGGGCGGCCGCCGTAGATGGCGAGGACCTCGAGGGGCTTGTTCTTCTCGCCCTTCAGGTACTTCGCGGCGCCCTCGAGGTCCTTGGTGACCTGGATGCACAGCTCGCGGGTGGGGACGATGACCAGCGCGCGGGGAGTGCCGTCGAGCGCGGCCGTCCCGGTGGTGCCGGAGGAGATGCGGTGAAGCAGCGGGACGCCGAAACCGAACGTCTTGCCCATGCCCGTGCGGGCCTGACCGATCAGGTCGTCGCCGGCGAGGGCGAGGGGGAGCGTCAGCTCCTGGATGGCGAACGTGCGCTCGATGCCGATCTCGTCGAGAGCGCGGACGATTTCGTCACGCACTCCGAGTTCGGCGAAAGTGGGGGCGACGTGTGTGGAGTCGAGTTGCGCCGACAGCGTGGTCTCGGTGGCGTCGTCTTCATGGTCGACGGTGATCTTGCTCAGGGGTCTGGCCTTCCTCGTAGCTGCACGCACGCACGAGGTAAGGGCCAGGCCGCTGGTCGGCCCGATTTCCCAGTCGACGCTCGTCGATGTCCTCTTCCGAGTCGATCCTGCCTCTGCCTCAGCGCAGAAATCGAAGATTTCGGCGAGGCGCGGCTGGGACCGTCGATCAGGTGCGCGCACATTATCGGTGGGAACCGCCGATCGGATCGTGATCGATCATCACTCGAACCGCGTTCTCTGCGGAGACGAACGTGGTGACGAGCGGTTGCCCACGATCATTGTAGCCGGAGAACGCTCCACAACTGGTTACGCATGGCAAACATCACTGCGCGACGCACTAGGCTGTGGCGCCATGGAGCCCAACACCCCTGCATCCACTGATTCCACGATTCCCGCTGATCACCCCGGCGTCGGTGAACTCTTCGCGGTCCTCGCATACGGCGAGATCTCCGCGTTCTACCGGCTGTCCGAGGACGCGCAGATGGCGCGGACCCTGCAGGGCAAAGTGGCGCTCGCGAGCATGGCGGCCGCCGAGATGGGCCACTTCGAGATGCTCGAGAAGGCGCTGACCGCGCGCGGCTTCGACATCTTCGAGGCAATGGATCCGTTCGTCCGCGCCCTCGACAACTACCACGCGTCCACCGCCCCCTCGACGTGGCTCGAGGCGCTGGTGAAGGCGTACGTCGGTGACGGGATCGCCGCGGACTTCTACCGCGAGATCGGGCACTCGCTGCCCGCCGAGGTGTCGCGGACCGTCGAGGAGGTGCTCTCACAGACCGGCCACTCCGAGTTCGTCGTCCACGAGGTGCAGCAGGCGATCAAGGCCAGCAACCGCGACAAGGACCGCCTCATGCTGTGGGGCAGACGACTGCTCGGCGAGGCCATCACCCAGGCGCAGTTCGTCCTGGCGCAGCGGGAGGCGCTGACCGAACTCGTCATCTCCGCGTCCGGCGACCTCAACGGCGTCGTCGCACTGTTCGACCGCATGCAGGAGATGCACGCCGAGCGCATGGCCGTGCTGGGCCTGGTCTAGGCGGCACCGATTTGCCGGTGTTCGCTCAGGGCACAGCCCACAGACGCGCACCGGCGGCGGCCACTGCATTAGCCTGGCCAGGACAGCTGATGTTTCTCGGAGAGTTCGGAGGTTGACCGTGGAGGTCAAGATCGGTGTAATCGACAGCCCGCGTGAGCTCATCGTCAGCAGCGAGCAGACCCCGGACGAGGTCGAGACATTGGTCTCGGGCGCCCTCACCGGTGGCGACGGGATCTTGTCCCTGGAGGACGACAAGGGGCGTAAGTACCTCATTCAGTCCAGCAAGATCGCCTACGTGGAGATCGGCCCGTCCGATATCCGCAAGGTCGGATTCGCACCGGCGAAGTGAACGCAGTCGGATTCGCTCCGACCACGTGAACACACGAGAAAGGGCCCGCAGTCGAATCGACTGTCGGGCCCTTTCTCGTCGGTGTCAGCGCTGTTCGGGATGCAGCGGCACGCGGGACAGACCGCCCCATGCGAGCGTGACCGTCGTGTCGACCGCTTCTTCCTTCGGGATCGGGCGCGCAGCCTCGAGCCAGTACCGCGCGGTGAACTGGCTGGCGCCGACGAGGCCGACGGCGAGGATCCGGGCCCGGTAGGGGTCGAGACCGGAGTCGTGGCTGACGAGGTCGAACACGGCGTCGACGCACGCCTCGGTGGCCTGCTCGACGCGGCTCTGCACCTGCGGCTCACCCATGAGGTCGGACTCGAACACGAGCCGGAAGCCCTGCGAGTCGTTGTCGACGAAGTCGAAGAACGCCTGCACCGCGGCGCGGACACGCTGCTTGTTGTCGGTGGTCGAGCGCAGCGCCTGCCGGACACCCGAGATCAGGCTGTCGACATAGCTCTGCAGCACGGCCACGTACAGCTCGAGCTTGCCGGGGAAGTGCTGGTAGAGGACGGGCTTGCTCACACCGGCGCACTCGGCGATCTCGTCCATACCGGCAGCGTGGTATCCGCGTGTGACGAAGACCTCGCTGGCTGCGGCGAGTAGCTGCAGTCGCCGGGCGTCGCGGGGGAGTCGCGTGCTGCGACGGGCCCCGGTGCCCTTTCCGGTGTTGGCATCGCGATCGGAGTTCGTCCGATCCGCGAGTTCAGTCATAGCGCTTCCAATCTGCACAAGTATTCCGCGTCACATTCTGTGTAACTGTGTGAACGATACCCGCGCGTAGTGAACCGTTCATGGTGGACTCGCAGGACTCGCCCGGTCAAGGATATTGTCTGTCCGGTAACTGGGGTACAGCAGGGGTTCGGGGCACCTGGTGACCCGGGTAGCCGCGACGTTGCGGGCCGCATCCACGTGACACGCCGAATGACCTGCGGACGATGCACTGGGACGAGGCGGTGCCGGACTGTGAGATTCTGGGCTGCGTGACTGACCGAGGAGGACCGCGTGTTCGCGGCCGGGCTCCCCAGAGTTCCGAGGACGGAGAGCGACGATCGCGAAGCATCGACCAGCGTGACGTCGGTCCCCGCGCCTCGCAGTCGGCACCGCAGTCGCAGTCGCATCAACCGCTCCGCGCGCAATGGGACCCGACGAGCCGCGACGTGGGCCGTCCCCGCAACCCGCGCCCCGAGCGGCAGGCCCGGAAGCAGAGCCGCATCGGCCGGTTCGTCTCCACCTACGGCTGGCGGGCGTACGCGATCCCGATCCTCCTGGTGGTCACCGTGCTCGTCGTGGTCGACGCGGTCCGGGACACCGGCGGCGGCGAGACGACGGCGGAGACCGATTCCCCCGGATTCGGCACTCTGTCCCGCGACACCGACGGTTCCGGCGTCATCGGGGTCCCGCCGGAGGCCGACGGAAACTTCGCCGCCGAACTTCCCTCGGGCGCGTTGCCCGAGGGTGGTCCGTTCACGGCGGTGGGAGCCGGCACCTGGCACGTGGTTCCCGGCAACGGGGCCAAGGTCGGGCAGGGCACCGAACGCGAATTCACGTACAGCGTCGAGATCGAGGACGGCGTCGACACGTCCGGATTCGGCGGCGACGAGTCGTTCGGCCGGATGGTCGACCAGACGCTGTCGAATCCGAAGAGCTGGACGAAGGACCCGCGGTTCGCCTTCCGCCGCGTCGACCAGGGGGATCCCGACTTCCGGGTGTCGCTGACGTCGCAGATGACCATTCGCGAGGCGTGTGGCTACGACATCCAGTTGGAGGTGTCCTGTTACAACCCGGGCATCGACCGCGTCGTCCTCAACGAGCCGCGCTGGGTGCGCGGCGCCATCGCGTTCCAGGGCGACATCGGGTCGTACCGGCAGTACCAGATCAACCACGAGGTCGGGCACGCCATCGGCTACCAGGACCATCAGCCGTGCGAGACCGAAGGCGGCCTCGCGCCGGTGATGATGCAGCAGACGTTCGGGACGGCCAACAACGACATCGCCCAGCTCGACCCCGAGGGCATCGTGCCGATGAACGGGCTGACCTGCCACTTCAATCCCTGGCCCTTCCCGCGGGCATGAGTCTGGACCGGTCCCGCGCGACTGCGGGCAGGAGGGGAAGAATGGACCCTGTCGGGGCGTTGAAGTCAATGCTGTCCGACACATCGGAAGCCGTCGCGCAATCGTCAGGAGTGGGCCGTGTCGCTTGACCGTTCTGTGAAGACCACCGAGGCGCTGCCGCCGCTGGTGGAACCGGACGCCGAACTTTCCCGCGACGAGGTGGCGCGGTACAGCAGGCACCTGATCATCCCCGACGTCGGCATGGCCGGCCAGAAGCGCCTGAAGAACGCGAAGGTCCTCGTCATCGGCGCGGGGGGCCTCGGCTCACCGGCCCTGCTGTACCTCGCGGCCGCGGGGGTCGGGACCCTCGGCATCGTCGAGTTCGACGAGGTCGACATGTCGAACCTGCAACGCCAGGTGATCCACGGACGCTCCGACGTGGGCCGTCCCAAGGGCGAGAGCGCGCGCGACTCGATCCGCGAGATCAACGACAACGTCGACGTCCGGCTGCACGAGTTCCGGCTCGAGCCCGACAACGCCGTCGAACTGTTCGAGCAGTACGACCTGATCCTCGACGGCACCGACAACTTCGCCACCCGGTACCTCGTCAACGACGCCGCCGTCCTCGCGCACAAGCCGTACGTGTGGGGCTCGATCTACCGCTTCGAAGGTCAGGCGTCCGTGTTCTGGGAGGACGCGCCGAACGGTCGCGGACTCAACTACCGGGATCTGTACCCGGAGGCGCCGCCGCCGGGCATGGTGCCGTCCTGCGCCGAGGGCGGCGTGCTCGGTGTGCTCTGCGCGTCGATCGGCTCGATCATGGCCACCGAGGCGGTCAAGCTGATCACCGGCATCGGCGAATCGCTGCTCGGACGGCTGATGGTCTACGACGCGCTCGACATGACGTACCGCACCATCGCGTTGCGCCGGGATCCGGCGCGGACGCCGGTCACCGAACTGATCGACTACGACGCGTTCTGCGGCGTGGTGTCCGACGAGGGGCAGGCCGCGGCGGCCGGTTCGACGATCACGGCCACGGAGCTGCGCGACCTCCTCGACTCCGGCAAGGAGATCGAACTCGTCGACGTGCGCGAGCCCGTCGAATGGGACATCGTCCACCTGCCCGGTGCGGTGCTGATCCCCAAGGACCGCATCCTGTCGGGGGAGGCGCTGTCGGAGCTTCCCCAGAACAAGCCGATCGTGCTGCACTGCAAGACCGGCGTCCGGTCGGCGGAGGCGCTGGCCGCGCTGAAGAAGGCCGGGTTCTCCGACGCAACCCATCTGCAGGGCGGCGTGATCGCGTGGGCGAAACAGGTGGACACGAGCCTGCCCGTCTACTGACCCGTGCCTGTCTGCCGGCCCGATCGCGGCGTGATTGACGTCTCCGGGCCAGCGCGCCTTGCGCTGTCACCGGCCCACCCGGCGGTAGCGTTGAGTACGTGAGCACCGGCCAACCCCCTCAGCACGTGTGCTCCACGTTCGGCCTCCGGGAAGTCGAGCCCATCCCACTCGGTGCGGACTGGGACGGCGGATGGCTTTGTGGAGACGTAGTCCTGTCAGCCGTCGCGGACCACGCGCGCGCCGCATGGTCCGCCAAGGTCCGCGAGACGCTCGAGGTGGAAGGCGTGCGGCTCGCCCGTCCCGTGCGGTCCACCGACGGCAGGTACGTGGTGTCCGGGTGGCGCGCCGACACGTTCATCGAGGGCACCCCCGAACCGCGTCACGACGAGGTCGTGTCGATGTCGGGGCGACTGCACGCCGCCACCTCGCAACTCGACCGTCCCCGGTTCCTGGTGCAGCCCCCGGTCGCGCCGTGGGCGGAGGTCGACGTGTTCGTCGCGGCGGACCGGGCGGCTTGGGAGAAGATCCCGTTGCGCAGCGCGAAGGGCGCCGAACAGCTCGAGACCCCGTCGCCGGACGGTCGCAAGAGTCTCGAGCTGATCGCGGGGCTGGCGACATTGCGCAAGCCCGTCACGTGCCCGGATCAGCTCGTCCACGGCGACCTGTTCGGCACCGTCCTGTTCGCCGGTGCGCTCGCGCCGGGGATCACCGACATCACGCCGTACTGGCGTCCCGCGTCCTGGGCGGCGGCCGTGGCGGTGGTGGACGCCATCTCCTGGGGCGGGGCCGACGAGGCCCTCATCGGGCGGTGGGAAGACCTGCCCGAGTGGCCGCAGATGCTGCTGCGGGCGGTGCTGTTCCGGCTCGCCGTCCACGTGCTGCACCCGCGGTCGACCGCGGAGGCGTTCCCCGGACTCGCCCGCACCGCCGACGTGGTGCGACTCCTGCTCTAGGTGGTGAGCAGCTCGGCGAACAGGTCGCGGGCGGCGGTGGTCGCCGCGGTCTCGTCGCCGTCGACGATCGCCTGGATCAGGTGCCGGTGCTCGTCGTGGAATCCCGCCCCCGTCGCGTGCACGTGCCGGTCGACGGTCTGGGCGATCGACGGCAGCAGCGAGTCGTAGAACTCGAGGTACACGGCGTTGTGGCTCGCCTCGACGATCGCGCGGTGCAGGGTGACGTCGGCCGCGACGGCGGCCTCGGTGTCGGACTCGGCCCAGCATCGGAACCGCTCGTCGAGCAGGCTCTGCAGTCGTGTGATGTCGTCCGGAGTGCGTCGCCGGGCGGCGAGCGCGGCGGCGGTGACGTCGAGCGCCTGCCGCAGTTCCGTGACGTCGCGCTCGTGCGCGCCTGCGAAGTATTTGCCGAGCGTGCCGCCGACGTCGGAGGTGGCGACGACGTACGTGCCCGATCCCTGCCGCCGTTCCAGCAGCCCGGTGTGGACGAGGGCCTGCACTGCCTCACGGACGGTGTTGCGTCCCGTTCCGGTGAGTTCGGACAGCGCCGTCTCGGTGGGGATCTTCGCACCTACCGCCCACCGGCCACTGCAGATCTCGTCGCGTAGCTGCTCGGTCACCTGTGAGATGAGACTCGAGCGGCGTACGGGTTTTCCAAAGGTCATCCTGTCATCCTATGATTTCTCTCGTGACTCTTCTACGCGGCCGCCTCCTCGTCTTCTGCGCGATCGCCATGTCGGCTCTCGTCCTGAGGCTCGCGGTCACCTCGTTCACCCCGCTGGCCTCGCAGATTCGGGAGGACATCGGATTCTCGCCCACCGTGGTCGGAGTGTTCGGGATGGTGCCGACGGCGATGTTCGCGCTGTTCGGCCTGGGAACGCCGCTCATCGCCACGCGGTGGGGCCTGGAACGGACCGCGCTCGTGGCGATGGTGATGGCCGGAGTCGGCATGCTCACGAGAGCGCTGATGAGCGACACCTGGTCGTTGCTGGCGCTGTCGGCGCTCGCGCTGGCCGGCATGGGAATCGGAAACGTGGTGATTCCGCCGCTGGTCAAGCGCTACTTCTCCGACCGGTTGGCCGTGATGAGTTCCGTGTATATCGTCGGGGTGCAGATCGGCACCATCGCGCCCGCCTTCGTGGCCGTTCCGCTCGCCGAGGCGTTCGGCTGGCGGTTCTCCATCGGAGTCTGGGCGCTGCTCGGCTTCGCCGCGGCGCTCCCGTGGATCCTCCTGCTCACCCGCGAACGGCGTCGCACCGTGGTCGTCGCGGCGGAACCGCCGGCGGGCGTGCAGGCCGACCGCCCGCACGGGAAGGCCTGGCGTTCGCCCGTCGGCTGGGGGATGGCCGGCATGTTCGGAATGACGTCGATGATCACGTACTCGATGTTCACCTGGATTCCCGACATCCTCTCCGACGCCGGGGCGAGCGAAGCGTTCGGAGGTGCCATGGTGGGACTGTTCTCGTTCATGGGTCTCGTCGCCGCGTTCGGCGCCCCCACGCTGTGCGCCCGCATGCGCAACCCGTTCCCGATCGTGATCGGATGCGCGGTCTGCTACCTGGTGGCCTTCAGTGGACTGCTGTTCGCCCCGATGAGCGCACCGATCCTGTGGATCGTGCTGCTCGGGCTCGGGCCGAGCACGTTCCCCATGTCGCTGACGCTCATCAATCTGCGCACGCGCAGCCACCTCGGCTCGGCGACGCTGTCCGGTTTCACCCAGGGCGTGGGCTACGCCGTCGCGTGCCTCGGACCGCTGCTGTTCGGGGTGTTCCACGACGCCTCCGGCGGATGGACGGTGTCGTTCGGATTCCTGACGTTCGGCGTGGTGATCCTCCTCATAGCGGCGTTCCAGGCGTGCAAGCCGCGCATGCTCGAGGACAGCTGGCACGTCGAAAAGGAGCCCGTGGACGCTCTTCGACACGTCTAGGAAACATGCAGGAAACCTCACATCGCCCCAGTTGAAAAGTGAGGATCAGTTGACGCCCCGGTCACCGACGGCAGCACCGCCGCAACACCGGTTTTCTACCTTTGGGTCTCCCACACAACGAGGAGGCCCGGGTGAAGAAGCACTACATCGAGCACTGGGACGCGGAAGACGTCGACGCCTGGGAGGCGGGCGGCAAGGACATCGCCAAGCGGAACCTGATCTGGTCGGTAGTCGCTGAGCACGTCGGCTTCTCCGTCTGGTCGATCTGGTCCGTCATGGTGCTGTTCATGCCGACCGACATCTACGGGATCGACGCGGCGGGCAAGTTCTTCCTCGTCGCCGTCCCCACTCTCGTCGGCTCGATCCTGCGGATCCCGTACACGGTCGCGACGGCCCGCTTCGGTGGCCGCAACTGGACCGTCTTCAGCGCCCTCGTCCTGTTCGTCCCGACGCTGTTCACCCTCTACCTGATGATGAACCCGGGGGCCTCGTACACGACGTTCATCCTCGTCGCGGCACTCGCCGGCGTCGGCGGTGGAAACTTCGCGTCGTCGATGACCAACATCAACGCGTTCTACCCGCAGCGGCTCAAGGGCTGGGCACTCGGTCTCAACGCGGGCGGCGGCAACATCGGTGTCCCGGTGATCCAGGTCGTCGGTCTGCTCGTGATCGCCACCGTGGGCAACACGGATCCCTGGATCGTGTGCGCCGTCTACCTGGTCTTCATCGCCGTCGCCGCGGTCGGAGCCTCCCTGTTCATGGACAACCTCGGCAACCAGAAGTCCGATCTCCGGGCGATGGCCAAGGCGCTGAAGTTCTCCGACTCGTGGGTCGTCAGCTTCCTCTACATCGGCACGTTCGGATCGTTCATCGGATTCAGCTTCGCGTTCGGCCAGGTGCTGCAGATCAACTTCCTCGCCGGTGGCGCCACCCCCGCGGCGGCCGCCCTGCACGCCGCGCAGATCGCCTTCATCGGACCGCTGCTCGGCTCCATCGCCCGCCCGATGGGCGGCAAGCTCGCCGACCGCATCGGCGGCGGCAAGATCACGCTGTACACCTTCGTCGCCATGGCGCTCGCCGCCGCGGTGCTGGTGACCGCGGGCACCGTCGACGACGGCACGCCCGGCGCGGCCACGGCCGGAGTGCTGGTGGCGTTCGTGTTCGGCTTCATCACCCTGATCCTGCTGGCCGGCATCGGCAACGGCTCGGTCTACAAGATGATCCCGTCGATCTTCGAGGCCAAGGCCCAGGGGCTCGAAGGGCTGAGCCGCGACGCCAAGGCGGCGTGGTCGCGGGCGATGTCCGGGGCCCTCATCGGCTTCGCCGGCGCCATCGGCGGCCTCGGCGGCGTCGGAATCAACCTGGTGCTCCGCGCGTCCTACGGCGGCACCGCGAAGTCGGCGACCATGGCGTTCTGGGTGTTCCTCGCCTTCTACCTCGCCTGCATCCTCGTCACCTGGTTCGTCTTCCTGCGCCGCCCGTCCGTCACTCGTGCGCTCACCGTCACCGACGGCGACGACGAAAAGGTGTCGGTCTCGGCGTGACCTCCCGCAGTACCGCATGAACTCGAGTAATTCAGCTAGAAGGAGCGACGGCATGAGCCGCAAGTCAGCAGTGGTCATCGGACACGGAATGGTCGGACATCGATTCGTCGAGGCGTTGCGTGCACGCGACGAGTCGGACGACTGGTCGGTGACGGTGCTCTGCGAGGAGCCCCTCCCCGCGTACGACCGGGTGGGACTGTCCTCCTACGTGGGGGCGTGGGACCCCAAGGAGCTTGCGCTCGCGGGCAACGACTACCCGGACGACGCGCTCGTCGACCTCCGAATCGGCCGCCGCGCCGCGACCATCGATCGGGAGGCCCGCAAGGTCACCACCGATTCGGGTGAGGTCGTCGGGTACGACGCTCTCGTGATGGCCACCGGTTCGTATCCGTTCGTGCCGCCGATCCCCGGCCACGACCGGCCGGAGTGCTTCGTCTACCGCACGCTCGCCGACCTGGACGGCATCCGGAAGCGTGCCGACGCGGCCGGGCCCGGCGCCGTCGGTGTCGTGGTCGGCGGTGGTCTGCTCGGACTCGAGGCTGCGAACGCCCTCAAGTTGATGGGCATGACCCCGCACGTGGTCGAGTTCGCTCCCCGGCTGATGCCGCTGCAGGTCGACGAGGGCGGCGGCGCGCTGCTCGCCAACCTCGTCACCGACCTGGGTCTCACCGTCCACACGGGTGTCGGCACCGCAGGCATCACCGAGGGCCCGGACGGGATCAGCGTCGAACTGTCCGACGGCTCGGTGATCGAGGCCGCGCTGCTGGTGTTCTCCGCGGGTGTGCGGCCGCAGGACCAGCTGGCCCGCGACGCGGGACTCGAGGTCGGGGAGCGCGGTGGGATCATCACCGACCTCGGGTGCCGCACGTCGGACGAGAACATCTACGCGGTCGGCGAGTGCGCCGCGGTGGAGGGCAGGTGCTACGGCCTCGTCGCTCCCGGGTACACCACCGCGGAGATCGTCGCGGACCGGTTGCTCGGCGGGGCGGCGGAGTTCCCCGGAGCCGATCTGTCCACCAAGCTCAAGCTGATGGGTGTGGACGTCGCCAGCTTCGGCGACGCCCACGCTCAGACCCCCGGCGCGCTGGAGGTGGTCCTCAGCGACGCCGCCAAGGGCACCTACGCCAAGCTCGTCGTGTCCGACGACGCGAAGACGCTGCTCGGCGGCATCCTCGTCGGTGACGCCTCCGCGTACGCGTCGCTGCGTCCCCTCGTCGGCCGCGAACTGCCCGGCGATCCGGCCTCGCTCATCTCGCCCGCGGGGGAGAAGCCCGGCGCCGGATCCCTGCCCGACGACGCCGAGGTGTGCTCCTGCAACGGTGTCACCAAGGGCGCGATCTGCGGGGCCATCGCCGACGGCGCCTGCGACATCGCGCAGGTCAAGAGCTGCACCAACGCCGGCACCACGTGCGGTGGCTGCCTGCCGACCATCAAGCAGCTGCTCGCGTCGTCCGGAGTGGTGATGTCGAAGGCGCTGTGCGAGCACTTCGAGCAGTCCCGTGCCGAGCTGTTCGAGATCGTGCAGGCCACCGACACTCGCACGTTCTCCGCACTGATCTCGAAGTACGGAACGGGCTCGGGCTGCGACATCTGCAAGCCCGTCGTCGCGTCCATCCTGGCGTCCACCGACTCGGACCACATTCTGCACCGCAACCAGGCGGGACTGCAGGACACGAACGACCACTTCCTGGCCAACATCCAGAAGAACGGCACCTACTCGGTGGTGCCGCGGATGCCCGGCGGCGAATGCACGCCCGAACAGCTCATCGTCATCGGCGAGGTGGCCCGCGACTTCGGCCTCTACACGAAGGTCACCGGCGGTCAGCGCATCGACCTGTTCGGCGCCCGCGTCGAGCAGCTGCCCGCGATCTGGAAGCGCCTCGTCGACGCCGGCATGGAGTCGGGCCAGGCGTACGGCAAGTCGCTGCGCACCGTGAAGAGCTGCGTCGGATCCACCTGGTGCCGGTACGGCGTGCAGGACTCCGTGGGTATGGCGGTCGACCTGGAGAACCGGTACCGCGGCCTGCGGTCCCCGCACAAGATCAAGTTCGGTGTGTCGGGCTGTGCCCGCGAATGCGCCGAGGCGCGCGGCAAGGATGTCGGCGTCATCGCCACCGAGAACGGCTGGAACCTGTACGTCGGCGGCAACGGCGGCCAGTCGCCGAAGCACGCCCAGCTGCTCGCCGGCGGGCTCGACGACGAGACCCTCATCCGGTACATCGACAGGTACCTGATGTTCTACATCCGCACCGCGGACCGGCTCCAGCGCACCGCGCCGTGGGTCGAGTCCCTCGAAGGCGGACTCGACCACCTCAAGGCCGTGGTGTGCGAGGACAGCCTGGGCATCGCCGCCGATCTCGAGGCGGCCATGGCCAAGCACGTTCAGGGATACAAGGACGAGTGGGCGGGTGTGCTCGAGGACCCGGAGAAGCTGTCGCGGTTCGTCTCGTTCGTCAACGCGCCCGACGAGGCCGATCCGACCGTCGCGTTCGACGACACGGGTGTCCGGAAGGTCCCGGTGCTGATGGGAATGCCGAAATTCGCAGCTTCTACATCGGAGTAATCCCCGCTTAACGCTGCGGAAACACCCACCACGAACTATGTATCCAAGCACGGATACACACCAGCCCGAAGGAGGACTGTGATGACCGTCGTCGACATGAACGTCCACAGTGCCAGTGGAACCAGGTTCGAAAGCGTCAAGTCAGGCCGTCTCGAATGGACGTCCGCGTGTCCGCTCAGCCAGCTGATCCCCGGTCTCGGGGTGGCGGTGCTGCTGCGGGGCGGAGAGCAGGTGGCACTGTTCCTTCTCGAGGACGGATCCCTGCACGCCGTCGGCAACATCGACCCGTTCGGGCGCGCGGCCGTGATGTCCCGCGGCCTCGTGGGTGACCGGGCCGGGGAGCCCACCGTGGCGTCGCCCCTGCTCAAGCAGGTGTTCTCGCTGGTCGACGGCCGCTGCCTCGACGACGAGTCGGTGCGGCTGCCCGTGTACGACGTGCGGGTGTGGGCCGGCGTCGTCCAGGTCCACAGCACGCACGCGTGAACGACGCGGCGCCCCTGTGCGGGTTCACGATCGGGATCACGGCGTCCCGGCGTGCGGAAGAGTTCGCCACGCTGCTGACGCGGCGCGGTGCCACCGTGGTGCACGCTCCGGCCATCCGCATCATCCCGTTGGCCGACGACACGGAACTCGAGCGCGTCACGCGCCAGATCATCGACAACCCGCCGGAGATCGTCGTCGCGACCACCGGGATCGGTTTCCGCGGCTGGATGGAGGCGGCGGACGGCTGGGGTGAAGCGGAGGAGCTGGGCCGGGCCCTGGCCGCGAGCCGCCTGTTGGCCCGCGGACCCAAGGCGAAGGGCGCGATCCGGGCGGCGGACCTGCGGGAGGAGTGGTCGCCCGCGTCGGAGTCGTCGGCCGAAGTGCTCGATCACCTGCTCGGCGAGGGCGTCGAAGGCAAGCGCATCGCGGTCCAGTTGCACGGCGCCACCACGGAATGGGAGCCGGTCGCGGACTTCTGCGAGGTGCTGCGCTGCGCGGGCGCCGACGTGATCGCCGTCCCCGTCTACCGGTGGACGCCGCTCGAGGACCAGGCCCCGATGGACCGGATGATCGAACTGATCGCCTCCGGCGGTCTCGACGCGGTCAGCTTCACCAGCGCACCGGCGGTGGCCTCGCTGCTGACCCGCGCCAAGGAGACCGGAATGATCGAGATGGTGCTGCACTCGTTCCGGCACCGGGTTCTCGCCGCCTGCGTCGGACCGGTCACCGCCGGACCGCTCCGCGAACTCGAGGTCCCGACGACGATGCCGGCACGCTCGCGACTGGGTGCGCTCGCCCGGCACATCGCCGACGAGTTGCCGCGGCGGGCGAACAAGATCCACACCGCCGGACACGAGTTGAGCATCCGCGGCGGATGCGTCGTCGTCGACGGCGAGGTGCGCCAGCTGCCGCCCGCCGCGATGTCGCTGATGCGCACGCTCGGCGCCCGGCCCGGCCGGGTCGTCCCCCGGGACGAACTGCTCGCGGCACTGCCCGGAGGCGGCGGCGACACCCACGCCGTGGAGACGGCGGTGGCCAGACTGCGCGCGTCCCTGGGCGCACCGAAGGCAGTCCAGACGGTGGTCAAGCGGGGATATCGCCTCGCGCTCGATCCCGTCGACTGCGCCGATTCACGTGAGGAGGGACAGCAGTGAACGAGACAGCACTGGTACTGGTGGCACACGGAACGCGGAGTCCCCGGGGCGTGGAAATGATCGCCGCGCTCGCCGACGCCGTCGCCGAGCAGGTCGGACCGACCCGGGTGTCCTTCGTGGACGTACTCGGGCCGTCACCCGCCGAGGTGCTCCGCGACATCACCGGGCCCGCCGTCGTGGTGCCGGCGTTCCTCGCGTCGGGCTACCACGTGCACACCGACGTTCCGCGGGAGGTCGCCGACAGCGGCCATCCCTCCGTGGCCGTGACGCGGGCGCTGGGACCGGACCCCGTTCTCGCGGACGTCCTGCTGCGGCGTCTCGTCGACGCGGGCTGGCGGCCCGGCGACGCGGTCGTGCTCGCCGCGGCAGGCTCGTCCGACCCCCGGGCGTTGCGCGACGTCCGGCGCGCCGCGGCGATGCTGTCGGAACTCGTCGCGTCGCGGGTCCGGATCGGCTACGTCGCGACCGCGCAGCCGCGCGTCCCGGACGTGGTCGAAGGATTGCGGGCCGGCGGCGAGAGGCGGGTGTTCGTCGCGTCGTACCTCCTGGCCCACGGACTGTTCCACGCCCGCCTCGCCGATGCCGGTGCGGACGGGGTGGCCGAGCCGCTCGGCGTCGATCCGGCGATCGTCGATCTCGTCGCGGACCGCTACCGCAGCGGAATCCCGGCCGCGGTCCGCGCGCTGTCGTACCAGCGCTGAACCGTCCGGTCAGCGCGGTAGGGGCACCAGTTCGGCGAGATCACCGTCGGCGGCCCCCGCCGGGACCAGCGCCAGCGCCTCGTGGTCGATCAGGCCCGCGAGATGCGCCGTCCGGATTCCGGGGTCCACGCGCCATGTGCCGTCCGGTTGCGGGACGGCGGGCAGGATGCGGGTGGCGTCGCCGCTGACCTCGGACGCATTCGCGATGCGCCCCAGCTGAATCGGTGCCGGGGTGCGACCGGTGAGCGCGGCCGCGATGGACGGAACCGTGGTCAGCAGTGTCACGACCGCGGCGTACGGGTTGCCGGGCAACCCGAGCACCACCCGGCCGTCGGGCAGCAGGGCGGTCACCTGCGAACCGCCCGGGCGGCACCGCACCCGCCCCACCACGATCCGGGCGTCCGCCCGGTCGAGCGCCGCACGCAGCTGGTCGGCCGCGCCGCCGCCGGTGGCCCCCACGATCACGATCAGGTCGGGCCGGCGGACTTCCCGGAACAGCTCGTCGAAGCTGTCGGACGTGTCCCGCAGGTGCGTGTCGGCGACCGTGTGGATGCCGCACCACGAGAGGAACTGGGGGAGAACGGGTCCCAGGGCATCCCGTGTCTGCCCGCGCCGCAGTGGGCCGTCCCGCCGGATCTCGTCTCCCGTCACCACGACGTGCGCGCGGACCGGTCCGCGGACCCCGGCGGTGGTCACCTCCGCGCTGGCGGCCGCGGAGAGGAGCGCGGGCGTGACGGCCGTTCCCTCCGCCGCGAGCCGGTACCCCTCGTGCCAGTCCTCACCGCGACGCCGCGCGTCGTCGCGCACGGGTGCGCCGTCCCTGCGGGACAGTCGCGGCCCCTCGGAAGTGTCTGTCGTCACGGCGAATTCGTCCCGCACGACGGTGGAGGCGCCGCTGGGCAGGTGCGCCCCCGTCGCGATCCGTGCCGCCTCGCCCTCCGCCAGTTCGAGTTCCTCGTCGCTGCCGGCATACCGGATGGCGTCGCGCAGCACCCACGGACCGTCGCCCGCGACGGCGTACCCGTCCATGGCGGATACCGCGATGCGCGGCAGGGCGTCGGCGGCGAGCAGCGGCTCGGCGAGCGTGGCGCCGAGCGATGTGCCGAGCGCCGCGGCGCGCGGTGGCAGTGGGGGGACCGCGGCCAGGATCGCGGTGCGGGCCTCGGCGACGGTGACCGGCGCCGCCGCGGACGTGCTCCGGGCCCGCTCGACGTCCTCCGGTGTGTCGCAGTCGGTGACGCCGCGGAGGAGCACCGTTCCGAACGATTCCGGAACGAGGGCCTTCATGGGCTGGTTCACGGCGGAGCCGAGCGTGCGGAGCCGGTCGGTGAGCGCGCCGACGCGCCACGCGGACAACAGGAATTGCAGGCGGCCCGACTCGTCGACCGCGAACACGGTGTCGGCGTCCTGCACGGCGGCGGCGAGGGCCTCGGTCATCGCCGGTTCCGCGAACGGCAGGTCCGACGCGAGCAGGATCACCCGGTCGGCCGGGTCGGCGTCGAGCACGGCCAGCCCGGCGGCCACCCCCGCGACCGGGCCTGCGCCCGGCGGTGTCTCCTGCGTCTGGAGCACCGTCGAATCGAGGTCGGCGCGGCGAGGTCCCACGACGACGATGCGCTCACAGTCGTCGACGGCGTCGAGGGCGGTGTCGAGCATCCGGCGTCCGCCGACCACGACGGCCGGTTTGTCGACGCCGCCCATCCGAGTGGCTCGTCCACCGGCGAGGACTATCGCGTGAACGGGCGCGGCAGAGTTCATTCCCTCATGCTGCCGCACTCCCTCAGTCGCTGTGCAGGTGGCTGCGCGGAGGGCCGGCCGGCCCGGACCGTCCGCCCTGCGCCGTGCTGACGCAGAGCCAGGCCACCGACGCCAGGCTGAGGGCCGAAAGGATTCCAATTACCAACATGAATCGATTGTCGCCCCGAAGTGGACCGCGATTTCCAGTCCTCTGTGGAAAAGTGGCCTGTATGAGTAGCGAATCGGTCCGAACCGTCTCCGCGGCCGAGTTGGCGGTGCTGCTCGGTGCGGCGCCCGCAGGCGGGCAGCCCCTGTACCGCGGGCTCGCCGACGCCCTGCGCGAGAGGGTCGCCGACGGGTCCGTGGCCGTCGGAGTCCGGCTGCCCGCCGAACGGGCCCTCGCGGAGGAACTCCGGCTCAGCCGGGTGACCGTCAGCGCCGCCTATCGCGAACTGCGAGAGGCGGGTTGGGCGTCGGCGCGGCACGGATCGGGGACATTCGTGGCGATGCCGTCGGGTCCGCCCGCCTGGGGAAGCATGGTCGGGGCGCCGGTCGACGGCGTGATCGACCTCGTCAACGCCGCACCGGTGGCCGCTCCCGAACTCAGGGAGGCGTACCTCGACGCCGTCGACGAGTTGCCCCGCTTCATGCCCCAGCACGGCTACCACCCCGGGGGACTGACCACGCTCCGGGCGGCGATAGCAGACCGCTACACGCGCCGCGGTCGCCCGACCACCGCGGACCAGATTCTCGTCACCGGGGGCGCGGGCGACGCCACCGAGGTGGTGTTCGAGGCACTGGTCGAGGCGGGTGACCGTGTCCTGATCGAGCACCCGACCTACCCCGGCGCGGTCGAATCCGTGCAGGCGGCCGGCGGCAGACCCGTTCCGGTACCGATCGACGCGACCGACCCGGACGCGTTCGTCGCCGACGTGGACCGGGCCGCCCGGCAGAGTGCCCCCACGGTGGCGTATGTGATGCCGGACTTTTCCAATCCGTCGGGAGCCAGGGCAACTCCCGAGGGCAGACGGCGGCTGGCCGCGACCCTCGCCCGCCACGGAGTGGTGACTGTCGTGGACGAAGTGGCGGCGGACATCGTGCTGGACGGTCCGGACGACCTGGAGCCGTTCGGTGTCCCGGTCCCGGAATCGGCGACCGTGGCGATCGGCAGCCTCAGCAAGATCGTGTGGGGAGGTATCCGCATCGGCTGGGTGCGTGCGGAGGCTGCCCGCACCGCGCAGCTGGCCAAGATCATGGCCCGCAGGCAGCTGTCGGTCTCCGTGCTGGATCAGCTTGCGGCCGTGCGCCTGTTCGCCTGGCACGACCGACTGGTCGCGCAGCGCCGCCGCGACCTCCGGGTGCAGCGGGACGCGCTCGCGGCGGCGGTCGACGAGCGGTTGCCCGGGTGGAGTTACGTGCTGCCCGCCGGGGGGCTGTCCCTGTGGTGCAGGCTGCCTGCCGATACGAGTTCGACGGACCTCGTCGCGGCCGCGCGGTCGCGGGGGCTGCTGCTGGCGCCGGGGCCGCGGTTCGGCACCGGCCATCTGTTCGACGACCATCAGCGGATGCCGTTCACACGGCCGGTGTCCGAACTGACCGCCGCCGTGAATGTCCTTGCCACGCTGGTCGTGTCCGCCGATGCCTCGATGTCCGTGACGCCGACGCTCGTCGTGTGATGCGCGGGTGTGTCACGGAAAAGTATCTGTGAATCGAAGTATCGGTCAGAGACCTGTTCGGTACCGGGAAAGGGGCGGATCTTTATCGACGCTCTGGCATAGTGATGCCGTCGACCCGTCGCTGAAATGTGGGGTATGTCATGGGCTCTTTGTTCCGCAGATCCTTCGGCACCGCCGTTGTCGGCTCGGTCCTCGCCCTGACCGCCGCCCTCGTCGGTGCAGGAACTTCCGCGGCACAACCGCTGGTGCCGTTGCCGCACTTGCCGACCCCGCCCGCTGCCGACGCGATCTTCCCGGTCGCCGACCCGGACCCCTTCTACATCCAGCCCACGGACATCGCCGACCACGCCCCGGGCGACGTGCTGAAGATCCGCCAGCTGCCGCCGTCGTACTACTTCCCCGGTAGTGCGATGTGGGAGTTGCTGTTCCGGACCACCGACTCCGAGGGCAGACCGATCGCGGCGAACACCACGTACGTCCTGCCCCCGAACCACGTTCCGGACGGCCCGCTGGTGTCGTACCAGCACATCATCAATTCACTGGGCAACAAGTGCAAGATCGTCACCGAGCTGTACACCACCGACCCCCTGCACCAGATCCGGGAGGCAGCAGGCCTCAACATCGCTCTCGCGCGCGGGTGGGCCGTGGCGCTGCCCGACCATCTGGGACCGCGGATGGCGTACGGCGCAGCCAAACTCGGCGGCCAGATCACGCTCGACGGCATCCGTGCCGTCCAGCGGGTCCCCGAACTGCAGGTACAGAACAGCAAGGTCGGACTGGGCGGGTACTCCGGTGGCGGCATGGCGACGGCATGGGCGGCGGCGCTGGCGCCGAGCTACGCCCCCGAACTGAACATCGTCGGCGCCGCCGAGGGCGGAACACCGATGAATCTGGTGAAGATGGCGGAGGCGTTGGGCGCCAATCCGCACCCCGCATTCGGTCTCGCGATGGCCGCCGCACTGGGTCTCGAACGCGAATACCCGGATCGCATCGACGTCAGCGGCCAACTCAACGACGAGGGCCGCCGGATGAAGCAGATGATCGGCAACGGATGCACGAACGAGATCATGCTGTTCGGACTCGGGCACAGCGCTTCGGAAATGACCGACAACCAGAACTTCATGGACGACCCGGAAGCGTGGAAGGTGATGGAGGAGAACAGCCTGGAGCTGTACCCGGGCGTGCCCACCGTACCGATCTTCGAATGGCACAGTCCGACGGACGCGCTGATCCCGGTCGATTCGATCGACACCACCCTGCGGCGGTACTGCGACGCGGGCACCCCGGTGCAGACGCTGCTCACGCCGACACCCGACCATCTGTCGGCGGCGGCGTTGGGACTGCCCCAGGGGCTGGACTGGATGGACGCCCGGTTCCGCGGCGACCCCGCGCCGAGCACCTGCTGAGGCGGGTGGACCGTCAGCCGGGCGGATCGAACCGGTACCGCGCCGCCGCGAGATCCACGCGGCCGTCCCGGATGTGCACGCCCTCGAGTTCGAGCTTCGCGATCTGCTTGTGCGCGAGGTGCGGCGCCGGCCGCCCCGAGGCGCCCAGCACGCGGTGCCAGGGGAGGTCGGCGGAGTCGGTGCGCATGATCCAGCCCACCGTCCGCGCACTGGACAGCCCGGCCGCCGCGGCGATGTCGCCGTAGGTGGCCACCCGGCCGGGCGGAATCGACGCGACCAGCGCGCGCACCGCCTCGACCTGTTCCTCCGTCGTCGCGACCATCAGAGAAGTGTGCGGATGAGCTCGGCCACCTCGTCGGGCCGGGCCTGCGGCACCATGTGATCGCAGTCGAGGTCGACGGCGGTGAGATTGCCGCCCAGGTGGTCGACGAGGGCCTTGCGGAACGCGGGTGTGACGTACGGCGGCTGCACCTTCGACGCCTGCACGAGCACGGTCGGCAGATGCGCAGGCGGCAGGACCGCCTCGCGGGCCAGTTCGCCCCACGCCGTGACGACGGCCGGGGTGGACAGTCGCCAGTTGACCCGGCCGTTCCCGAGGGGCACCAGGTGTTCGGCGATCTCGTCCTCGAGGACGTCGCGGGCCACCTCGCCCCACGAGCCGTGCAGCTTGTCGGACCGGGCCTCCTCGACGTCGGTGTAGTCGGGGGAGGAGATGGTGAGATCGGCCACCGACTGCATCTGCGCGGGGTCGAGCCCGATCGCCGGGTCGAGCAGCACGAGGCCGCGGATCCGGTCGGGGACCGCGCGTGCCAGGTGCAGCGCCAGGGCGCAACCGAACGAGTGGCCCACCACCAGGACCGGTCCCCGGGCGTGCGCGTCGAGGGTGTCGACGAGGCTCGCGACGTGGGCCTCGAGGTTCCACGGCGGCGACCACGTCGAGCGGCCGTGCCCGAGCAGGTCGGGGGAGATCCACCGGGCGTCGGGCAGCTGGTCGGTGGCCAGCGCCTCCCACCGTCTGCCGTGGCCGGTGAGTCCGTGCAGGGCGAGGATCTCCGTGCCGTCCTCGGCGCCGAACAGGTACGTATTCAGTGCTGACACGTGACCCATGATGCCGGATCGGGCCGCCGCAGGGGATGTCGGACCGTTCTGGTGGAATGCTGCCCATGACGGAATCGGCGGTGCGCACCAGGACGTCGGTTCCCCGGGCCCGGCTCGTGCACCGCCCGAGCCCCGCCCGCCCGGCCCGGGTGTGGGACGACTCCACGCAGCGGGTCCTCACCGCACCGCCCCTCGGCATGGGCTGGAATCCCTGGCAGGTGCTCGGCGGCCCGGGAACCGGCAAGACGTCGCTGCTCGTCGACGTCGCGGTGGACCGGATCGCCGGCGGCGAAGACCCGGAGTCGGTGCTCGTCCTGACGCAGTCGAAGCGAGCGGCGGGCCGGGTGCGCGAAGAGGTGACCGCCGCCCTCATCGGCCACGACGAGCACCACGGGCCCCGGGCCACGCGCGAACCGCTCGTCCGGACCGTCCACTCCTACGCGTTCGCGGTGCTGCGGTTACAGGCCGCCGCCCACGGCAATCCGCCGCCGCGCCTCATCACCGGCGCCGAGCAGGACGCCGTGCTCCGCGAGATGCTGCAGGGCGACATCGCGGACGGCGGCGAGATGTGGCCCGAACGTCTGCGTCCCGCACTGGCGCTGGGCGGCTTCGCCGTCGAACTGCGCGACCTCATGTTGCGCTCGAGCGAGCGGGGCCTCGGCCCGGAAGATCTGATCGAGCTGGGCCGGCGGCACGACCGCTCCGAGTGGGTGGCGGCGGGCATGTTCGCCGCCCGGTACGAGCACGGCATGCTGCTGCGCGGAGCGGTGGGTGTCGAGGCCCCCGAGGCCACGGCGCCGGCGCTGGACGCGGCCGAACTCATCGGTGCGGCCCTCACCGCGTTCGCCACCGACCCGGAGCTGCTGCGCGCGGAACGGGACCGGGTGCGGCACCTGCTCGTCGACGACGCCCAGCACCTCGATCCGCAGGCCGCGGAACTGGTCCGGCTCGTCGGCACCGGTACCCGCACCACGGTCGTGGCCGGCGATCCGGACCAGTCGATCTACGGGTTCCGTGGGGCCGACCCCACGTTCCTCGCCGACCTGGCCGACAAGGGCGATCCCCGGCAGGTGCTGCTACCGGTCAACTTCCGCAGTTCGGCGGAGGTCGCGACCACCGCGGCCCGGATCACGTCCCGCCTGCCGGGGCATCTGCCCCACCGGATCTGGACCTCGTCTCAGGACGGCGGCAGGACGTCGGTCCGGGTCCTGGGCACCGTGGCGAAGGAGGCGGCGCTGATCGCCGACACCCTGCGGCGCGCCCACCTCCTCGACGGGGTGCCGTGGTCGGAGATGGCGGTGATCGTGCGTTCGGTTCCGCGGGCGCTGGCTCCGCTCCGGCGGGCGCTGCTCGGTGCGGGTGTGCCGGTCACCACCGCGGCCTCCGAGTTGCCGCTGGCTCGTCAGCACGGGGTGTCGGGGCTGATGCTGGTGCTGCGGGCACTGTCGGGGCAGGAGTTCACGGGCGAAGACGCGCTCGCCCTGCTCGCAGGCCCGGTCGGCGGCTCGGAACCCGTGGCGCTCCGGCGTCTTCGCCGGGGTCTGCGGCGCGCCGAGCTGGCCTCCGGCGGCGACCGTGACTCCGCGGAACTGCTCCGTCTCCTGCTGGTCGGCGAGACGGACAGCACCCGCAGGGTCACGGCGAAGCTGACCGACGTCGAAGCGGCGTCCCTGAACCGGGTGCTGTCCGTGCTGCGTAAGGCGAGGGTTCCGCTCGCGCGGGGGCGCGGCATCGAGGACGTGCTGTGGGCGGCGTGGCAGGCCACCGGACTCGAACGTCGCTGGTCGGCGGCCTCGGCCCGCGGCGGGCCGATCGGGGCGCAGGCAGACCGCGACCTCGACGCCGTGGTCGCCCTGTTCGACGCCGCGGCGAGTTACGTCGACCGTCTCCCTCGCGCGCAGCTCGCCGGGTTCGTCGACTACCTGACCGGGCAGGCGATTCCCACCGCGCGCACCGTCTCCGTCGTTCCGGGCGACGCCGTGTCGGTGCTCAGCGCCCACTCCGCCGCCGGCCGCGAATGGGACGTCGTCGCGGTCGCGGGGGTGCAGGAAGGGCTGTGGCCGAACCTGCGGGCGCGCGGAAGCCTGCTCGGCACCGAGGCGCTGATCGACCTCACGGGCGGCGTGTCCGACGGCAGCGAGACCGCCGCCGACCGGATGTCGCGCACCGCACCGCTGCTGGCCGAGGAACGCAGGCTGTTCCTGGTGGCGTGCAGCCGGGCGAGGCGGAGTCTGCTGGTCACCGCGGTCGATTCGGCAAGCGGCGATGCCGATCTCGTCCACTCCCGTTTCGTCGGCGAACTGCTCGCCGGAGAACAGGATTCGGACGCAGAGGAGGCGGTCGTTTCCGCGGAGGATCCGGCGACCCGGGTCCTGGCCCTGCCCGCCCTCGTCGCCGAATTGCGCAGCGTGGTCTGCGATCCGGACGTCGCCGAATCCGACCCCGCCCGCCAGGAACGCGCCGCCCGCCAACTCGCCCGGCTCGCCGAAGCCGGGGTGCGCGGCGCACACCCGGACCAGTGGTACGGCACCGCCGAACCGAGCACCGGCGTGGCGCTGTGGAACGCGGAGGACGGACCGGTGTCGCTGTCGCCGTCCACCGTCGACCTGCTCAACACCTGCCCGTTGCGGTGGCTGCTCGAACGCCACGGCGGCCGGGACGGCGACAACACCCACGCCATCGCCGGAACGCTCGTGCACACGCTGGTGCAGGCGCTCGCAGGCCGTATCCCACCCGATCAGGTGGAACGTGCGCTCGAGAACGCCTGGGAATCGATCGATCTCGGCTCCCAGTGGTACTCGCGGCGCGAACTCGACCGCACCCGGGACATGCTCGCCACGTTCACCGCCTGGCTCGGGAACACCCGGTCCGTACTCACCGAGGTCGGCGTCGAGGTGGCCGTCGACGGCGTTCTCGAACCGCGGGAGGAGGGTTCCCCGAAGATCCGGCTGCGGGGGCGGATCGACCGGCTCGAACGCGACGCCGAGGGCAGGCCCGTGATCGTCGACGTGAAGACCGCCCGCTCACCCGTCACCAAGGACGACGCCCAGCAGCACGCCCAGCTGGCCGCGTACCAGGTGGCGGCGGCCACCGGTGCGATCGACGGGGAGCCGGCGTCGAAACCCGGTGGGGCGCGGCTGGTCTTCGTCGCCAAACCACACAACAAGGAAGGCGCGACGCAGCGGGTGCAGGCACCGCTGTCGGAGGAAGATCTCGAGACGTGGCTCGCGGTGATCCATGCGGCGGCCGCCGCCACCAAGGGGCCGGAGTTCCTCGCCCGCGTCAACGACGGATGCAGGCACTGCCCGGTGCGGACGAGCTGTCCCGCGCACGACGAGGGACGGCAGGTGACGTCGGAATGACCATCCGAATCGACCCGGTGGAACTCGCGATCGGACTGGGGCAGCATCCGCCGACCCCGGAACAGGCCGCCGTCATCGCGGCCCCTCTCGGCCCGACCCTCGTCGTCGCAGGGGCAGGCGCGGGCAAGACCGAGACAATGGCCGCCCGCGTCGTGTGGCTGGTGGCCAACGGGGTCGTCGACCCCGAGGCGGTGCTGGGTCTGACGTTCACCCGCAAGGCGGCGCAGCAGCTGACCGCCCGGATCAGAAGACGCCTTGCCAGGCTCGCGGGTTCGGACCTGCTCCGCCGGGTCGACCCGAGCGGTGACCTCCGGTCGCGCATCCTCGCCGGCGAACCGGAGGTCAGCACGTACCACTCCTACGCCGGGCGATTGCTGTCCGAGCACGGGCTCCTGCTGCCCATCGAGCCGGCGGCGACGCTGCTGTCGGAGACGGAACTGTGGCAGCTGGCGCACCGGGTGGTCAGCTCGTGGGACGGCGACCTCGACACCGACAGAAATCCGGCGTCCGTCACCGAGGCGGTCCTCGCGCTGGCCGGGCAGCTCGCCGAGCACCTCGTCGAACCGGACGACCTGCGGGAGGCGCATACCGAACTCGACAAGCTCGTCCACACCCTGCCCGCCGGACCGCGGCAGCGCGGCGGCCCCGGCAAGGAACTGCTCGACATCCTCGGCACCCAGCATCGCCGGGTCGAACTCCTGCCGCTGGTGCAGCGGCTCGCGGACACCCTGCGACGGGAAGGCGCGCTCGACTTCGGCAGTCAGATGTCGCTGGCGGCACGCGTGGCCGCGGACCACGCCGAGGTCGGCCTCGCCGAGCGCACCCGTTTCCGGGTGGTGCTGCTCGACGAGTACCAGGACACGGGACACGCGCAGCGGGTGCTGCTGTCGTCGCTGTTCGGTGGCGGGCTCGACGGCGAACTTGCGCTCACCGCTGTGGGCGACCCCATGCAGTCGATCTACGGCTGGCGCGGTGCGTCGGCGGCCAACCTGCCCCGCTTCGCCACGGATTTCCCGCTGACGAACGGGGATCCGGCGCCGACGCTGGAACTGCTCACCAGCTGGCGCAACCCGCCGGAGGCCCTGGCGCTGGCCAACATGGCGTCGGCGTCCCTGCGGGAGCGGGGCGTGGCGGTCAGCATGCTGCGGGCGCGACCGCAGGCCGTACCCGGGGACGTGCGGCTGGCGCTCACCGGTGACGTGGTGCAGGAACGGGAATGGGTGGCCGACCGCATCGCCGAACAGTACGCGGACGCCGCGAACCGGGGCGAGGATCCGCCGACCGCCGCGGTGCTGATCCGCCGCAACGCCGACGCGGCACCGATCGCGGAGGTGCTGCGGTCGCGGGGCCTTCCGGTCGAGGTGGTCGGTCTCGGCGGTCTGCTCCACACGCCGGAGGTGGCCGACGTCATCGCGATGCTCCGGGTCGTCGCCGACCCGATGGCGGGCAGTGCCGCCGTCCGGATGCTGACCGGCGCGAGATGGCAGATCGGGGCCGCCGACCTGACGGCGCTGTCGCGGCGAGCGTCCGAACTGGCCATCGGAACGGGTTACGGAACCACCGGCGCTGTCACGGATTCGGCCGCCCTCGCCGACGCCGTCGGCGAGGCGCTGCCCGGTGAACACGCGGAGCAGGCGGGGCTGGCGGACGCGCTGGCGGATCCCGGCCCCGCAGAATGCTATTCGCAGGTCGGCTACGCACGGATCACCGCGGTGGCGGCGGAGCTGGCGTCCCTGCGTGAGCGGATCGGGCAGCCGCTCACCGAACTGGTGGCCGAGGTCGAACGGGTGCTGGGGATCGGCATCGAAGCGCAGGCCCGGACGCGGCAGTCGGCGCGGGGGAGTGCGGGCCGGGAACACCTCGACGCCTTCGCCGACGTCGTCGCCGGTTACGCGAACCGCACGTCGGCCACCGTCACCGGACTGCTCGCCTTCCTGTCCGCCGCGGAATCGGTCGAAAAAGGCCTGGCGCCCGGCGAAGTCGAAGTGGACCCGCACCGCGTCCAGGTGCTGACCGTGCACTCCGCGAAGGGGCTGGAGTGGGAAGTGGTGGCGGTGCCGCACCTCACCGCAGGCGTCTTTCCGTCGCGGACAGCGTCCGGGTCCTGGCTCGGTGCGCTCGGCGAACTGCCGCCGTCGCTGCGTGGAGACCGGGCGCGGCCGGGCGAGTCGGCCGACGGTGTGCCCGTCCTCGAACTCGAGAACCTGTATGACCGGAAAGACCTCGAGGAGGCCGTGAAGGCGCACAAGTCGGCGCTGGCGGCCCGCCGACTGGACGAGGACCGCCGGCTGTTCTACGTCGCCCTCACCCGCACCGAACGGGTGCTGTTCGCTTCGGGTCACCACTGGGCAGAATCGGGAACCGAGCCGAAGGGGCCGTCGGAGTTCCTCACCGAACTGCGCGACATGGTGACGGACGAGGAGCACGAGGGTATCGGGATCGTCGATCTCTGGGCGCCCGCACCCGAACCCGAGGAGCAGAACCCGCTGACCAGCACCCCCAAGTCGGCTGTGTGGCCGCGGGATCCGCTCGGTCTCCGCCGGGAGGCGGTCGAGCGTGGTGCGGCGCTGGTCGTCGCGGCACTGAAGAACGTCGGCACGCAGGCGCCGGCGGACGACGACGACCCCGAGAACTGGGCAGCCGACGTCGACGCCCTCCTCGCGGAGCGGGAAGCGCGTGCGAACGCCCGGACCGAGGTGGTGTTACCCGGCCAGCTGTCGGTGAGCCAGCTCGTCGAGCTCGAGGCCGACCCGGACGCCCTGGCCGCCCGGCTGCGGCGGCCGCTGCCGTTCCCTCCGAATCCGCTCGCGCGGCGCGGCACCGCGTTCCACGCATGGGTGGAGCGCCGTTTCGGAGCCACCCGGCTGCTCGATCTCGACGAGCTGCCCGGTGCCGCCGACACGGGTGCGGGCCCGGACGCCGATCTCGCGACGTTGCAGGACGCGTTCCTGCGCTCGCCGTGGGCCGACCGCAACCCGACGGAGGTCGAGGTGCCGTTCGAGACCTCGGTGGCGGGGACCGTGCTGAGGGGCCGGATCGACGCGGTGTTCACCGACCCCGACGGCGGGTGGACGGTGATCGACTGGAAGACCGGGGCCGAACCGAGCGCGGCCAACGAGAAGGCCGTCGTGATGCAGCTCGCCGCGTACCGGCTGGCATGGGCCGAACTGATGGACGTTCCGATCGAGCGGGTGCGCGCCGCATTCCATTACGTGCGGACCGGACGGACGATCGCGCCGGACCGCCTCCCCGGCGCCGACGCGCTCGCCCGACTTCTCAGCACCGCCGGCGAACCGGATCTCGCCGACGGACGTCCCGAAGACGAGCTCAGGCGTGACGCCGAGCTTTCAGGGCCTCGGTGACCAACGGGATCTGCAGCGGAAGACGCAGCAGCGCACCGGTTTTCTGCACGGTCGTCGTCTTCGGGCTCGTCAGCCAGTCCACTGCCATGTTGATGTTGGCGGGGAAGACGGCGACGAACAGCAGTGCGGCGAGACCGCCACCGAGCCTGCGCGTGCGCGGCACGGCCAGCGCGGCGCCGATCGCGAGTTCGGCGACCCCGGACACGTAGGTGTAGGTGCGGGCGTCGCCCGGCAACTGTGTGGGGACCGTGGAATCGAAGAACTTCGGGGCGGCGAAGTGCATCGTGCCCGCGCCCAGCAGCAGTGCGGCGAGACGAAGTGCGGGCTTCTGGCTCGGTCGTGGTGTGACGCTCTCTCGTTGCATGACGCCAGCTTGCCCGAACCACCCGGTTCGCGACAACGAGGCTCCGACGTGTGTCCGGTGGGACGATCGGGGTTAGGCTGCCAGCCGATGTCGGAGTTCAGTGCAACGTGGAGACGAACATATGGCCGGTAGGCTGCGTGAGAGATTGAGCAGGTCGGACACCCTCACCGACCGGCCGGACTTCGCGTTGGTGGGTGTGCTCCGGATTCCGGAGTTGCAGACGAGTCCGGCGCGGGCGATCTACCGCCGGGTGGGGATCGCCCTGGCGGCGTTGGCGTTGGCGGTCATCATCGTCTACATCGACCGGGCGGGTTACCGCGACGTGCAGGACAACGAACTGTCGTTGCTCGACTGCATCTACTACGCGACGGTGTCGTTGTCGACGACGGGATACGGCGACATCACGCCGTTCACACCGTCGGCGAGGCTCGTCAACGTCCTCCTGATCACGCCCCTTCGAATCTTCTTCCTCATCGTCCTGGTCGGTACGACTCTCTCCGCGCTCACGGCGAGCTCCCGGCAGGCGTTCAAAATTCAGCGTTGGAGGCAGCACGTGCGCAATCACACCGTGGTGATCGGCTACGGAACCAAGGGACGCACCGCGATCGACGCGATGCTCGGCGACGACGTTCCGCCGTCGGAGATCGTGGTGGTCGACACCGACCACGCCGTGCTCGACTCGGCGGCCAGCAAGGGCCTCGTCACGGTCCACGGATCCGCCACCAAATCGGACGTGCTGCGGTTGGCGGGCGCGCAGAACGCGTCGGCCATCATCGTCGCCGCCAACCGCGACGACACCGCGGTGCTGGTGACGCTGACGGCGCGCGAGATCGCACCGAAGGCGAAGATCGTCGCCGCGATCCGCGAATCCGAGAACACGCATCTGCTCCGGCAGTCCGGCGCCGACTCGGTGGTCGTGTCCTCCGAGACCGCGGGCCGGCTCCTCGGCATCGCCACGAAGACGCCGAGCGTCGTCGAGATGATGGAGGACCTCCTGACTCCGGAGGCGGGTTTCGCGATCGCGGAACGTCCCGTGGAGCGGGACGAGATCGGCGGCTCCCCACGCCACCTCGCGGACATCGTGCTCGGTGTGGTGCGGGACGGCCGCTTGATCCGGGTCGGCTCGCCGGAGGTCGATTCGATCGAGGAGAACGACCGACTGCTGTACATCCGTCGGGTCGCCAACTGATCGGCAGTAGTGTCGACGGCGTGACTGTATTCCGGCTCAACGACACCCCGCTCCTGTCCCGCTCCGCCGTCGGGCGGGCCGAGGAATTGCGTTCGGACACGGACGCGCTGCGTGCGGGCTGGCGGGATGCGCTGCTGCTGCGCGTCAATCACCGCGGACAGGTGCGGGTGGGGGACGACGGTCTGGTGTTCGCAGAGGCCACCGAACTCGGCCCCGAACCGAAACCGGGGGCGGTGTTCCTCGGCATTCGCAAGGACCGGCACGTGTGGGCGGTGCGGGTGCAGGCGCTGACCGGCGAGCTGGCCGATCTCCGGATTCTGGGCGGCACGCTGGACGACGCCGACGCCGGTGTGCTCACCGGCGCCCTCGCGATGCTCAACTGGCACGACAGCGCCGGCTTCAGCGCGCTCGACGGCGCGGCGTCGGAGCCGACGATGTCGGGATGGTCGCGGATCTCGACGAGCACCGGTCACGAGGAATTTCCCCGCACCGATCCGGCGGTCATCTGCCTCGTGCACGACGGCGGAGACCGTGTGCTCCTCGCCCGGCAGCCCACGTGGCCACCGCGGCGGTTCTCGATCCTGGCCGGATTCGTCGAAGCCGGAGAATCCCTCGAGACGTGCGTCGTCAGGGAGATCAAGGAAGAGGTGGGCGTCGACGTCCGTGACGTGCGCTACCTCGGCAGCCAGCCGTGGCCGTTCCCCCGTTCGGTGATGATCGGGTTCGCGGCCGTCGGCGATCCCGACGCCCCGCTGACGTTCGCGGACGGCGAGATCGCCGAGGCCCGGTGGTTCACCCGGGACGAGGTGCGCACGGCACTCGAACTCGGCGACTGGGCGTCGGACACCGACGCCACGCTGCTGCTGCCGGGCTCGATATCCATCGCGCGCGGAATCATCGAGTCCTGGGCTGCGGCAGCGACGGAGTCCTAGACGCCGAGAAGCTGCTTGACCTGCGCCAACGACGGGTTGGTGGCGGTGCTGCCGTCGGCGAACTTGACGGTGGGCACGACGTGGTTGCCACCGTTGACGCTGCCGACGAACTCCGCCGACGCCGGATCGTCCTCGATGTCGATCTCCACGTAGCCGATGCCGGATTCGTCCAGCTGCGTCTTCAGGCGCCGGCAGTAGCCGCACCAGGTGGTGGAGTAGATGGTCAGGGCCGGGGTGTCGGTAGCAGTCACGGCGGATATAACACCACGAGCCCGCCGTGTGTTCCCACTGCGGTGTTCGTCCGCTTCGCGCCGTGTCGGTCGCCCCTGTCATGATGGACGCCATGTCAGCAGCCGGCGCAGCAGAGGTGACGACTACCGGTCTCGATCCCGAACAGTCCGCAGCGGTCCTCGCTCCCCGGGGGCCGGTGTGTGTGCTGGCCGGTGCCGGAACAGGCAAGACCCGGACCATCACCCGGCGGATCGCGCACCTCGTGGCAGGTGGGCACGTCGCCGCGGGGCAGGTGCTGGCGGTGACGTTCACGGCGCGCGCGGCAGGCGAGATGCGCGGGCGGCTGCGCAGCCTGGGCATCGGCGACGGGGGAGCGCAGGTCCAGGCACGTACGTTCCACGCGGCCGCGCTGCGGCAGCTGCGGTACTTCTGGCCGCAGGTGGTCGGCGACACGGAATGGCGGCTGCTGGACCGCAAGTTCGCGGTCGTGTCGTCCGCAGCCGGACGGGTCGGCCTGTCCACCAGCACGGAGAGCATCCGGGACCTGGCGAGTGAGATCGAGTGGGCCAAGGCCTCGCTGATCGCGCCCGAGGACTACCCGCGTGCGGTGGCGAAGTTACGCCGGGAAGCGCCGGTCGACGCCGCCAAGGTCGCCGAGGTGTATCACGGCTACGAACAGCTGAAGGCCCGCGGCCAGGACGGGATGCTCCTCGATTTCGACGACCTCCTGCTCCACACGGCGGCGGCACTCGAAGAGCACTCGGCCGTCGCGGAGGAGTTCCGCGACCGCTACCGCTGCTTCGTCGTCGACGAATACCAGGACGTCACCCCGCTGCAGCAGCGAGTCCTCGACGCCTGGCTCGGGGAGCGGGACGACCTCACCGTCGTCGGGGACGCCAACCAGACCATCTACTCGTTCACCGGCGCCACCCCGAATTACCTGCTCGACTTCTCGCGCCGGTTCCCCGAGGCCACCGTGGTGCGCCTCGAGCGCGACTACCGTTCGACCCCCGAGGTCGTGTCGATGGCGAACCGGGTGATCGGAGCGGCGCGCGGCCGGATCGCGGGCACCCGTCTGCAACTGATCGGTCAGCGCGACTCCGGGCCGGAACCGAGTTTCGTCGAGTTCGACGACGAACCGGCCGAGGCCGCCGGGGTGGCCCGCACGATCAAGCGGCTCATCGCGTCCGGCACGCCGGCGGCGGAGATCGCGGTCCTGTACCGGATCAACGCCCAGTCCGAGGTGCACGAGCAGGCGCTGACGACACTCGACATCCCGTACCAGGTGCGCGGCGGTGAGGGCTTCTTCACTCGCACCGAGGTGCGTCAGGCCGTGGCGGCGCTGCGCCAGGCCGCGGGCCGCGACGACCTCCCCGACGCAATCGGCGCCGACCTCGTCACGCTCGTCCGCGCCGTCCTCGTCCCGCTGGGGCTGACGGACGCCGAACCGGCGGGTGCGCAGGCCCGCGAGCGCTGGGCCTCTCTGTCGGCGCTCGTCGCGCTCACCGAGGAACAGCTGACCCAGGATCCGGAGTTGACCCTCGACGCACTGCTGCGCGAGCTGAGTCTGCGGGCGGAGGCGCGGCACCCACCCGTCGTGCAGGGCGTGACCCTCGCGTCCCTGCACGCCGCGAAGGGTCTCGAATGGGACGCCGTGTTCCTCGTCGGCCTCACCGACGGAACGCTGCCCATCCAGCACGTGCTCGGCGACTCCAACTCGGCGCCCGACGACGCGGCCGTCGAGGAGGAACGCCGGTTGCTGTACGTCGGCGTCACCCGCGCCCGTGAGCACCTGCAGATGTCGTGGGCGTTGTCCAGGAACGAGGGCGGCCGCAAGTCGCGGCGCCGTTCGCGGTTCCTGCACGGGCTCATCCCCGAAGACTCACCGGCGTCGCGGATCGCGGCGCCCGTCAAGAGCAACAAGAAGCGTCCCCGGTGCCGGCTGTGCGGAAAACAGCTGATCGGGACGACCGCGACCATGCTCGGTCGCTGCGAGGGGTGCCCGTCGAACGTCGACGTGGAACTGCTCGAATCGCTGCGGTCGTGGCGGCTCGAGAAGTCGAGGGAGCTGAAGGTCCCGGCGTACGTGGTGTTCAGCGACAACACGTTGACGGCTCTCGCCGAGCAGCGCCCGCAGGACGATCGCGGACTCGTCGCGATCCCCGGGATCGGTGCGAAGAAGCTCGAGCAGTTCGGCGAAGACGTCCTCGGTGTGATCAAGGGAAGCGGTACTCGCTGAACGACTCCCGCACGCGGGCGAAGTAGCACGCATCACTGCAGGTCAAAAATAGGTTGTGCGGTTCTGGAGAATTGCCTACTGTGGTTTCAGTGCGCGGGGAGACCCGTGTGGTTCACATCGGATCGAGAAGAAATGGAGGTGGCGGTGAAATGACGAAGTTCCAAGCACATGAGACGGCAGTCGCTGCTGCCTCCGCGTTGTTCGGCATGAACGCGGCGGAACAGGCACCGGCGATCGTCTGGTCGGCAGCCCGTCGTCGTCCCGCAACAGCAGTCGAGTCCGTGTATCGGAGTTGTCGAGGAATTCCTCGATAGATCAACTCCCACCGTCTTTTCAAGGCCACGGACCCGCATCGCGGACCGTGGCCTTCGTAGTTCGAGCACCTTTCCCGCTCGCAGCCTCGGCTCTGGTTCGCACCCATTTCAACGAACCGAAGAGAATAACCGTCGCAATGAGAGCAGAGGAGAACGACGTGTCTACCGTGACATGCCGAGGGGTATCCGAAACCTCAACCGCCACAAGCGGATTTGTTCAGATCGCTACCGCACGTGGTGACCTGCCGTGCCGGGTCGACGACCCCGACCTGTGGTTTGCGGACTCTCCCACCGAACTGGAGCAGGCGAAGGCGCTGTGCGCGTCCTGCCCGATCCGCTCCCGCTGCCTCGACGCCGCCCTCGATCGAGGTGAGCCGTGGGGCGTGTGGGGTGGGGAGATCTTCGACCAGGGTGTCGTGATCGCCCGCAAGCGTCCTCGTGGACGTCCCCGCAAGACGCCGGCTCTGGTGTGTGCGTAGCACCTGTGAGTACTTGTTAACCTTCCGCGGTAGTTGTCAACCTGTCTGAGACAGGTTCTGGTTGATGTTGATGCCTGTC
>NZ_JARJBD010000447.1:0-345 GCF_029269925.1 Rhodococcus sp. T2V
AGATCGTCAACGGCGCCTCCCGGGGTGGGCAGAGCATCCGGGACTGGCTGACCGAACTGCGCGAGGCCGGTCTGGACACCATTCCCGGTACCGCCGCGGAGATCCTCGACGACGAGGTGCGGTGGGTGCTCACCAAGGGGAAGTTGCCCACCGCCACCTGGGTGGAGGTGGTGACCACGGCGCACGAGGTGGGGTTGCGGTCGAGTTCGACGATGATGTACGGGCACGTGGACAACCCCAAGCACTGGGTGGGGCATCTGCGGGTGTTGTCCGGGATTCAGGACCGCACGGGTGGGTTCACCGAGTTCGTGCCGTTGCCGTTCGTGCATCAGAGTGCGCCGCTGT
>NZ_JARJBD010000448.1:0-341 GCF_029269925.1 Rhodococcus sp. T2V
AGGCGTTCGACGAACTCCTCGACGTGTCCCGCCGTCATCACCTGACCGTGATCGGCGCCGCCCGGAGTTTGGTCGACCTCGCCGCCGGATTCGCACCGCAGCGCCGGTCCGACGCCATCCGGTTCGACGAATGGGAACAGCTGCTCACCCAACTTCCCCCACGCCGCCACGCGCACGCGAGCTGACGCACCAGGATGCACACGATCATGCGTGAGACCGACAGTGGGAACGACGCCACCGGAACCGCAGCGAGCCAACCGGGCGAGAGCACGTCGCCGGTCGCGGACGATCCGATCGTGTGGCCCGAACCCAGCCCACTCGAGTCCTGGTGGGAACACGTG
>NZ_JARJBD010000449.1:0-338 GCF_029269925.1 Rhodococcus sp. T2V
CCGGCCTCGAGGACCGCCAGAAGCGCGACGATCAACTCGGGTGACCGCTCCAGTGCGACCGCCACCAGCACTTCCGGTCCGACACCCGCACCGATCAACCGGTGCGCCAGCCGGTTCACTCGGCTGCTCAGCTCCCGGTAGGTCCAATTCTCGTCACCGAACGTCACCGCCACCGCATCCGGAGTCGCGGCGACCTGAACGTCGAACAGGCCAGGGATCGTCGAGTCCGGGATCGGAACGCTCGTCTCGTTCCAGCTCTCCAGCACGAGTGTGCGTTCGTCCGGATCCAGGATCTCGTAGCCCTCGATCCGCGCCTGCGGATCCGCGACGATCAACCC
>NZ_JARJBD010000450.1:0-337 GCF_029269925.1 Rhodococcus sp. T2V
GCGCGGTGCAGGAGCGGTTCCCGCAGTTGCCGAGCCTGGGCCCCGAGCAACTCGGTGTCCTTCGGACGCTGAATCAGATCGTCGAGATCCTCGCCAACGCCTCGGCCCCGGCCCCGACGCACACAGAGAAGTCGGAAACCTCAGCGGCGCTGCAGGAGTCGACTTCCTCGGTGGTAAGTTCCGCGGCGCTGCGGTCGGCGTTGCAGGAGGTGGTGGCGGACAAGACTGGTTACCCGGTGGAGATGGTGGATCCGTCGATGGACCTCGAGGCGGATCTGGGGGTTGACTCGATCAAGCGGGTGCAGGTCCTCGGCGCGGTGCAGGAGCGGTTCCCGCA
>NZ_JARJBD010000451.1:0-333 GCF_029269925.1 Rhodococcus sp. T2V
TGTCCATGGTTCCCGACAGGCGCAGGGCGAATGGGATGTTGTAGACCGGTGAGTGTGGGTCGAACCGGTTGAGGAACCAGATCCGTTGCTGTGCATACGATAGCGGGATGCGTTCAGGTCGGGGCCGCGGCAGCAGCGGTGTGCGTGCGTCGGTCGTCGTTGGGGAGGCGAGCCACTTCGACAGTGCCTGCACCGACGACGCCTCGAACAGCACTCGCATCGGCACCCGCACATCCATCGCCGTACTCAGCCGCGACAACGCTTGCGTCGCGAGCAATGAGTTGCCGCCGAGGGTGAAGAAGTCGTCGTCGAGTCCGATTTGGTCGTGGCCGA
>NZ_JARJBD010000452.1:0-327 GCF_029269925.1 Rhodococcus sp. T2V
TTGATTCCACCCTGATCGACCACCGCCAGGAAGTACCGCAACTGCCGCGCGTCCATCCGAACCCTCATCTCCGTTCGATCTGCGCCGAATCCTTGAGCGTAGCTGCCGGCGACACTGTGTACGCACTCACTCTACCTGCGGAAACAGCTTTCGATTAGGTGAAACCTATAAGCAGGATTGAGTCTTGGTCATGGACGCTCCCGCGGTGTGACGGGTTAATGGATGCATCACGCAGATCTATTATTCGCACACACTGGAGGAACCCGTGGCATCGCAGACGTTCAAGATTGCATCGATCCCCGCCGACGGCGTCGGCACGGAGGTCGT
>NZ_JARJBD010000453.1:0-326 GCF_029269925.1 Rhodococcus sp. T2V
TCGGGTGGCCAGGCGACCGTCGGCCAGGCCACTTTCGGTCGGGTCGATGGTCGCGAAGGGTTTGTCGGTCCCGTCGTTGGTGCTCGTGGTCTCGGTGGGTGGGCGTAGGTCGGGGCGGTGGCGAATCACCGTCTTCTCCACCGCACCTGCGAGGTTGTGCCACAGGTTCCAGCGGTCGGCGACCTGGATCGCGTCCGGGGCACCGGTGCGGATGCCCTCGGCGTACGCCCCGGCACGATCTCGGCAGACCACCTTGATCTCGGGGTGGTCGCGCAGCCAGGTGGCGACGGTGCCGGCGGTGCGGTCGGGCAGCAGGTCGATCGGTG
>NZ_JARJBD010000454.1:0-320 GCF_029269925.1 Rhodococcus sp. T2V
TGGTCGCGGCGTGGCGCGACATGGTCGGTGATTGCGGCGGCGGTCGCGCCGGCCGCGTCGGCGAGAACGGCCAGCCGACGCGCATCCGCCGTTTCACCCCGCTCTCGCCGATCGCCGTCGCCGCCGGGGCGTTGCCGTGTACTCCCCGCGCCTGATGTCGGCGGCCGCCGGCAACGAGACGGTCGTCGAGGTGCTGACGAGGTTGCACGACTACCGGTTGCTGCTCGTTACCGCCGCTGCCCTGCTCGTCGTCGTCGACGTCCTGCGCCACCGCGCGCACAGGTGGTCGCAGATGCTCGAATCGGTGGTCCGGCAGGCCA
>NZ_JARJBD010000455.1:0-319 GCF_029269925.1 Rhodococcus sp. T2V
ATGTACGGCGAGTCGTTGACCGTCTCGCACATCCTGCACCTGGCCGACGAGCACTTCTACTGGTATTCGCGCGCCCACCACATCGCGTTGGACGGGTACGCGGCGATGATGTCGATGCGCCGGGCGGCCGAACTGTATGTCGCGGCCATCGACGGCGTCGAAGCCCCCCAGCGCCAGGTGATCGACCCGGAACGGATCCTGCAGGGGGATGCGGACTATCGGTCCTCCGCCCGGTTCGGTCGGGATCGTGATTACTGGCAACAGCAGGTGCAGAATCTTCCCCCGGTGGTCGGCCTCGCCCCGCGGCTGACTGCGCCAC
>NZ_JARJBD010000456.1:0-317 GCF_029269925.1 Rhodococcus sp. T2V
GGTGGTCATGCGCCGTTCTCGCTGGCGTGGATGACGGCGGTGGGGGAGCGGACGGAGCGGTTGCAGTTGGGGACGTCGGTGATGACGCCGACGTTCCGGTACAACCCGGCGGTGGTGGCGCAGGCGTTCGCGACGATGGGGTGTCTGTATCCGGGGCGGATCATGCTCGGTGTCGGTACCGGCGAGGCGCTCAATGAGATCGCGACCGGTTTTGCGGGTCAGTGGCCGGAGTTCAAGGAGCGGTTCGCCCGGTTGCGGGAGTCGGTCCGGTTGATGCGGGAACTCTGGCTCGGTGACCGGGTCGATTTCGAGGGCGA
>NZ_JARJBD010000046.1:0-73735 GCF_029269925.1 Rhodococcus sp. T2V
CCGTCGGGGAGGGTACCCCGGGCTGCGCCCGGGGCCTGAACCGACTGGGCGGCAAGCCGCCCATAACGGAATTCACCCACGCGCTGCGCGCTGGGTCGCGGGTTAGCTTGCTGTGTAACGGAATCCGGAACAATCAAAATTACACTTCGGAAATGGTCATCCCCAACGGGATTGGCCGAAGCCAGCGGTGCGGAACCGCGCTGTTCGGTCATCGCATCGCTGATTCGTTATCTACTGGGCCTGATGGGCGCGCACCGCGGCGGCGCGCAGCTGCTCCCACAGTGCCGGGTTCATCCCGTGGTTGAGAAACTGCTCGAACAGCTTCCCGAGGGAGTGCGCGGGATCGAGCGCCCGGCCCACGTTCACCGCCTCACGTGCCAGCGCGGCGTGACGGCTCACCCAATGAAACACTCCGGCGAGAATGAGCAAGGCACCGGCGAGATCATGGGGCAATACGGCCCCGACCTGGCGCATTACCTCGGCGGCGGCATCGGCGTTGTGTGCGTCGATTCGGGCGAACAGAAGATCGCGCACCGGCACATCGTGCATCGCGGCCGCGATGGTTGCGGCGTGCTCGTCCGTGACGCTGATGCCCCGCTCCCCCGCTCCGGTGGTCCCCCCGACATACGGTGCCAATGCGAAATCGTAGGCACGGTCGGCGGCGTTCTGCGGGTCCCTCGCGGCCAGAATCACGCGCTCGCGCCCGTAACCAGCGGCCACCGTAGCGGCGCGGTCGGGACCGTGCTGGGCCGGTGCGAAACTCGCTCGCATCTCGGCGCGGGTCATGAGCGTGGTGGAACCGACCACGAGTGCCTCGGCGATGATCGGGTGCGCCGCCAGATCGACCGGGATGCCCGGCTGCCCGATCAAGGACCCGGCCCCGTGCCACTGACGCACCAGACCATCGGTGAACACGAACACCGGGGTCACCGCATCGGGGCGAAGCCGCTCGAGGATCGCGCCCACCACATCACCCCGGTCGGCCGGGCCGAACACCACCGCCAGCATCGACTGGCTCTCCTTGAACGGTGCGGCGCTCTCGAGGGCGTCCAAGATGCGCCCCGACTCCCGCTCGGCATCGTCACCCAACTGGACCAGCATCACCGCCGCCGGGTGCCGGTCAAGGCTCATCACCGCGACCTCGTCGACTGGAAGATGACCGCCCAACGCGACCGCACCGGCAACAACATCGGACGGCGAAGACATACGAAAAACACTCACAGCAAACCCCTCTGGGTCGGGTGGGTGAGTTGGTCAGACTCACCCGTGGATTGGACTCACGAACACCTCAAAACCTAGCCGAAGCGTCCGACAAAAACCCGCATTGAACTGCGCCTATGTCCCCGGCACACCCGGTGCCGGGGACATAGGCGCACACAGCTGTGACCGGTGGCCAGTCGGGGGCCGGCCACCGGTCACAACCGCACTGGACTACCGGTCGGCGACACCCTCGGCCACACGTACGGCCGCGCACAACTGGTCCCACACGGACGGGTTCAATCCGGCGTCGAGGATCTGCTCCATCACCTGACCGAAGCGGTGATCCGGGAACGCCTCAAGTCCGGCAGAGATCGCCTCCCGGGCCGCTACCGCGTCCCGACCGACCCAGAAGCTGGCCCCCGCCAAGATCAGCGGGGCGGCCGCCGGATACCGCATCGTCACGGCCCCAACCTGCCGCCACATCTCGCCCAGCGCCCGACCATCCTCGACCGTGATGCCCGACAACAGCACATCCCGCACCGGCGTATGCCAGGCCGCCGCCACCAACCGCGCCGCATGCTCATCGCTGACGCACACTCCGCGAGCCTCGTACTCCTCGAGGTACCGGGCGATGACATCACGGGAGAGCTCCTCCGCCGCCCTGAACGCATCTTTACCGCCCAGCCGGGTCACTTCCGCAGTGGCGGCCTCGGTGACCGCCCGTGCTCGCTCCTCGCCGAGCTGAGCCGGTGCAAACCCTGCACGGATCTCCCCCCGCGTCTGCAGCCGTACCTTGCTCTCCGTCAAGGCCAGCGTCACGACCGGATGCGATGCCAGGTCGCCGGATTCCCACTCCCCCGGCAGCGGATGAAACCGCCGAGCCTGGCCCCGGAAATACGCGAAGACGTGAAACGCCCGATCGGGCGCCGCCTCGCGAAGCGCCTGCACCACCAGCTCGGCGTGGGCCGGTGAGCCGAACACCACCACCAGAAGCGCCTCGATGTCACCGACACGCTCGCGTGCGACCTCGACCCACTCCTGACGATCGGCTTCCGAAACAACTTCGGGAAGCTGGGCAAGCAACACCGTCCCGAACGCCTTCTCATCAAGGGGAGCCACCACAACCTCCGACGTCGGCAAATGCCCCGCCAGACTCACCGCCAACGCGGCCGCATCCACTGCCGAACTGATACGAATCGGTTCCATCACACAAACCCCTCTGGGTCGGTGGGTGAGCTGGTCAGACTCACCCGCTGAAATTTGGACTTACTGCACCTCGAAAACTAGCCCAACCCACTAACAAAAACACCCCCAGAACAGCGAAAACGTCTCCGGCACACCCGGTGCCGGGGACGCCGGCAGAAACCGACTCGGGGGCGCCCAGCGGCCGGCCGCGCGGCTACAGGCTGGACACCACCGAGTCACGCTCAATCAGGCTGTGCAACTGAGCCGTTTCCAATGCGGCATGCGCGTGAGCCGAGCAGTGCTCGCGCGCGCCCGATCGATCCACTCCGATCGCGCGTCCGGCGCCAGCGCTGACCAGTCCCGCCCGGTCAGCGTCGAGCAGTCCAGCGCCGCGACCGTCTCGATCGGCACCAGAAGGCGCCAGGCCGCCAGGCGGAAGACATCGGCGAACTGAGTGTTCACCGGAGGCCACTCCGAACCTGGACTGCACTCGATAAACGCCTGTGCCGCGGCATTTTCCACCCGCCGAGAAACCGGGTAGTGCCGTGAGCGCCGAAACTCGCCACTGTGGATCTCGGATCTGAACTGATTCATAACCGGGCTTCCTCCACGTCGACCCAGGTCTCCGCCGGCTCTTTCTGAGCCTCGGCGCGGATATGGCCGCTGAGCTCGTGATACGCCACCTTGTCGGTCCAGCCCCCACCCACGATCGAGGGGATGCTTACAGTCTTCCTGTTCACACGAACGACCCTGTACCACTGGCCGCGACGCTGAACCTGATCACCCTTCGCGATGTCTTCGGGCCCGTAGTTCGTCGCTTGCCCCGATGCGATCTGCTCCGCGCGAACTCCCTCCCAATACGAGATCTGATCTGCGCGTTCCTCCATCCGAGCAATAACCGATTCCCGGTAAGCGCCCTCGATCGGCGCAGTCTTCTCGACCTGCCTGACTCCCCGCACGACGAACAATGTCCGTTCGTGCCCGTCCAAAAGCCGCTGATCTGCACGCTGTCTCGCCTGCAGCGAGTCGATACGGTTCTTGACCGTCTCAGGGTCGTACCGAGCCGACGTCGTCACCGCCGCCGACTCAGCCCGCCGCCGAGCCTCCTTCGCACCCTCCTCGGCAGCCACGGCCTGCCCGAGCGTGCGATGCGCGGTCTCGATAGCTCTCCGGTGTCGGCTCTCCGAACGGTGTGCCCCACATGAACCGGTTCGCCACCGTCCGGAAGCGCATCGTGTGCGCGCCGGTCAGCCTCCCATGCCTGATCGGCCTGGTCGGCTCGTCGCTGCGCCATATCTTCGAGTGCAGCGACGCGGCCCGCCTGACGCTCAATCCGATCGGCCTCGACCTCGGCAGTTGGCCGCGCCGTGACATCGATCTCAATCTGTACCTCGAACCCAGCAGCGCGCAACGCCGCCGCAGTGCTCTCGATCAAGTGCAACTTCGGCGCCCGATCCCGGCTCCCCCGGATTCCCCAGGTCCCAAGAGAACGAAACCACCGCCATCCCAGTGCTTTCAACACCTCGTTCGTACCATCGCCGCGCGACGTCCCCTCTATCAAGGTTCCTTCGGACGCACTATGTGAAATCGTCAGCATGCCAGACCAACTTCCAAAACAAGGGGCAGATGGTCAGTCCGCCCTTCAACAGGACAACACCGAATCTACCCGCACACACCATCAAAAACAGCCCCTGAACAGTGAAAACGTCCCCGGCACACCCGGTGCCGGGGACGTTGGTGTCTAGCGAGTGACTGACCTTGTAACCGACTGACTATCTCAGCGTTGAGACCGACGTTTCCGCGGTCCAGATCCGCCCAGGGAATGCTTCCGGACGCTGTCGAGTGTCGCCCACAGAGCTTCGTTGTCCAGATCGCTTCGGTGCTGCTCGATGGCAGACACGAGCTGATCAATCACTGCCCGAGCCGGCGGATTGAACGTCATCGCTGCCGCACCAGCCCAGGCGAGCGGTTCGTCCTCGCGCTTCAGGATCCGATCGAGCGCACCCTCGCACCGGTCGAAGAACTTCTCGGTGCGCTTAGTCTGATTGTCATCCTGATCGTCGGCTTCGAGCGCTCCCTCAGCGAGATCGAGAAAATCGTTGATGATCCCCGCCGCGCGGTCACGCAGCACCGGATCGAACCCGAGCGACGACCAGAATCCGTTCCACCGCGTGCGGTAACTGCGGTCCGAACTGAGCGGCACAAGGTGATCGCGTATCAGCCGGCCGAGGCTGTTCTCGTCCAGCTCACGCAGTTGACGCGCCAAGAATGCTGGCTTCGACGCCTCGGGCAACGGCTGCGGATCTTTCACACGCAACCATGGGCGCGGCCCCACCGAATCGATCACGGCATTGAGCGGCCCGACGATGACCACGAAAGATCGACCTTACGACGGTGCGCCCCCTCGGCGTCGTTATCGAGCACGAACTCCGAAAGCAGTGCCTTGGCGCGTTTCTCGACAGAGCTAGCTTGGTCGTCCATATTCACACCCTTCTCGTTTGTCATCTCAACTCCTTCGACACAGCAAACACCGACAGATCGACTGCCGGCGCGTCGTTCGACCACACATGCGTACGACCATGAGGAAGCAACTCCGAGAGCGGATGCAACCTCCACGGCTCGACCTCATCGAGCACCTCCTGAACAAGCACCACACCATGAAAACGCGTCGGCACCGTCGTGACATCGACAATGGAGCCGCGGCGTCGAAACTCACTCATCGAGCGGGCCGAACCATTGCTGATCACAATCTGGTTCCAGGGCTTGCCAGCGATGTCAAGAATCGCCACGACATGTGGCTGAAGCCAACCCCGCTCACGCCAAACAGGCAAAATTCCCTTGTCCTTCGGGAGCGCGATCTGGGCGATCGCCTCACGGGCGTAGTCGGCCTGCTGCCGGCCCCGCAACTCAGACTCGGCGGCCGGCAGACGCAGCTGCTCGAGTCGACGATGTGGGACGGCCGCCAACTGTCGGTTGGAGCCGGCCAACCATCGCCTAACGGTACGGGGCGAGACATGCATAGCGTCCGCGACCGCCTGCACGTCAACACTTCCACGCGCAGTTTCGCCGTAACAGGTCAGGAGCATCGTCTCCAGACGTTTGCGCGTCCAGCGAGGCCCTCGATGGACGACCACAACTCACCGTTCCACGTCGAAGCTGTTAATTTGAAAGAACTCCCACCCACCGACGTAGTCCTGCGCTCGCTTGTTCATCCAGTCGGTCATTCCCTTATCGCCACCGCGTTCATACGCATTCCACATCGCCTCGACCTGGTCGGGCGTCAGCGCCAAGGTAATCAGCCGATCCCGGGCATACTCCCGCGGTCCCGGACCCTGAACAGCATCGATCCTGATCTTGGCGCCGTATTTGGCCAGCGCCTTACCTTGCTTGCTGCTCCGCATAGTCGACATCGCCGCGCGGCGTGCGCTCTGCGTAGATGCCGCTCGTTTGGCCTTGTGGGCTAGGGCTTTGAGGGTCTCGGCTCGCGGTTTGGCGATTCGCTGCCGACCTTCAGGTGCCAACCAGCGTTCCACGGTCCGTCGAGAGACCCCAAGATCGCGTGCTGCGGCGGCAGTGTTGATCTCGCTCCGTTTGCCGGGCCCGTAGGCGGCCAGTAGCTGAGCCTTGAGGTTGGCGGATCCAGGTCGACCGGAAGTGTCGGCGCCTCGGCGTCCGGTCAGCTTGCCGAAAAATTCCGATTGCATCTTTCCGCGCTCAGCGCGCAGCACTTCACGTACCGCTGTCTGGGTAACACGAAGTTCCTTGGCGGCTCTTACGACATTGATCTGGTTGTCCACCACAGAGCCGTAGTCCGCCAGACTGTCGGCGATCCGCGAATAGGCAGTGCGGCTGAGGGGCTTCCGTGCCATCACGAGTCACTTCCCGAGCCGGTGTCGGCAGACATCCACTCAGCCGGTGCGATCAGATCTGACTTGCCCCGGTAGCCCTTGCCGTCCAGGTACTGCTGATGTTCAGCGAGGAGTGCGGATCCTTCCGGCTTGTACTGGCCGAAACCACGTCCGAATTGCTTCGATTCTCCAGGCCACGCAAGCTGGGGATCGGATTCATCCGATACGTAGAGCACGGTGTCCTTGGTGACTGCGACGGGCCATTGTCCGGTCTCTTCGCCGATCTGAGCTATCCGGTACATGATGTTGGCCCGCGACTTGGCAACGATGTGGTGGTGACGCTCCGGTGAATATCCTGGGCGTCCTGCCAAGTGCAGATCGGAATTGAGAATGCCGATCGTATGTGTGTAGATGACTTTGTTCTGTTCGCGCGCCAACTGCGCGTCGAGATCGTCCTTGACGTCCAAGACGGTGCGCGCATCCCGGATCCGTTCGTACCACGGAACGAGGACCCGTCCGTGATCAGGCCACACGTAGGCCTCCAGAATCTCTGGTTCGTACCCTAGACTGCTGGCGCGTTCGAGGGTGGGCGTAGTCACCCACTTCGGCTCGGAAATTGACAAGCCCATCGGGTTGAGTGGATTCGGGAGCCGCCAGTCCGCGCACTCGGGGATCTCCACGAGCCAATACCCCGGGAGCTTGCGATCGAACGGCAGTCCGTTCGAATGATGCACAGGTTCGCCGATCGGAAGTTCGAGGCCGGCGATTCCTGCCGCGTACGAACCGCCGCGGTCGAAGGCATGGACGTAACGGCACTTCGCTTCGTCGTCGGACAAGCTCCGTGACCAGTCGATATCCGCTTCGAAGATCTGGAACTTCTTGGCGAACTCGGCATCGGAGGATGCGAATACGCGCTTCCACTCCTTCGGCCGGGCGGCAATCATCAGATCGATGCCCGTCGATGCCGGGCTCAGAGCCCAGGGGAAACGCAGAGCACCTGCAAGCAGTGACAGGCGTCGCGCCAGAGTGGAGGGCGCCGGCGAGTCACCAAGAATGGGCATCTCCTTGGGGTCCTGGCTCATGCCGGAGACCAGTGCCACCCAGACACCACGGGTCTCGCCCTTCCACACGCGGGTCCACGTGCCGAGCCGATCCCCCTCCTTACCGCCGAGCTGCCAGCCCTCGGAGAGAGCCTCTGCGACGAACGGAGACTGTGCGGTCAGTTCCTTGAGCCGGTCGTTTCGATTGCGCTTGCCCAAACTGCTGGTGTCGATTCCCACGTGCTGCGCCATCGCGTCGGTGATCCAGATCTGCCCAGGCACCGACCATTTGTCTGACGTCCACGTGCCGAGGTTCAACGTCGCTACGAGCTCCGCGACATCGCCGACATGGGCGATCTGCGAGGCAAGGTCGTGACGGGTGCCGTCGGGAAGCCATGCACCATCGACGTCGAGTACTGCCGCGGGTGCGGTGAAGGTGGTCGGTGCTTCTTCTGCTGCACGGTTCGGCGCCGGGGTTGTCGTGGTCGGCTGCTGCGCGGTCTCCGCCGTCTCGACGAGGGCTGGCGCTTCGACGGGGGCCGGCGGTGCTGCAGCAGCAGTCTCAGAAGACGTCGTTTCTACGGGAGCCGCCACCGGCTCGTCCACCACCATTGGCGAAACCTGTCCGACTGTGTCGCCGGATGCTGCAGCTGCCGATCGGGTGGCGGCGGTGCTCTGCCACCAGCAGGGAAGGTGCATCACCAAGCCATCGATCTGCCATCCGGCGTCCTCGCCGCCACACAGGGCGCAGGCGGAAACCGGTGAAATCTGCACTCCATCAGCGGAATGCCCCTCGGCATCGGTCTCGATAGCCATCTCAGGCTCCTGTTCAGAATGAGAGCTGGTCAGGCTCATGACTTCGATGGACGGATCACCCGAAGCTGCCCCGGACCCTGGACTGTTCGAATCGGCAAGCCAACCATCGAAGAGAGCCGAGCCACCGAAGACCTCAGGCGCGGAAAAGTCGCTCGAATCGCCGCCGGGTGTCGGGGCACTCGATCCTGCATCGCTGGTTACTTGGTCTTCCGGACCATCGGTACCGAGCAACTTGTGCAGCCGCAGTGCAACCATGCGCTGCCTGCGGTTTTCGCACTTGACCGTCCGCTGCACCGTGTACCGCGGCATTCTGCCTTTCCGCTCCTCCGCGATCAGCACGCCCTCGTCATAGAGAGCTCTCAAGGCGGTACCGCGATCGATCTGCAAAGTATCAGTCATCGTCTGACCAGTGGCTTTCAACACCTGTTCGAGGGCCATCGGGTCCAACAAGACCTGTGGTTGACCATCGCACGGCCGGGGGTTGGCCACGACATATCCCAATCGAACGCCACGACCTTCCGCACGCCATCGAGGAGTGCCGTCGGATGTTTCACCTACCACACTGCGCCGCCATCCAAGACATGCAGCCATCGACCAATCCGCTGGAGCTTGTCCGGTGTCGACGTCCTCCACGTAGGCGTGACCATTTCTCAGTGCGTGTACCAACAACTCCCGTACTCGCGCACCGGTCCGCATCGGCAGATCCGGGTCAGTGGCCGCAGCAGCGGCATCAGACAAGCCCATCGTGACCAGGTCCCCGACCTGCGCGACCTCGTTCTCCGTCAACGCCCCCACATCAACAAGGAAACGAGACATCGCATGCCAGCCCGCCCACAGAGACCCCAAAGCGTCTGCCTGACGAACACTTTCACCACTCATGCGCAAACGCTCGCTATAGCGCTCACCTTCGGCAAACGCCTCAGCCCGGACATTGTCCAACCTCGGGCATAACCATTGCAGGTACGTGGCCATCAACAAGGCACGGCCATGACGGGAATGCGCCGTATCGAGTTCCTTCAAGACGTCCAGTTCGATTTCCCGCGCCTGCAGCGGCACCACGAGCATCCGCTGAGCTGCAGATCCTGGCCGCGGCATGATCTCGGAGGTAACTAACGCAGACGCGCGTGGCGGGGTTCCGTCCAGAACTCCGAGACCATCACGTGTGCTTCGCGAGCGTTGCTCACCGTTGTGCACCAATCGAGCGAACTCCTCGAGCGCCTTCTGCGCAGTCCCGAAATCTCGGGTTGGTGCGACATCATCCGCCCAGTACAGAGCATCTTTTGCGGCGTTAAGCTTGATGCGCAACGCATTCAATGTGTCGCCGTTGCCCGACATCGATGTCGCAGGTCGCCGCCGATCCCACTTCTCTCCCCAGTGGTGCATCGCCAATGACGCGAGTGAGGTCTTGTAGCTACCAGGCGATCCGACCAACGTAAGAACCCATGGGTTCGGACCCAATGCGGACCTGAATACATGCCCAAGTAGAGCGGCCGAAACCCGCGTCGGGGTGCGTTCGAGCATCGAGCCGGAATGTAGAAGGAATGCTTCTCGGATCCTTACCGGGTCGGGCGTGGGTGCGGGAAGGTCGTACATCTTGAGGGGGCCTGTCAGCAGAACAGGGGCGACCCGTCCGCCGTTCTCGTCGATGGCTCCCCCAGCGTGAACGAAGAAACACTTGCCCTGCTCATCGCGGCGCCACCCTGTAGATCGGTATCGCACGACCCGTCGGATTTCGCGCCCACCTGCGCCCTTGAGTGCATCTCGCAGCTTCGCCACTCCGCTGGGGCGAGAGTCGTAGGCAGGGGGGCCCGGCAAGGTATCGACCCAGCCGCAATCCCGGTACTCCTTCGCCGGGATTCGGATCCGCAGAAACTCTCGGCTCTCCGGATGGGTGTAGCCGATAACCACTGCGGTGAGTTCTTGAGGTGCGGAGGGATTGACTTCACTCTGACCGGCCATCGCCGCTCGGCCCATCAATTCCGGCTCGTCGACGTCGATACCCGCATCGGCAACTTCGAGATACTCCATCTCAACGATCCGGGCATCGAGGTCCAGTACGAGTTTCGCCTGTTGATCGCCGCTCTTGGTTGTGACGATTTCGACCAAGTTCCCGTCAATGATCCGATACACCGGAGCAATAACGTTGCGCCCACGGATCGTGTTCAGTGGCGTAGCTAGGCTTTCCGAGCCAGACCGGACCGACTGTGAATCAACGGGGCTGCGAGAGTTCTGAATCGCCCCCGGTGCGGGCTCAAGGTCGGGGTCTTGCAGAATCGGTGGAATAGGAACTCGCGCGACATCGTGTGTGGCCCGAGCTGCAACGAGCGCGGCACGCCATGCGGTCGTGGCATTCTCGACCGCTTCTCCCGCCCAATCGGTGCCTTCAGCCGCGGCCTGCTGTCGAACTTTGTCCAGAAGTTCAGTCAGATCTTCGAAACGTCGCTCCGATTCGAGCGCCCACCGCTGTGCGCGTCGGAACTCTTCGTCTCCGTCCCGCTCATGTGCACGGTCAGCTCTGGCGGTCGCCTCTGCCAGCGCAAGTTCGATGAGTGCTTGCTTCTCGATTGCGTCGGCAGCGAAGCCGTGGGCAGCGACTTCCCCAGCCCGAACAGGGATGAGGCCACCCCACGTCGAGTCGGTCGACCAATGGCCGTCATCGACGTGGTCAGTGAAATCAGATTTGGGTGCCGCTGTTGCGGACAGCAAGAGTTGGACCTGGGCGCCACTGCCACCCAACAGAGATGCGAGTTCGATACCCCGCTTCCATCCGACGGAGTCGCGATCGAGCACGATGCGAACCTCAGCGCCTTCGAAAAGGTCAGCGCACGACGGGGGGAAGTTCAGTCCGCCTTGAGCATTGGTTGTGGCTACCAGTCCAAGCGATTCGGCTGTCTCGACATCCTTTTCACCCTCAAGTAGCCACACGGGTGAATTGAGCGAGATTGCCGACAGCAGTTCCGGTAGTCGATACAAGACAGGTTCAAAGTCGTCCGGCTTACGTCTGAGCCGAGCCCCTGCCGCGTCGACGAAAACCTGTCGGAACTGCTTGTGCCGGCCAACTTCACAGCTCGTGCATTCCTCGCGGATTACCTCCTGCACCAAAGTGCCGTCTGCAGATACATACGAGTAGACCTTGACTCGATCCCACCGGTGTTGAGCATCAGGTGTGTCCGGAAGCGCGATCCGGGCGGGAAGTCGTCCACCCTTCGGCCGGCGCCGCCCGGCACCACGTCGTTGGGGAGATCGGCCTACGCGTGTAAGCGCATCGCGATCAGGCAGCGGTTCGTCGAAGAGGTCGGTCATCGACAAACCCAGACCCTCGGCGATCTCCGACACGGGAGCTTCACAGCCGTGGCAGTGAAGCAGCACCATTCCTCCCCGATGCCCATCGACCCAGGTCACGGACATCGACGCGTGACGGTCTCCATGGATCGGGCACCGCGCCATCAGTTGGGTCGAGCCGCGTTCGTTGACCCCGCCATTGCGTTCGGCAGCAGCACGAACCCGGTCGAATGACGACATCCGACCGATCTGAATGGTTCCAGCAGTGATAGCAGTCACGAAGCCGCCTCAGACACACGCGCCACGAGATCTGGCAAGCGCGGTGCGGCCCGGGTTAGTATGGGCACAGGTCCCCTCCAGGACTCGTATTTATGAACCAGGTCCCCTCCAGGACTCAGTTCGTAATCAACGGAACGAAGGACCCCCGCAGGCCGGCAAGCAGTGGGGGTCTTTCGCTATCTATGGCCAGGTCATGCCGAGATTGAAAGTTCGTTGTCGGACGAATCGGAGACCGCATAGCGCTCGTCGTGCGCCCGTAGTTTTTCCGGGTCCAACTTCTTGAGGATGTAGTCGGGGACATCCAGGTTGTACGCACGGGCCATGACGAGCAGGGCGTAGTCGCCGAGCTCGAGTCCGAGCTCTTCGGCGCGTGCTTCGTAGAAGCTGTGCTGTTGAAGGGGTGCACGAACTGATATGCACTTGCGCGTTCCCTTGTGTGGCCGTCCCATGCGAAGAGCCTAAACAGAAACTGCTTCGGAAACGTTGAATGACGTGTTATCGGTGTGTCGCCGTTCATCGTGCATCCCCTCACCTTCACCAAAAATCTGCTTCTGGTTTGAGGAAGATCCTTCGACCCAGCGCTGTGTGACAGATGGGAAACAAGATCTTCGTCGCCGCATCATGCCGCGGCGCATGGACTGTTTGACCAAACTCGCCCCACCGCGGTTTCTGATGAACAACAACCCCTACGTGTGACCTGCGGGGCGAATCGGTGGGGAGTGGGGGGAGTGGGAAGAAAAGCCTGATCAAACGGTAAAAACCACTCCCCACGGCGGTGGGGAGTGGGGTGGGGAGTGGGGTGGGGAGTGGGTTCAAAGACACCTGACATGTCTTCGTACGCACCACCGATGAGCTGTCAAGAATCGACTGAGAGGTAGGGCGGCGAAGGCTCTACTCCCCCGTCGCCCTACCCCATCGTCGCTACCGAGACGCAGTCCGAAGATGCAGCGACAAGACACCAGCGAGAAGCCGGCTCCGAGACTTCGATCCGACCACCTTCACCTGAGCGTCAAGCCAGTCTCGCTGAGCCGTCGTGAACCGGAACCACGTCTCAACGGGACCCTTGACCGCAAATGGCTCCTGATGCATCGGGATCCCGGCCGCGGATCGCCGAGCCACCGGCTGGAACAGGCTGCGAAGTCCCGCGATCCCCACAGAATCGAATGCCTCGATAGCCACATCAGCGTGATCACACCTACGTTCGGCCGCGCGGCTCTGCAGTGCATCACGCGTGGCGCGATCCAGATAGGCCGTCACGGTCACCTTCCCAATTTCCGTAGAAGGTTCGACATCATCGTCGAGGACCGGGGTCGGGTCCGAGGCAGGCTCATAGATTGGATCCTGCGTCTCGACGGGTGCAGGTGGTGGGGTTGGTTCTGGCTTACTGGCCGGCTCGGAGCGAACAGGCACGGGCGCCGTAGTAGTAGGAGCGGGTGATTTGGCCTGAGCTTGTGGCGGCTCCTGCGCTGCAGGCGCCTTCTCGACAGGCCGCGACTCCTCCGTGGCTGGTTCTACCTCGGTGATCGGGGTAGAAGGCCGAGGCTGGGTGGGGCTGCCGGCAGTCGGAAGGAGGCCGGCCAAACCCTCCGCGCGGTTACCTTTCGGAGCGAAAGCATTGGCAAGGCTCTTGCGGCGGGGAGTGCTGGTTTCGGTCATGCCGACGCCACCTCCTCGCTGATGGTCGACAGGCGCACGAGGATTTCGCGTGTCAGTTCTGCATAGTCCTCGGCCAACCCGGACGCATTGCGCGAAAGTATCTGATCCGTCGGCTTGGCGCCCTTCTTCAGTGCGGCGAAACGAGCGACTTTGGCGACTTCGGTCTGCTGTTCCAGCTCATGGACCAGCAAGCCCTCCCGGCGGGCATCATAGGCAGTAGATTCCATCGTCCGGATCCGGGATTCGAAGATGGGGGCGGCATCCCCGATCATCTCGTTGACGGACTCGCGGATCTTCGCCGTGAGCTTGGTTGAACGCGAACCCACACCGAACAAGCAGATACCTGCCAACTGCAGCCGTGGGTTGACAGCCGGCAGATTGCGGTCTGGATCACCATCCCGTGTCGCCGAGAACTGGCCAGCAATAGTCTCCAACCCGTCGAGGCTTGCATCGTCTGCCCTGACCGGGATGACCACGGCCTGGACGACCTCCATCAGCGCCTCCATGATGGTCAAATCACCGGGCGGAGTGTCGAAGATGATCACGTCATAGTTGTGCGCAACCTGCAGGAGCATGGCGCGAACGAGCTGGCCGAGCCGCTTACCGCCCTGACGCTGCTGTCGGGAGACCATGACCGCCGCCAGGTCGAACATCGCGGAACCACCCGGTATCACATCGAGATTCTCGCGGCCGCCGACATTGTGGACGATCGGGGGTGCGGACCCTTGCAGGAGCGCGGTGAACAGTTCAGATCCGTCGTGCTTGGCGTAGCCCAGATCGCGGCACAGGTTCCCCTGGGGGTCGAAGTCACCGATCAGGACTCGGTATCCGGCGGCGGCAAGGAGTCCGCCGCAGTTGGCGGCACAGCTTGTCTTTCCCACTCCCCCCTTGCCGTTGAAGAATCCGAACGACACCGGCAGTTCCTGCTGCTCCGCAGTTGAGGTCGCGACGACATGCATGGACATGGCAGTTCTCCCATTGGACATTGGTTGTGACGAGTGGTTCCCAGAGAAGCTAGCAGGATTCCTGGACAACTTGCTGTATGCCACGCGGGGTGAACCGTAGGTAGCTCTGCGTGAGCAAACGCGTGGGATGCGACGGGGTTAACCGTATGAGTCAAGGCTGGCAGTTAGGCGTGGGGTTTGGCGTGCTGGCAGGCGTGCGCACTGGCCTGCTTGACTGCGTGAGGTAACGCGTTTCGGTCGACGTGGTAACGGGCCTGCTTGACCGCGTGAGGTAACGCGGTTCGGTCGACGTGGTAACGGGCCTGGAGATAGGCGTGAGGGCACGCGTGGCTAACTGCAGGTAGAAACGCATGTGGTCACGCGTGAGAACCAGCCTGATAAAAGGCGGAAAGTACAGCGTGATGAGATGCAAGTAGTAACGCGTGTGAACGCGCTTGAATAACAACGGGACACCATGCGTGAAGGACTGCGTGAGGCATGGCGTGAAGGCACGCATGGTTGCATGCGGAATGCTAAGCGGGACAACCTACGTTGGAGTAGGCGTGACTAACCGCGATGTATTGCACGTGACTGTATGCAGGTACCGACACGTGTCGGAGTAAGTGATAAGACGCGGGAGGAAATACCGGTACGTGCGCGTGAACTTGCCCTGTCATCGATGCGGGTAACACCACTGGTTGTAGGACGTGAGCTGGTACGTACGTTGCTGCTGGTTCGGGCACGAGGGGGCGAACTGAATCAAATGCGTGATGGGGTGCCGTATTTCGGTGCCAGGTGCAGTGCGTGAGATCGCACTGGCGCCCGAGCGGAAAACTCTGCGGATCGAACGTCGAGCGCGGCACAGGGCAAATGCCCCACGGGGATGGTCTACACGCGTGAACGTATGAGGAAAGTGTTGCGTGAACACATGCGTGAACAGATGCAGATTTAGGTTCTACCTGTACTGATGCGGTGTTCTGCGGGGATCGCCGACGGCGCCGCGTTGGCTTCGTTGGAGGTCTATCCGATGGCTGAGCCCCGCCACGGTGAAGACGCCGATCGCATCGGCAATGTCCTGAGCTCGACGATGTCCGTCGAGTTCGACAATGAGGTCGATCAAGGTGTCCTCGAGAATGTTCTCGGCGGCCGTGTACAGGTCCCAGAGCTGCTTGAGCTCCCAGGCCCGGATCAGAGGGTTCGAGAAGTAGAGGCCGTCGACAATACGTTGAACCCGATCCACCTGGGTGTTTGTTCTGTCTGCAGGGCTCGACCAGGTCGCAAAGTGGGAGCTGGCCGAACATTCGTTGACTGTCGAATCCAGTTCGATGGCGACAGCGCCCCAGGAGGTCGGGCAGATAGTCCGACGCGACTGCCTGACGGCCTCTCCGAACGCGCGTTGACAGACTGCGGCGTATTCAGTGGCAGCGCGCCGGCCCTGGTTCAGCTCGTGCAGATCCTTCAGGGAGGTGAAGTCCTGGCGCCCGTGGGTGAATTCTGTAGCCGCGAGGAGCGCCTCACTGCCGCTCCATTGGAAGCGTGACTGTCTGTATTGATCGCGGTGCCAGCGCAGATCTTCGATCCACGGACGGCCAAGTTCGAGGCCCTCACCGTTTGGCACCGTCATACGAACATGATGACATCGGACGATAGGGGTGTCATCCGTAGTTATGCGATCGTCCCAAAACTTTCTAAGGCGAAGATCTACCGCACAAAGCATAGTTATTAAGAATGATGATGAAAGCATCTAAAGCGAGCTCGATAAGCACTGCATAATGGTCTCTACCTCGTCCCAACTGCATCCCACTAGCATCCCACAATCAAGTACTTAGGTAGTACAAACCACCCCATGCTGATCGACAATCGCTTATGGGATGATAATGGGACGCATTTGGGAGTCCAAGAAGATCGACTGCAAAGCATCTGTCGGTACTGACCACGCGCTGTTGCGATACTCTCTTCGGCGTAAGACACTGTTGGTCTATGTTCTTCTTACAACGTTATGTTTTGCATTGAATACACGCTCTTCGTTAACTGTCCGGCCGATGCACTGTTGGTCGAAGCAGTCCACGGCAGGCTGTATAAGGCACATCAAGATCATTTGGGTTCGAGCGAGCGGGTCTCGCTCCCTGTTCAGCATCGGAGTACATCGTCGTGACGCAGGAACATGGTCAACCTCAAGCCACCGGGGGACACCGTCCGCTAGCCTCGGCCTTTCGGTCGCCGGCTGCTCGATCGGTTGAACACATCGCCTCCCAGTTCATTGAGGGTGGGGATTCGGAAGTTGACGAGCCGCCGTATCGAGAAGCGCCACCCGAACGAGGACCAGCGGCCGATCCGGACAGCGGCGGGAAGTCGTCCAGCGTTCGGGTGCCGGCTAAGTGCCACGCGAAGCTCGAGCAGCTTCGCGAACAGACGGGAATGACCAACGGTCAGATCTTCATTGTTGCGATTGAGGCGACACACGACCGTCTGCCCGAGTTGTTGTATCCCGGTGGCCGAATCGGGGGAGGGCTCTTCGCGCCCCGCGGCATTCGCGCCAAAACGTCACGTGACGATGCCGAGACTCAGGTGACATACCGCCTGTTCAAGGCCGACTTCGACGTCATCGATCAACTTGTCATCGATCTTGCCGCGAAGTCGCGGTCGCATCTGATCACAGCGGCTCTGACGGGGTACCTCTTCGGGGACGACGAACGCACACAGGCGGCAGAGTAGCGGCGACAAGCCCTACTTCTTGTTTGCGACTACCCAGAGCACGGGAACTATCATCGGCGCAACAGAGACGGGGACGGCCACAAGTGAGTGGACGGTCGTCCCGGTCGCGGCGAAGCCATCGATCGCGCTGACGAGAAGGGCCGCAAGAACCCATAACCTGCAATGTGACGACCGCGAAGGCGCCAGAAGATTCCGAGGCGGGGCGCAGCAACGTAGTGTCGGGGTGGCCGGCCATTGTTCTGTCGACGTATATCGGACGACCGCCATTTTGATGATGAACTACCGGCTTAGGCCACGGCCTTGGCGATCGGATCGCGGAAGTGGTTGGTCATGTCCTGCAGGGCCGTAGTGCCCGATGAATCGACGACGAGCTCCCCGTAGTTCTGATGAGTTCCGGACCCGATGAATGAGGCGAACTTGAGCCCTTCAGCACCGATCTGGGAGAGGGCGTCTGCACCATCAGAGCCTGCCAAGGCGGTGAGGCTCGAGGCGAGCCCTCCAAGGTCCCCAGCCTGTGACTGCTGAGTGATCCGCTGTCCGGTCGTCGTGGACGCAGACACCGAACCGAGCTTGGACGCCTCGGTCTTCTGGCCGCCGTTGAGTGTGCCCACCGCGATCCTCGCGAAGTCGAGGATGTGGGGGAGTGCGCCGAGGCCGGCTCCGATGATGTCGCCGGTCTCGATGGCGTGCCAGAGCTGCTTTTGGAGTTCGCCGGCGGTGTTCGCCAGACCGACGATGTCGAGATTCCCGACGAGGCCGACGATCATCGAGATGATCTGTGCGGCGCCGGACGGGTCGGGAATCATCGCGATCAGGGCCGCAGCCGTCTTGTAGTCGAGTCCGGCGGCGAGTTTGATGAGTGGCTCGAACAGGACGTTGATGCGGTCGAACTCGGCGTGGACAGCCTTGACCTTTGACATCGGATCGAGACCCGGATCGAGAACGATGTGCGGGATCCGGTTGAACAAGATGTCGAGGACTGGCGGGATGTTGTTGGCGAGGTCGAATGCGTTCGTCCCGATGTGCGTGACCTGGTTGATGAGCACGCTCGGCTTGATCATCGAGAGTGCGTCCGCCGCGAGTGACAGACCATCGGCCGGAGCGGCGGCCAAGGGGGAGACCTGAGTGGACAAGGTGTCCACCGAGGTCTGCAGCTGCTGTACCTGATCCGGCGTGATGGCATTCTGAACTGTCCGCGCGATGGTGTCCGCGGCCTGGAATGCACTCCTTAAGTCGATGCCTTTGACCTTGTCGACGATCTGACCGGCGGCGTATTCGGGAGTCGAAGCGTCCGCAGTCTTGAGCGTCTGTTCCACGGCCGGATTCTGGGTGACCCAGCTGGTCGTATCGGCGACCGGAACAAGGGTGTTGGCAACATCTGTCGCCGCCGATTCCATGCTCTCCAGGTCCGGAGCGCCGGACTGCAGCTGCTGCTGGAGGGTCTCGATGTTGCCAGCCAATCCCGGAAGATCGACCTTCGAGTAGTCGGATACCAAGGCATTCTGCAGACCCGCGGTGGTGGGCTGAGATCCATCGCTCTGCTGCGGACCGGAAGCAGTCGGAGGCTGCGCAAGCACCCGCCCAAGTCCTGCGAGCAATCCATCCTTGCCGGCGTTGGTCGAGCAGTAGAGGTCGTCGGGGGCGCAGTACGAACGCGTGACTGCAGCAGTCTTTCCGAACCCGCCCGGCCTGGCCCCGGCGATCCCAACACCGTCGACGGGCGGACCGACGAGAGTGTTGTCGCCATTCGAACTCTGCCGTGGGTCTGCAACAAGCCCGACAGCGATCAACTTCTCTGCGGGGATCGGTCCCTTGTCGTGTCCGATCAACCATGCCAAGTCGCCGGCCACGTCCGCACCCTGGCTGTAGCCGCCGAGTGCGAACCGAGTGTTTGGGCATTGCGTTGCACGAGTCTGCATCACGCGCGCACCGGCCTTGATGCCAGATGCCTTACTGGTGCCATAGGTCTTGCCCTTGTTGAAGGCGGACGCTTCGTAGGCCGGGTAGGTGATCTTGATGGAGCTGCCGAACAGCTGGGAAAGGGGATCGGTGACCTGCTTGAGCAGACCCGTCGCGATGTCAGGATTAGCGGTCGAGTCCGTTTCGAACGTTCCCGGCATCATCACCACTTCCACTGCCGGGCAGCCCGACGATGCCGGCACCGCCTCGGCCTGACGTGGCGACACAAACGTGATGAGGGAGGCGAGGAGTGCAGCGAGCAGGGAGGCGACGAGTAGGGGCACCCAGGCGTTGTCGTTGGCGCGACCGCCCGCAGAAGTTGGCGCGTGAAGGTTCCTCATGAGTGTTCTCTTTTCGTCAGCGATGCAGCGCCGGCACGATGACCCGACCGCTGTCGATATGAGTGGTGACGTCGCGGGGGAGAAAGTCGGCGACACTCAGAGCGACCCTGCTCATCGCATGCGTGGACTCGGAGAGCAGTCCGGGACGAGCGATTGTGGGGCGGGTGAGTGCAGCATCGAATCCTCGCGTCGCTTCGAGGAGCAACGACGTTTCGGTCAGAAGAACCGCCGCCGCGATGAAGACCATGACGGTGAACAGAGGCACGAAACTACGGGCCATCAGATCGCCGCAGTAGTCGTTGCGGTCCGACGACGACCACGCGCAAACCGGGGTCGAGAAGGCGGCCGGTTGGAGGCGACGACACTTTTACGAAGGCGTGTGACCGCGCGGTAGAGCCGCTGGCGAAGCGCTGCCGGAGTCATCCCCACCTCCGCGGCGATCACGGCCAGGTCGCAATCGGTCTGCTCGAGATATGCCCGCTGAATCAGGGTGCGATCGAGGTCGTTGATGACCTTCTTTTCGACCGCCCAGGTGAGCAGAGCTGATGCAGAGATATCCGCTTCCGGCTCGTTCTCAGCACTGTCGGACTCGTCCATGACATCGGAGGCGGGGATCTCCTGGGCGAAGGTTTCCTCACGCGTGATCTTCTTCAGCGTGTGCAGGAAGAGCGCCGCGTAGACGTTCTCACCGGACGGCCTGTAGGTGGCGATCAGAGACATGAACGTGGCCACCGTGGAGGCCGCTCTCTCATCGCACGCGTGAAACCGATCGTGCCCACTGACCCGTGCGTGGCGCGTCAGGGCGATGAGCTTGCCGAGCATCAACTGCAGTAGCGCTCGCCCGGCAAGGGAGCTTCCTTCCTGATGCAGTGTCAGCAGCGCCAGAAGCACACCATCACGATCTCGGCGGTGCGCCGCGGCGAGATCGTTGAGATCCGCGACCTCACGGAGCGCATCCTGGCTCACCGACCACGTCAAGACTTCGGCGGCGGCCGTGGGGCGAGCGCACAGGTACATCCACTCGGTGTTCAAGCGGCTGTACAGATTGCTCGGAGCGGTGCTGCGAACCGGCGTTGCCGATGAAGCTGTGGTGGCGGTGGCGGTGGCGGTGGCGGTGGTGGTGGCGGTGGCGGTGGGGGCGGTGGGGGCGTGGGTGGACGTTTCCACGATCGGTCTCCTCTGGGCGCGGGCGAGGTGGTCTCGCGCCCAGTACAGCAACCAGATATTGCCTCTGACCTGCGTGTTTGTTGTTGCCGGAGGGGTTGTCGTTATTGCCAAGGCGTTGTTGCCGTGAAGGTTCCGGCAGTGCGGTGGTGGGCAAGGAGTGCCCCTCACGTGCGCTCTTTCGGCTGAGGCAATAACCCCTTGGCGACTGCAGAAAAACTTCAAAAGATTCGCGAGCGATGTCACTCAAGCCCCCGGACCCGGATCTTCCTCCAAGTACAGCCACTTCTTCTGTGTGGCGCTCTTCCACACCCCAGTCGCCAGGAGGACCGGATGCACGAGCTCGACAACTCGCTGCAAGCCCAGCTGCACGATCTCGGCTACGTGCACGCCGTCACCGAAGAGATCCGCCGAGTCGCGGCAGCCCTGGCGGTGAACCCTCTCGATGAAGAGGCGAGCACTTCGCTGTGGCTGTTGGTGTTCGTCGAAGCGCCAGCCGCGCGCGCCGCGCTGACGCGGGCGTCCGCGCTCGACATCGTGGATTCCGTCTCCGCTTGCACAACGTCCGACCCGACGACAGAAGCCGGCATCCGATGAAAATCGACCTCGCGAAAATCAACAACTTCGGCCGAAGCCCCAAGAGCACGACCGATCCCGCGACCGTATATGGCGTCGACTTGGTTGTCGACGAAGCCGAGGAGTTGGCGCGCGCGGAGCGTGCACAGTGGGGCCTTCGGCAGGTGTGGACCACGCGACTTCTCAGGGCAGGAATCCTCGCCGCACTCGGCGCCGGAATAGTTGCCTTGATCCTTGTCGTCTTCGGATCCTCGCCCACTCCGAACCTCACCGACAAGGCCACCAAGGACACCGCGGACGTCGACACAATCGGTCAAGCGAGAGCCGAGGATCTTGCTCGGCAGTTCGTCGTTGCCTGGCTCCAGGCATCGCGTGGGAATGAACAAGAACTTGATCATTTCGTCTCGGGAAACCCCAGCCTTCCGACCGCGCCGTTGTTTGCCGCGACTGATCCGGCCGTCGCGTCGATCGGCTACGAGCCGAAGTCACGGACATACGCGGTGACGGTCTCGGTGTCAGTTCGAGCCGCCTCGGACGCGAATGCGGCCACAGTTCGTCGCTACTTTCAGGTGCCGGTTGTGGTTACCGAAGTGGGCGTGAGGGCGGCCGCATTCCCCGCTGAAGTAGCTGAACCGTCGACCTCGATCGACGTCAAACTCGGCTACAAGTACCGGGTCGCCAACCATCCCATCGCCACGTCCGCGCACGAGTTCCTGTCCGCGATGTTGACCGGCAATGGGGAAGTAGTCCGCTATCTCACGCCGGGGGTTTCGATCGCCCCGATTGTTCCGGCGCCGTATCGCAGCGTGGCAATCACCGATATCTATTCGTCGGAAGACCTGAGCGCTGCCAGTGCATCGGCGCCGCTGCCTGACGGTGATGTTGTGCGCCTCCTGGTGACGGCAGCGCAGAAAGTCACCGAGGTCGATTCGGTCAGTGGGCAGTATGCGCTGACGATGACCTCCCGCGGCGGCCGGTGGGAGGTCAGCGCAATTGACGCGACGCCGTTGTACCCGCCGGCGGCACCCCGAACACCATCCTCGTCAACGACCGCACCGAGCTCGACCACACCACGTGCGGGTGCCCCGGAGTCCGCATCGTCTGATTCAGGGCAGACCCCCGCACTTTCAGTGCCGACTGCCGGCGACGTGCCGTTGTTTTCTCCGTCAGGAACCGATCCTCATTCATCCGGAAGGTAACCCATCATGTCCATTGCGCTCGCAGCCACCGATCCCAACAACGCGGTCCTCGCCGTAGGGCTTTTCGACAAGGCGCAGGAGTTCACCAGCGACGGCAAGCTGCTCCTCCAGTCGGCCGCCGGCTGCCTCGTTTTGTTCTTTCTTCTCAAGAATCTGATGGCCTCATTCACAGTTGCCCGACTCATCACTTCCGCGCTCATCGGCGGTGCAGCACTGTGGGTCGTCTTCAACATGGACGTCCTGAAGGACTCGACAGGTGAGGAGTTGGAGAGCGCTCCCGCCGTGGTGCACATCGTGGCCGAGCCGAGTTCGGGCTTAGACCTTCCGGTGTGATCTCCGCTCGTTCGCACCGGCTGAAAGACGCCTTATCGGCAATGACCTCATTGCGCGACGACCTCTTCAAGGAGGCTCCAATGTTCGATGTAGCTAGCACTGAGGAAGCGGGTTCGCGGCCTCGCCGGCATGAAGTCACGAGTGGGCCGGTGCTGCGATGAGCGACGAGCGCACCGCAGGGGAAGTCATCAAGAACTTCACCCGCGCTCGCAAGGTGCCGCAGCTGATCGGGCGTACGCCTGACGGAAAGAAGCTGCCGTTCGGTCCTTATACCGTTCCGCAGGCCGTCAGCGGTGCGATCGTCGGTGGGCTCCTGTGGCTCCTGCATCCACTGTGGCTTCGGGACAGCATTTCCTGGAACGTCGGATTCTTCGCCTTCTGGTCACTGGGCACCGTCTTTGTCGTCGGCAAACTCCGGTTTGCCGGCCGGAGCCCCGCCTCAGTGGCACAGGGAATCTGCGCCGCAGCCTTCGCGCCGGCCGGTGCCAAGATCCAGATCAACGGCCGCCGGGTGACCATCCGGCCACCCCACCTCGTGCGTCCGAGTGGCTACATCACTGCCGACCCGACGGCCGCCGAACTCAGCGCCACGGTCGTCCCGCAGGCCGTGCACATCGCCACCGCCGAGGTCACCGGAACCGCATCGGCGGAACCTGTCGCACCACGACCGCCGACCTCCGCTCCGGTGCCCACACCGGCGAGCGGGCCCACCCATCGCGCCGGCCGATCGAGCGTCAAGGAACTCCTCGCGCTGGCTGCTGCAGGCGCCTCCGAGTAGAAAGCACCGCCACTATGGAACAGCCGACGCTGTCAATGGCCGCGAACATCCGGTGGACGAAGTCCGGCGTTGTCTGGGCGGACTACGTGCTCACGGGAATCGACTACGGTTACCGCCCCGACGTGGACAAGCGCACTGCTCGTACCCTGCACACGATGCTCGTCCGCGCCCTTCCGGGCGAGTCACTGTTGATGGGCATTGCAGCATCGTTGAGCGCCGAGGCCGTCGTTTCCCGAATGACCGAAGGCGTCGATCTCGATGCACACCCGGACTGGGCAACCGAATGCGAAGCGACTCTCGACTCGATCGAGCTATACCGCCCGGGCCAGCGGATCTACTGGCTGAGCATTCCGCTGACCACACCCAAGGTCGTCGATCAGGTCAAGGCCGCGGCTCATTCGGCCTGGACCACACTGTCCGACTACATCGGGCTGCCGCGGAACGCAATTGACGATGACGAGATCCGGGCCCGTGTCCGGCAGGCCAACCGGATCATGGCCGACATCCCCGGTGTCTTCGATGCGCAACCTGCCACTCCCGCTCAGATGGTGTGGCTGTGGCGGCACGCGATGACGCGCGGACTGCATATCGACCCTGACCTGCCGGACGCAGCCGTGACGCCAGGAGCAAAGTCAGGTGCCGCCCTGTCCGCATGCCGGATCGACGAGGGCGCCCAATCGGATCGAGAGAAGGCCTCGGGTTGGCGAGGCAAGGTCCCGACGTTCAGTCGGGTCCTGAAAGTCGACCAGCCGTACGAAATCGTCGACCACCCTGCCTCCTACCAAGTGCTCCTCGCGCTCGCTGACACCCCCGCCGGTGGCGTCTATTTCCCCGGCTCGGAGTTCTTCACCCTCGCTGACGACTTCGGCGATATCGATGTCGATTTCGCGGTACGGCTCAAGGTCACCGCCGGTGCCGATGTCATGCGAGCGAACAAGCGCGCGCTCGAGAACCTGAAGGAGCAGTACGAACAGCGGGAAGGAGAGTTGGCCGGCGGCCAAGGTGTTCTCGACCTCGCTGCCGCCGCGTTGACCGAATACACCTCGTTGCTCGAGACGAACCGCGATGAGGTCGAGGTTGCCTGGACGGCGTTATTCGCGGTAGGAGCCGATTCCGAGGAGCGCGCACTCGCTGACGCGAAGGCATTGGCGAAAGCGTTCGAACAGCAGGAATACAAGGTGGTCGCACCGGTCGGCTACCAGGAAGACCTGTGGTGGGCGATGTTGCCTGGCGTTCCCACATCGAAGATCGTCCGCGAGTTCGCCCAGATCACCACGTCGACGCATTTCGCGGCGTACATGCCGTTCATTCGCAACGATCTCGGCGATGGCAGTGGTCCGCTACTGGCACTGAACATCACCACCTCTCGGATCGGTGTGGTTCACCACGACGTCGCCGGAAAGTCCCTGCGCGACCAGTCCGGATCCTTCGCGGTCACCGGTGAACTCGGATCGGGCAAGTCGGTCACCATGAAGGTGATCGCCGGCCAGGTCGTCGACTGCGGGGGACAGGTCATCGGTATCGACCAAAGCGACCTCGGCGAGTACGCCAACTGGGCCCGCGCCGTCACCGAGGCAGTCGTGGTCGACCTCGTCGAACCCGCATACAGCATGGATCCACTGAGGATCTTCGAGGCCGGGATCGCAGCAGAAATGGCCCAGTCCGTGTTGTTGACACTGCTCCGGATCCAGCCATCCTCAGACCTGGGCATCGCCTTGGCGAAGGTGCTCGAACCCGAGTACCGCGCAGAGCACCCCTACCAGGGTTTGGGCGAGCTGACCGAACACCTCCTGTCCGGTGCTTGCCCGATCGCCCATGCCCACGAGCTCGGCGAAGCGATGAACGTCTACGCCCGCCGCACCTACGCGGCGGCACTGTTCGGCACAGATCTACCCCCGCTGCCCATTACTGCTCCCGGCATCATTTTCCGCACCCACAAGGTCGACTTGCCGACCCAGCTGCAGACCGAGAAGCAGCACCTCTACGAGAACCTGCCGCTGGAGAAGCGATTCGGTCACGCGGTGTACACCCTGATCGCGAAGCTCGCCCGCGGACAGTGCTTCGCCGACCCCGACCAGATGGCGCTATTCCTCGTCGACGAGGCACACCACCTCCTGAGCGCCGACGACGGAATCGACATCGTCGAGGACTTCGTGCTGCAGGGCCGCAAATCCTCGGCCGCCGTGGGACTCGGCGACCAGGACTGCGCGTTCGGCACCCCGAAGCTACGCGGACTGATCAAGACCCGCATCGCGCACCGTCATACAGACGACACCCTCGCCAAGCGCGCCATCGAATGGCTCGGCCTCGACCCGGGCGACCACGGACTGGTCAAGCAATACATGGAGCAGACAGCTCCGGTCACCGGAAAAGACAAATACGTCGAACCTCACCGCCGCGGTGAAGGTTACATGCGCGATGGCAGCGGAAACGTCGGTCGTATCAAGACGCTGCTGCCGGCAACCGAGTCTCGCCGAAGTGCAGTGTCGACCACTCCGAAGGACAACAAGCTGGTGAAAGCATGACCGCGGCCGCGGCGCCCTCCCGTGAACGTGAGGTGGTCGGTGCCCCCCAACCCTGGGAGTATTTCAGTGTCCGCGCCGCGGCCACACGCTCACTGCCGTGGCTTGTCACCGCATGGATTCCGCAGTCCTGGCTGACCGCACTGATACACCTGACCCGTCCGGTAACCCGCTGGCTGTGGGCACGCTGGTGGAGCCGGCTACTCATCCGCCTCATCGCCGGCTGGCACGCGGCCGGCGCCATCTTGATGATCGTGGCCACCCCCGCTCTCGCCGATCCCGCCGGCGGCGGCGGTGCGAGCCCGTTCTTCGCCTGGATGAATCTGAAAGATTCGCACGGCATCGACGCGTGGAGCTACTTCCTGTCCATCGACAAAGGCAACGCCTCGGTGGGCGGCGGCTGGCGCATGATCTGGGCGTACATCATCACCCTCGAATACGAGGTCTTCCGCTTCCTGATGGCAACAGCCATCTGGTTCATCACCTGGGTGCTCTCGTTCGAATGGCTCGACCTGATCCTCACCCCCGTGCGCACCATCGCCGACTCGGTCACCTCCATCACCGACCAGTTCGCGTTGACCCCGCTGATGCTCACAGTTGCCGGACTCAGCGTCGCCATCTGGATCATCCGCGGCCGATTCTCCACCGGAATCTACGAACTCCTCATGTTCTGCGTCATCGCGGCCGCGGCCGTGGGCGTTCTCTCGAACCCGGTCGATCGCGTCCTCGGAGACGACGGGCTGGTGCTGTCGGCGCGAGATGTGGGCCTGGAAGTTGCCTCCGGGCTCGCGAACGGTGGTGATACCAGCGCAAACCCGCAGACTGAGATCGACACGATCGAATCGAAACTCATCGATACGTTCATCCGCCAACCAACGCAACTGATCAACTTCGGAGTCGTCCTCGATGCCCCGGAAAACAACGGGAAATGCGTCAAAGAGTTCGACGCCGCGTACCTCGCGAAGCCCAAGGAGCCTGGACTCGCGGACAAAGCACAGGACGTCGTCTCCGAGGTCGCCCCTGGGGCAGGCGTAGCCCTTGACCTGATCAATCCCGACGCGAAACCGGAAGACCGCGTCAAAGATGCCATCGCCAAGTGTGAGGGGGAGGACGGGCCGATGAAGGCCTATGCCGACAACCCCGGTCCCGGACAAGCGATGGGCCTGTTCTTCCTGAACTTCGCCGGCGCACTCCTCATGGCCTTCGCGATCTACCTCGCCGGCCGATTGATCATCGCCGCAGGTGTCTCGATCGGCAACGCCATCAAATCGATACCAGGAGTCGTCCTCGCCATCGCACCCCCGATGCGCGGGCAGTTCTGGCGGACCATCGCCAACGCCGCAATGGCGTTGCTGCAGATGATCTTCGCCATCGTCTTCCTCGTCGGCTACGTCATGGTCGTCGAGGATCTCTTCGCTGCAGACGAATCGAACCTGATCCGCACGGTGTTCTTCGTCGACATCTTCCTGGTCACCGCACTTCTACTCTTCCGCCGAGCGGTCAAGGGAATGAAGCGAATGTCGGACAACCTGGCAACAATTCTGGCTAAACGGCCCAACGCCGCACCGACCGCCATCAGTCGCTCAACGCCCACCACAGCGCGCGACATCGCTGCGATGGCCGCCAACGGACGCCACATGTACCAGGGCGGAAAAGCCGTGGTGAAGGGGGCAGGAGCACTAGCGAAGAAGTCCGGCACTGCCGCGGCAACGACCGGAAAGGTCGCAGCCGGAGCCACGTCGACCGCAGCAACCGGCGGGGCGGCTGCAGTGCTGGTTGCCGGACGGGTCCTCTCCTCGACGGCGAAGCGAGCGAAGAACAAGGTCGACTCGATTGCCGATCCCGACAGCTACCCGAAGTCCACCTCCGGCGCGGTCGGTGCCCAGACCAGTCGTGGAACCGCCGCTACGAACGCTGCTGCCGACGCTGTCCGGAGTCGACTGTCGAAAACGGCGGTGTCGGGCAAGGCCGGCATCAAGCACCCCATCGGGGTCGCCCCGTCATTGCCGGTCGCCCACGCTGGCCAGGTCCGTGCCTCGGCTACGACAACCAGTGGTCCGGACGGTCGCCGATTCCGCGAATTCAGCACCACATCTGGGGCGCCGGTGATGTTGCCGACTACACCGAGCCGCACCCCGCGACCAGCCAGACCCGCCTCTCCAGAAACAGGGATCCCCAGCGGTTCAGCGTCGAAGACTGCGCAGCTGCTCGCTGCCGCCGCGCAGTCCGGATCCGCGCCGGTGGTCAAGCCAAGCGCACTGGCCCACAAAGCTCACTGATGACGCTCCTCGACACACCACCGTCGACCCCGGACACACAGGAAGGCAGCTCGAAAAAGTGGTGGTGGCTGCTCGCCGGCATACCTGCCTTCGCCATGGTCATCATGATGGCTCCGATACTGGTCATCCTCGCGACGACTGGCAGTGACACGAACTGCGGCCAACCTGTGCCAGACGCCGGGGGCGGCAGCCTCATGGGAATCAAGCCCGGATCCCTCGCGGTCCCGATGGCCGAAGGCACCTACACAATCAGCTCACCCTTCGGTATGCGCGCTGGAGGCATGCACGACGGCCAGGACTACGCAGCACCACTGGACACCCCGTTCTACGCCGCCGGTGACGGCGAAGTCATCGCCGCCGAGCCCGCCGCCGGCTACGGACACTGGATTCGGATCCGGCACACCATCGATGGCCGGATCGTCGAATCCCTATACGGGCACATGCAGGCCTCCGGAGTCCTCGTCCACACCGGAGACAAGGTCACAGCGGGCCAACTGATCGGCAAGGTGGGCAGCGAAGGACAGTCGAGCGGACCGCATCTTCACTTCGGCATCTACCCCGGAGGCTGGTCACTGGGCGGCGGAGTAGATCCCATTCCGTGGCTCACACAACAAGGAACCATCTCGCCCAATGGCGGACCAGCAGAGCTGGTCGCACATACCGATTCCACCGGTGGAGATCTACCGCCGCTGCCCGCCGACAAAGGCAGCGAAGCGCACATGCAGGTCGACTCGATCCGCGTCATGCGCACCATCGCGGCAGCTTTCCCCGAGATCACCAGCATCGGCGGATGGCGCCCAACGGACGACGTCGCCCCGGACCACCCCGACGGGCGCGCGGTCGACATCATGATTCCCGACTCCGCGAGCGCCCAAGGGAAGGCGCTCGGCGACAAGATCGCCCTGTACCTCCAACAGAACAAAGCGGCCCTCAACGTCGAGTTCGTGATCTGGCAACAGCGTTACTGGGATGGCACCGGCGACTGGTCACTGATGGAGGACCGTCACGGCTACACCGCAAACCACTTCGACCACGTACACGTCACACTCACAGGCGGCGGGATGCCGACCGCCGACACCCACTACGGCAGCGCTCCGGGCGGTACGACCACCACGGAGCCGTGCCCGCCAGAGGTCGGTGATCAGATCAAGTTCGCCCCTGGCAGCATCCCGCCGCAATACACCAACGCAGTCTCAGCCGCTGGGTCACTGTGCCCAGAGGTGAGCCCAGTCCTGGTTGCCGGCATCGTTCAACAAGAGTCCGGGTTCAACGAAATGGCCGTCAGCACAGGCGATGGCGTAAACCAGGGTGGCGCCGAAGGAATGAGTCAGTTCATGCCCGAGACCTGGAAGGCATTCGGCACGGATTCCGGTCTAGATCGAAACGGAAACACGGAACCACCGAACCCTGCCGACCCGTTCAATCCGTACGACGCGATCGCCTCGGAAGGGCGCTATCTTTGCCACATCGCCGACTACCTTCGACCGCATCATGACAGCGGGGCCGTCCGCGGCGACTTCACCGATCTGATCATCGCCGCCTACAACGGTGGGGAGGGTGCCGTCCTCACATACGGCGGGATTCCGCCATTCGCCCAGACCCAGGCATACGTTCCCGCCGTGCGTCAGCACATGAAGAAGTTGGCGGCCTGACACTCACTCGGGCGTTATTGACACACCGAAGACCGGCGCCCGGCACCAAGGCCGATCACCCACCGCTCGGAGTCGTGGAAAGTGCGCACGCGGGCAGAGTGAGACGAATTCATGCCCGACCCGGGTGAAGTCCGATCTCTCGGCAATAAGGGGTAAGCGGTCCATCAACGCAGACCTTCAGAGACACGAAAACCCCTGGCAGGGAGAGGTACGCGAGCGAGGCTGGAGAAATGATCAACACGCGTCGTGAGGTGGGTTGTTGCCTGAACGGAAATATATCCCTACGCGGGGATTAGCTCCGATCCAATGCTCTCTACGTTGCGCTGCTCGGAGCGTAACCCACGTGTCAAGGGGGTGGTGCAAATCGGGGATTGCTGTCCTGGCGCAGTGGAGGTGGCGAAGACTCACTGAATCTGGCGAGGGCGGCCGACTATATGGCGGACGGCTCAGCAAACCTGGCGAATCCGAGGTACTGGCCCACGATCGGGAATGATTCGACGCACCCGAGTTCCACGCTCGCCAGATTCTTTGATCCAGACGTTGCCTCGGCGACTCAATAGACCTGGCGAACCGCAGTCGCGGCAGCTGTGATCTCGCCAGGTGCACTGATGTAGGTTCTCGTCGCACTTTTCGGTGAATGGTTCCACCACCAGGGGATTTGCTGAGGTTTCTCACCGATTTTGCGGCTGGGATTCTCACCGATTTTTCGCTTTCTTCGGTAATTGAAGCTGCTGCCCGGTTGAGCCAAGCCGCGACGCGTCCGGCCGCAGACACGCCGCCGCAGATTCTCAGCAATCATTCGAATCCGAACGACGCACGAACTTTCAATGAGAATCCGAACTCTTCAACGAGAAGCTACAACTGTCCGGTGACATTGGATTGTCCTCGGTGGTAGAGCTGTGACCTGGGCCGAGGAATTTTGACTGGCGGGATTCGGCTGTGCCTACGCACGTTTCGGGGAATGGCGGCATAGACGCAGGGGCGCTGTTTGCCAGTGAATCTTGCTTGAACCGGCGTGTGCTGCCATCTGCTCATGCACCGTCGGTCCTGCGAACTGCCTGCCGGCCGGGGCGGGGTGATCTTGAACCCAGCAAACTACAGTGGCAAGACACGCCGGGTAAGCAAGATTCACTGGCAAAAAGGACGATCAACTGTCACAGGACAACAACTGAGTCGGGACAATTGCTGTCCTGGCTCAGTGCATCTGATGCCGACTCAGCAGATCTGATGCGGCCGACGGTCGATCTGATGCCTGACTCGGTGAATCTTATGCGGGGTCCCCTGGTCGCGGTCGACGTCCTCGTGCGTCGGGACTCAGGCCACGTGCAATCGGTCGGGCGGCACGCCAACAAATTCCACGCGCATCAGATTCAGTGAGGCAAAGTCGAACATTGCGGCTCAGACAATCTGACGCACCGCAGGTCGGCGGCATCAGATTCACGGAGTCAGGACAATTGCCGCCCCGGCATGGCGATGTCGCAAGGTCGGGTTAATGGGATGAGGGTGGGACGCCTCCCAGAGGGACTCCAACATGAGGCGATGAGCGCACCGCTTCCAGATGCGGAGCGAGCACGGACCAGAAAACTTGGCTAGCGCGTGTCACACAAGCTTCCTTACCGGGATCTTCCTCCGAGTAGGAGATCAATCAGCGGCGAGGTGGCGCGCTCGGTCGCGCAGGAGGGAGCAGCGTGGAAATGCGAACTGATCAGCGAACTCCGAAAACAAGGTGGTCGCGGCCCGGATTGGCAGTTGGATACGCCGAGTCAGGAAGTACGAATCGGCAAGCGGAAGGCAATCGCAGCGCCGGCACGCTCGTGATCTCCTTGCCGACTGGTGAAGGCGAGGCCTGGCGATGACAACCACACCTCCGCAGCAAAGTGGTGCGCGGTTCGCACGCTCTCCCCGAATCAGTTCCTTGCCGCCGCGGCCGCACACCTGGCTTCGCGACAGTTTCTGCTTGGGTACCACCGCGGTCGGTGCCAGCGCCGCCGCTCCGCTGTTCGGATACAGCGCCCTCGCGATGCCCGCCGCGGCGGGCTTGTCGATCGCTGCCGCCTACGCCGGAGTAGCCGGCAAACGTAAGCAGCTTCGCGATGTCGACGTCGACGAGGTGATCGAAAGGCTGTGCCCGATCGTGGGGCTACCGGAGGCCACCCGGGCGGTGCTGTCGACGTCGAAATGGAGTCGTGGATGGCCGGGACTTCCGGGGAAACTCACCGTGCACTACGACTCGACACAGGCACTGAATGACGAGACCTGGCTCGCTGATATCTGCGGGGTCTTCGAAGATCAAGGGTGGGGCTTCTTCGAACTCGACAAGCACGACCCTGCCCGCCGGCGCCTGACGTTCACGCCCGCTGCCGAGCCGGAACGAGAAGTCGCCGACAGCGACCAGGTTGTGCGCGCGAAGCGGATCATCGCCCAGCTGTTGGGCCCGACTGCGACCGTAACCGCAATCCGCGCCGCCGCCGAAACTGGCGAAGTGACCTCAATGGAAGTGCGTCACGAACTTGGTCCGAAACTGGAATCGGATGGCTACCGGACCCGTGTCGAACGAGGAATGAGCGCGACGTTGCCCGGTCGCTGGCGAGCACGGTGGAATCTTGAAACGGATTGGGTTCGATTCGAGCAACGCACAGCATTCCCGGACAGCGTCTGGCTGCCGGCACCGGACCTCGACCCCGGTGCCGATCTTTTGGCCAGTTACGACTCGGTGGAAATTTCCTACGGAATCGACGAAGACGGCAACGAGGTTGTGTGGCGGCCGGCGATCGACCCGAACCTGATGCTGATCGGCCCACCCGGAAGCGGCAAGACCGTGACCGCACACAATCTGTTGGTCAATTTCTCGCGACGTGGATGGCCGATCTGGGTCCTCGACGGCAAGTACGTCGAATTCCTGGGATTCCAGGACTGGCCCAATGTACAAGTCGTCGCTACGACAATCGAGCAGCAAGTGGCGTTGGTCCACCGCGCCCGCGATCTCATGGAGTTCCGCTACCAGAAGATCGTTACCGGCGAGGCGACAGAAGTGGACTTCGAACCAGTGCTGGTCTTTCTCGACGAATGGGCCGAGTTCCGCGGCAACGTCGAAGATTGGTACTCCAGGGTCAAACCGAAAGGCGGCGCCCGACAACCACCGACGCTCAACATGCTCGCGTCGATGGCACGCAAGGCTCGTACCTCGCGAGTGCATCTAGTCTTCGGAACTCAGCGTCCCGACGCGCAGTACTTCCTCGGCGACATGCGTGACAACTTCGCCATGCGCATCTCCATGGGCCGGCTCTCGCCACAAGGGGCGCTCATGATGTGGCAATCACCGACGATCGGAACCAGTGTGCCTCGCAAGTGCCGCGGCCGCGGCACCACAGTCACCGACAACTATCAGCCCATCGAGATCCAGTGCTACCGCGTACCCGACCCACGCAAGACACGCTCCGGAACCTTCGAGTCGAAACTGCTCGACACCCTCCGACCCCCGATAACACGCCATTCACGATTGCTGATCATCCCACCGGACGAACTTCCGGACATCGACGCCACCGACGACACGTCAGAACCGGCGCCGCTGACATACTTCGACTACATCGAAGCCGAATGGGTACTGGCCAGCGACCGACCCGACCTCGATCCAGTACTCAGAAGAGCGAAGATGACCCACGAAACCGATCGGCGCCTCGCGTCACCGACGGCGCTCCTCGGGCTACTCGGGGGCCGAGTCAAGCCCACCAACGAAGCAGCGGTCGAACTCGACGACTACCACACCCCGACGGCCGCCGGCGCCACCGATGCCGCCTCGTTCCTCGATCAGCTCGCTGCTCCACAACTCGGTGAATCCTCCGCCGCTCGGGCGGAGTCCTCACCCGCTCGACTAGCCCTGGTCAAAGAACCAGCAGCAACCGAACCAGAGATACCGGCGGGCGGCACCGAGGTCTTCGACCTCTCGGACGATTCACCTGACACCTACGAGGACCAGTACGGGCCGGTCCGCGATGTTCGCGCCGCCGATGTCGCACTCGGGGACCTGCTGCTGATGGAGGACACCGACGAATGGGTCGTCGTAGACACCGATCCCGAACCGGACATCATCGAAGACTCATTGCTGTCACTGACCTGGCGCAGCGACACCGACGAGTTCGGCGACCTCGCCATACCTGATAGTTCCTACGTATCGATCCGCAAACCGATCCAGGTGTCGGGCTGAGCTGGCAATGAGGACGGCCTGTCTGTGCCGCACTCGGGTCAGGCTGGACGCTCTCTCAGCCTCCACGTGTAAGGCCAAGCGGCAGGCGAGAATGAACTGTGCCGCCCCCGTCAGCCGCAGGCGCGGCTCTGTTATTACACGCCGACGCCGCCCCGAGATCGGCGGGACGGCCTCGCGCTCCCGGTTCCGCCAGGAACAGATTCATCAGCTGGGCAGCGAGCGACTCATTCGCTGAGGTGGTTCGCGCCGGGCTGTGAAAGAACGCCGCCGTCTGTCACACAAGCCCGCTGCACCGGATCTTCCTCCAGATAGAAGCCATTTCAGGAGGAGATCCTATGCACCCCAGTCAACCTCAGCGGCCCATCCAACCAGCACCGAATGCAACAGGCCTGTCCGACGACGACCAACTGTCTCTGTTGATGGCGGCCCCATTGCTTCTGGGCCTCCTTGTCGCGGCTCTGCCGGCAATGTCGACCAAGGCAACTGCGTGGCTGATCGCGCACGAGCTCATCGTTGCGGCCTCGGCATCACCGCCGGTGACTATCCCTGGTACAGAAGGTGCCGGCCTTGACCTTCGTCGGCTGATCGTCGTGGTGGCAGTTCTCGCACTCGCTGCGACTCTGGCTCTCAGCGGAGCACGGCGCTCCATCGATCGTCGCCGGCAGCAGCGGTTGCGCCGCGGGGACGGTGCATGAGTGAGGTGGTGATTGTTGCCGAACTATCGAGAAGGAAGCGGTCGATTTCGTGCGCGGATGAATGCGTCACGGATTGTGCGTTCTTCCAGGTGCAGGGCCTCAGCGAGTGCTGTGGCGTGTCGATCGGACAGGCTTCCTTCGCCCCGCTCGATTCGGCCGATGGTGGTGGTGCTGAGTCCGGTTCGGTCTGCGACGTGTTTCTGCGTCAATCCCGCAAGATTCCGAAGGTCGGCGATGGTCCGACTGTCTGCCGGGACGACGACCAGGCGGTCGAGGGGTATACCGAGCTTCTCGGCGGCTCGGGCGAGATGGTCGGGCTGAGGGTGCGATCGCGAGGTTTCCCAGTTGTGGATGGTGGTCGGGTCGACACCTATTGCGCGGGACAGATCGCCGCGCGAGATTCCGGCAGTGGTGCGCGCGTCTTCGAGGGCCTGGGGCTGGAAGCCGTTCAGGGGCGCTCTCACTGCGATTTTCCGTTCATCGCTGGACATCTTATTGAAGATGTAGATACCATCATTGCATACCGGGTTTAAATTCCAGTGATGAATGCGGTGTAGCGCTGACCATCATTCGCTGTACTCGAACCCCGGTGCGCTCGAGTACGAACAGTTCCCACTTACATGCGGCCTGACCAGCCGCTAAACGGAAAAGAGCATCCGATGACGACTACCGTTTCAGCTGCCCCACCCTTGTCCCAGACGTCTGCGCATCGACGCGACGCACGCTCGTCCGTATGCGCCGCTCAGCTAGCTAGACTGAATGCAGCCGGATTCCCCGCCCGGTCTGCTTTGCCCAGTCGCGACGACGGGTGGTTCCAGACATCGCGACAGTCGGGTGTAGGGGGACGTGACGGGCAGGCTTGGACACCTGCCCGTCACGTCGTCGATACAGCTGTCGACACGGTCGATGTGCGCTACCACATCAATGCGCTGATGTGCGCCGGCATGCCGACCGCTCTGATCGCTGAGCTGGCCTCTGTGCCGGTCGCGACAATCCGGTCGCTGAGGAGCACTTCGACTCGCACGACCACCTCCGCCATCGCGGACGCGATCCTCTCGATCACTTTTCACCCGAGCCGTGGGCGTGATCTGACCCCAGCAGTGGGGGCTCGCCGCCGACTGCGCGCCCTCAACGCCATGGGCTACGGCGATCCGAGCCTCGCTCACCGCTTGAACGTCGAGGTCGACGTCGTCACCTCGATGCCGGAAAACGGTCTCATCCCGAGCGAGCTGTGGGAAGCGGTCGACGAGATCTACGACGAGCTATCCATGCGCCCCGGACCTGACGCCGACCTCCGTGAACAAGCACGCGCAGAAGGACTGGTGCCGCCTCTCGGATGGGACGACGACGAGATCGACAATCCTAAGGCGCGTAGTCACGAGCGCGAGCGGGCCACGGGAGCGGTCGCGTCCGACGAGGTCGTCATCGTTCGTCGCCTGAGTGGCGAACAAGTCCCCATGCGCAACTGCGAACGGCGAGAAATCATTCGGATGGCCTACGAGCAGCGCTGGTCACCGAGCCTCCTCGCGGACAAGCTCGCCATCAAGTACGACTCGGCCGTGACGGAGCTGAGCCGGTACCGCCGAGCTCTCGTCCAGACGGATGTCTCGGGTTCCGATGATCCCTCCACGGCGGAGACGCCGGCCACGACCGACGCGCCTGCGGGGGAGCGTGGAAAGGGCGAGACTGCCGCAGTCGCTGCCGCGGCCGATCTGACAGGCGCGCACGATTCTGACTCTCCGCGAGAAGCAGCAGATATGTCGGATGCCGCCGAATCACAGTCGCCCGCCGGCTCCAGGGTGAACGCGCCGGCGCGGGCTTCCGCCAACCGAGTGAGTGCGATCAGGCGCCGCTGGACCGGCGCCTTCACGACAAGCGCACAGTTCCACGAGGCAACGATCGCCTGTGCACGCTCAGCGCCGGAAGCTGGGGTGCCAGGGAGTTCGCTGCCATCCCGGCGCTCGAAGCTATGGCGGCCGCCCCGCCGGTCGGGTTCAACGAGAGCTGCAGGTGCCGGGCAGAACTGGCCTCACTTGGATGAGCGGTGGCGGTTGTCGTCGGGGCTGCGGCTCTGCGCATCAAGATGGCATCGCCCCGCCGAACAGACATCGGCACCCCGACCCGGCAGGCCTTGTTCCAGTTCGCTGATACCTGCTGACTCCGGCGACCTTGGGAGGCATTGCTGTGCACCCCAGATCACGACCCTTCGAAGGAGACCAGACCCGATGGCCCTCATAAAAATCCCCGAGGACTTCCACACGGCGTTCATTGCGGCCGCCCACGACGCGAACGATCACAACGACCTTGACCTCGCCGTTGACGAGGACCGCACATACATCGCCCTCAGCAATCTCTGCCCCGGATTCTTCCCGGCTCTTCGGCTCATCACCCGCGGTGAGCATGAAGCCACGGTGGAAATCTGGTCCATCGTCGACCACCAACGAGACGACGGCAGGTGGGAGCGCACCGAGGGAGTCGATGCCACCACTGTGGTCGACCTCGCCGATCCGACCGACGCTGCCAGGCGCGCCGTCGAGTGCTGGTTGACCACGCTCTGACCTCGGCCGGACGCGGTCGCGCACGCTCCGCAGTGCGGCTCTTGGCAATGACCACAACAGGTTCCAACTCTGCGCTTGACCCTCACGCCCCACCCACGGGGACACGGAGACGGGAAACGATCATGCATGAGTCATTTTCTTCCGCTCTCAACGAGATGTCGGTCGCCGATGCGGTGATGCAGCTGGCGTCCGGAACCGTCGAACTCGCGCTCGAAGACGCGCCCGAGTTCGCTCGCTGGTGCTGGTTCGCCGACGTGCTCGACTCAGACTGGGGTTTGACCACCAGGCTACCGGCCGCCGGCGACGAAGTACTCCACGAACTCGAGCGCGTCGCCGGTATGTGCCGAACATCGGAAACGAAGGCGCTCAGCCCCGACGCGTGGCGCGCGGCCTACGAGGCCACGGAGAGATTGGCCCACAGCTCGGCCGTAACCAGTTCAGAGGCCACCTATCTGGCACTTTCGGCGGCGAACGACATCGCACTCGAGTGCATCGACGAAACGCACCCCGAGTTCACAGTCGCGATAGCGCTGGCATTCGAGTGCCTCGCCGCCTGTGCAGCGGACTCCGCGGTAGCGCGATGCTGGATCGCCCGCGCTCTCACCGAATGGACGAACCGAACGCACCCAGTCGAGGGCGGCCCTCGAACGGAAGAAGCCCCACCGATCACGGACACTGGGCAGAACACGTCGATAGTCTCCGCAGGTTGTGGCGAGAGGGCCTTGTCGAGAGTGAGCGGCAACCGCTGAAAGGGCACTGGCAACAGCGCTCCGTGGGGCTCGCCTGGACCGGGGATAGTCATCTCACCCTAGGATCGGCTACGTGCCGACAGTGACAACGCCCGACGCCGACATCTATTACACCGACAGTGGGGGAGAGGGGCCCGTACTCCTACTCGGGCACGGGTTCTTCATGGACTCATCCATGTTCACGCCCCAGGTGCGCGATCTATCCCCGGACCTCCGGGTTGTGACCTGGGATGCGCGCCGCCACGGAAAAACCACTGATACGGGTACGCCGTTCACATACTGGGACCTCGCACGCGACGCTCTCGCAGTCCTCGACGACCTCGGTATCGAGAAGGCAATCATCGGGGGCATGTCCCAGGGCGGCTATACCGCGCTGCGCACAGCACTCCTCGCACCGGAGCGCACGACGGCGCTGATCTTGCTCGACACGGAAGCCTCAGCCTGTACACCCGAGCAGAAATCCGGATACCGCGTCCTGTTCGATCAATGGTGCAGCACAGCCCCACTCGAACCGCTCACCAGCGCACTTGCCCCCCAACTGATCGGGGGAGAACCTGCGGATTGGACGTCGTGGATCAGCAAATGGAACAGCAGCGATCGCATGGCTGTCCGACCAGCCGCAGAGTGCCTTATCGAACGCGACGACATCGTGGACCGACTCTCCGACATTGACGTTCCGGCGTTGATCATCCGTGGGGAAAATGACCTGTCAGCGCCCGCAGAGAAGGCGGACGAGCTCAAAGCAGGTCTTCCCGGTGCTGCGCCAGTTGTCACGATCCCGGTGGCCGGCCATGCCGCAAACTGGACACACCCCGAGCCGGTCAACGCGGCGATCACCGCGTTCATCAAGACGCTCCGCTAGTTCAGGAGGCGGGGAGGCGCACTCCGAGGTACATCTGCAGCGGATACTTGCCCCGCATCTCCGCGTGGACCTGCACGTGCACGCTGTATTGCTCACCAGTCTCGGCATCGCGAAGGTGCATGAACGGCTGGTGCCGGCCGAACCGAACTTCTTCGCGTGACCACAATTCGCGGAAGAGAGGGAACGCGCTCAACTCTTCGAGGGTTTCCACCGCCCAGTCGGGGTTGTAGTAGCGACCCATCAACGCTCGGAACCAGCTGACGGTCAAGGCGGCTTCCGCCTCCCACTCCACCATGACCTTCATTGATGCCGGAGTCGAGAAGAACCAGCGCAACACGTTTCCCTCGTCGACCAGCCCAGGGAACGCCTTGTCGTACGCCGAGTTACAGTCGATGACATTCCAGCGTTCGTCGAGGTACGCCACCAGGTGTGGGTTCAGCGCCGCGATGGCGGTCTTCATGTCGGGTGTGATCAGTGTCCGATAGTCGGCGATCGTCCAGGGTGTCGTGGTGTCCTCACGCTCGGTCTGTGTTCGCCGTGCCAGATTGAAAAGGTGCCGACGTTCTGCATCATCGAGACAGAGTGCGTTGGCGGTGGCGTCGAGAACCTGTGGAGAAGGACTCGCGTCCTTCACGTTTCCTTCCAGCCGCGCGATGTAGCTGACACTCAAGTAGATCTCGTCGCCCAGTTCGGCCCGAGTCATTCCATCCGGGTGCTTCGGCGTTGCCCGGGTGCGCCGAGCACGAATGAAATCACCGAGACTCGGCGGGCTGATCGAGTCCATTGCTTGGCCTTTCCGACAGTGAATGCAGCGGCCCTACCTTACTCCCGGGGAATGTCAAGGCTTGCAGGTAACACTCTTGAGTGTTACCCCCCCTGCTGGACAACGCAGTTCCCGACCTGATGGAATGTTTCCCAGAAGACTTACAGCTGCGTGGCAGGCAGACGAGTGCGGGTCGACAGTCGCGCCGAGGGGGAGGGCCCAAGGCGGGTTGCGGAGGGGAAAGCGTTTATGCCACGTGCAGCGCAATGGGATTCACGTGTGCGATCGACGGGGACGATGCTCGGCGTACAGTTACTCGTGCTCGTGGCACGGCATGGACCGCTAGTCGTGCTGAGGCGACGGCCGACCCAGGAAGAGACTCCCAAAACGGTCCGCGGGCATGTTTTCAAGGGTCATTTCGAACCCGACCGCCTATATGGGGCAATAGAAGTAGTCGGAAAACGGTATGTTGCGAATATTGCCCAAGCCGGATAGTTGGAACCGCCGATTCCGGCACCCGTGGTCCGGATACTGCTGGGGCGCAGATATTTTCATCTCTGCATATCGGAGAAAACGTAGCGGCGTGCACTACTGCCGTGGCGAGCAACACGGTCGCAGCCCCACCGAAACCCGCCACGCAACGCAGTTGGTATACGTGCCCATCGGCGCCCTCACGTGCCCCGGACCAGTCGCACCGGATGGCGTCACCAGTCCGTCGGAGCTTGCAGGTGACGTGGTCGCAGCGAACTTGTCCAGGTGGCTCTCTACTATTCGCCGTACGAAAGTGTCCGATACGTCCACACGTCCACTGTGAAGGACCACCATGGCATCCCTGCTGACCAAGAAAATCGACAAGCTCCGCTCGTCCGGGGATGACATGCCTCCGGCGCACAACGGCGCAGATCAGGACGACCCACCCGATCTGAATACCCGCGCGCGCGTTCGCCGGCGCCCCATTTACCTGGCGATCGGTGTCGCACTCGTCGTGGTGGCAGTGATCGGCATGCTCACCGCGGTCAACGCCATGCGCGAAACCACCGATGTGCTCGTCCTGACGAACGAGGTGCAGCAAGGCGAGACCATCGAGTCCAAGGACTTGGCCGTCAAATCGGTCAACGTCGATGCCGATCTCGGGGCGCTGCCCGTCAGCGAACGCGGCCGCGTCGTAGGAATGAGTGCCAGTACCCGGTTGCCGGCCGGCACCGTCCTGCTCCCGTCCGCGATCACCGATCAGGTTGTTCCCGGGGAAGGCCTCACGATGGTCGGCATCACGGTGAGCTACAGCCACCTCCCCTCCGAGCCGATCGTCCCCGGTGACATGGTCCGTGTCGTGGACACACCACGCGACCAGGATGACCCGCCTGTACAGGGCCCGATCAACACGAAGGCGCAGGTGTACTCCACCAAGGAGATCCCCGAAGCCGGCGAGACAACGCTCAACCTGCTCGTGCCCGAGGCAGAGGCCAACTGGGTCGCCGCCCGCGGCGCAACTAAGCGTGTCGCGATCGTCCTCGACAACCGAGTGCGGTGATCGGCAATGTTTCTCGCACTGACATCCGCCTCACGCTCACCCGGTGTGAGCACCACGGCGCTCGCCCTGGCCATGAACTCACCGACCGACCGGACTTTGCTCGTAGAAGCGGATGCCATCGGGTCCTCGCCGGTCCTGGCCGGATACATGCTCGGAAACCACTATCACGACCGTTCCCTGATCAATCTCGTCGACGCGAATCGTCACGGGCGACTCAAGGCTGCTCTGACCGAGCAACTCATCCAGATCCCGGAGTCATCGGTGTCCTTGCTCCCGGGGCTGGTCCACTCCGCCCAGGCAGATGCGATGCGGCCCGTGTGGGGACCGTTGGGTGTCCACCTGGCTGGATTGAGCGTCGACGACACCAACGTGATCGTCGATGCCGGCCGGATCGGGCAACGCGGCGCTCCGGTCGAACTGATCGTCAATGCGACAACGATCGCAATCGTCACCCGCACTGAGCGAACGGCAATCGCAGCGTTACGCGCCTCGCAGAACGCCCTGCGACAGCAGCTCTCCGCGGTGCAATCACGGGCAAGTCTGGGGTTGATCCTGATCGGTGAGTCCCCCTACAACGCAGAGGAAGTCACGAAAGTCACCGGACTTGACGTGATCGCGGTCCTGCCCGACTCCGATGACGCCAAGGTCTTCTCGGACGGGTTGTCCATCAGCAAATGGCGCCGTCGCCGCTCGATCTACCTGTACACCCTCCACCGCAGTACCTGGCCGAGGATCACCAAATTCGCGGTGAGCCATCAGGCGGACTGGAAGTCCGGTCCCGCGCTCAATGCTGCGCTGCCGACACTGACAGGAGAACGTCGATGAACTCCGACGACGCGACTGCGCCTCCGCAGAACAAGATCACGGAACTTCCCTTCTTCTCAGCCTTGATCCCGGACGCCGACCTCGCAGGTGGGGGACGCCGTTCGGTATCGGAAATCACGCTCCCCGACACCGACCCGTTTCGATCGCTTCGCCTACACGAACTGCCACCGGCCAGCACCAACGGGCACCTCGACACGGCGCCACGGCCTGTGCCGCCGACCGCGAAGGTCAAGGTCGATCGCGCCCTGGTCCGCGCTCTGCAGAAAGAAGCCGCGGAACTGTTGCGTGACTACCGGTCAGCGCGTGACCGCGAGCGCCACGACCCGAAGAACGCCGGCAAATACTTCGCCCCGTTCACCGAGGAGGAAGAACGCGAGTTCGGCCGTGAGACGATCACCGGCCTGGTCAAGAACCACGTCCAAAAGACCATCAACTCCGGCGGCGAAACCTTCACAATCGTCGAAGAAGAAGCCCTGATCAAGGCCATCTTCGACGCGCAGTTCAACCTGGGCCCGCTGCAGGAACTCGTCGAAGAGCCGCACGTCACCGACATCTTCCTCAACGGCGCGGCCGTTTACGTCAAATTCCCCGACGGACACTACGAACACCGCGACCCAGTGGTCGACACCCCCGAGGAACTCCTCGAGTGGATGGGACTGCTGGCTTCACGCGCCGACAACGGCGGCCGGCCCTTCTCCCGACTCAATCCGTCGCTGCGTCTGACAATGCGCGGAGGCCACCGACTGTCGGTCATGGGCTACTCGGTCAAACGCCCCTCGGTGGCAATCCGCATCCACCGTCTCAAGAACATCGCCCTCGATCAGCTCGCCGCCGAACATCGGATGATGCCGATCGAGCTCGCGACCATCCTCTCGTGCGCGGTCCGCGGCGGTGCCTCGGTGGTCACCGGCGGCGGAATGGGCTTCGGAAAAACGACCTTCACGCGTGCACTGGCCAATGCGCTTCCTCTGCAGACGCGAATCGGAATCGCGGAAACCGAACGGGAACTCTTCATCGACGAACTCCCTGGCCGCGAGGATTTCGTGGTCGACGCCGAGACAATCCTGGGCGGCGGAGAACGCGGTGCAGACGGCGAACTCGCCGGCAGCTACACCCTCTCGGACATCCTGTACGAGTTCGTGCGACAGCAGCTCGACTACATGATCGTCGGTGAGGTCGCCGGTCACGAGATCCTCGCCCTCCTCAAGGCACTGCAGACGGCCAGAGGAGGGCTATCCACGACGCACGCGTACACCGCTCGCGGTGTCGTCGACCGTCTGGTGAACCTGGCGACCGAACCCCCGATGAACGCGACGGTGGACTACGTCGAACGCCAGCTCGCAGAGCACATCGACCTGATCGTCCAACTCGGCACGAAGGTCCGCGTCGACGGCGAAGGGTCACGCACCTCGGTCCGCTACGTCGACGAAGTCGTCTACGTCGAGCCCGGCGACGACAAGAAGCCGTCCTTCTCCACGATCTACCGGGGATACTCGGACGGCACAGGAGAATTCGGATCCGTTCCACAACCTCTGCTCCGCCAGCTGCTCGCCGGCGGATTCAAGCGAATCAACCTCCCCAGCGATAGCCTTCGCCACTTCGACGAAGAACGTGACCTCTACGACGACGAAGAGGTGGCGTGATGTATCAGCAAATCGGCATCTTCCTGGTACTGCTGCTGTGCGCCGGGGTCGCCTGCATCGTCATCGGATGGAACGACCGCCGCGATCCCACCGCGCCCACGCGTCAGCGCCGGCGTCGCAGCTCGTCGAAGATCCCGCGTAGCACCCAGATCCTGCTCGTCGTGGGCTTCGCCGCCGGCATCGTCGTGTCGTCCCTCTCGGGTTGGCTCTTCACCCTCTTTCTGGTCCCGGCGCTGCTGGTCGGCTTGCCGTACCTGCTCGGGCGTCCCGAAGCGGAACAGCAGATCAGTCGGCTGGCGGCCATGGATGAGTGGGCCCGCAACCTGTCCAGCAGCATGAAGGCTGGTTCGGGAATCGAGCACACCATCATCTCCACTCCGATCCCGGAGGCGCTACGGGAGGAGATCACGGCGTTCATCAGCCGCCTGCGCAACAACGTCCCTCCGGTGGATGCGATCACACGTTTCGCCTCGGACCTCAACGACAGTGTCGGCGACAAGATCTGCGGCGCCTTGCTGCTGAGCATGCAACTGCGGGGCGTGGGACTTGCAGCCGTGCTCGAAGGCCTCGCCGAAGACGTCGGTGACATGGTCGCGCGCCGACGCCGCACCGAGGCCGACCGCAAATCCAGCCGTACACAGGCGAAATGGGTCACCATCATCGCAATCACAACACTCGCGGCAGCGTTCCTGTTCACCAACTTCATGGAACCGTACAAGTCGGGCGGGATGCAGATCGTGCTACTGATCCTGCTGACCCTGTTCGCGGCCGACCTGTACTGGATGAAGCAGGCCACCAAACCGCCGACCTACCCCCGCTTCATCGGCACCAATGATCGCGTCAACCGCACCGACCTCGTAGGAGCGCAGCGATGAGCATTCAGATGACGGTCATCCTCTACACGAGCGTCGGCACAATCGGCATCTACCTGGTCGCCCTCTACTTCATGCGCGCACAACCCGCACTCAGCGATGCCATGGCGCGCCTGTCCGGACCGGCCCCGGAGCGCCCAGCGACAGCCGGAACCTCCCTGATCGACGGGATGGCGAACAAACTCGGCATCCGGGTCCACCCCTACCTGCAGGACAGCAAATTCTTCACGCTCCCCAACGCTGATCTCGCCCTGCTGCACCGAGATCCCGCCCACGTACTCGGGGAAAAGCTCGTCGCAGCACTGCTCGGACTGCTCATCTTCCCCTTCCTCAACCTGGTCCTGACTGCATTCGGGGTCGGCCTGGGATGGTCCATCCCTGCCATCCTGTCGATTGCGACCGCCTTCCTGCTCTTCCTCATCCCCGACATCGAGATCCGGCGCCGGGCAACCGCGGCACGAGCGGAATTCGCGCAGGCACTGAGCTCCTACATCGATCTCGTCGCGCTGTGCCGACGCGGTGGCATCGGCACCACCCAGAGCCTCGAGCGCGCTGCGCAGGTGGGAGATTCATGGGTGTTCCTACGTCTCGACGAGGAACTGTACGAAGCCGGGCGCTCCGGCGAAGCCCCGTGGAATGCCCTGACACGTGTCTCTCATGAGCTCGGCTTGACCGAGCTGGGCGACCTGGCCGACATCATGAACATGACCGGAGACAAAGGCGCATCCGTCTACGCATCACTGCGGGCAAAGGCCGCGGGGCTGCGATCCGCTCAGGCCAGCGCAGAACAGGGTGCGGCAGCGGAGGCCACCGAAAAGCTGGCTATGCCGCTGGCCGGACTCGCCGGCTTGTTCATCATGCTGCTGCTCATCCCGGCACTGACCATCATCACCGGCTAGTCCGATTCGATGGCGCGCCGCCGGCGCCGCGAAAGGAGCGAGATGCCCAGACCGCCGAGCCTGGCCGGTCACGATCATCTAGTCCAGCTCACCTGCTACACATCGACCACACACAAGGAGCCCACCATGAGCATCACCACCGTCGCTACCGCCACCCGGCGCACCGCCCGCGAGGCCGTGACCTCCTACATCAGCCTCACGATGATGTTCGTCGCCGCACTGGCCGGCACCCTCCTCCACCGCGCCGGCGGCAAAGACTCAGACCGCGGACCCTCCACCCTCGAATACGTCTTCCTGGCCGTCTTGGTGGTCGGAGCCGCCGCCGCAGCCGGTGCGATCGTCGTCCGCAAGATCATGTCCCGCGCAAACGCGATCCCCGACTGAAATCAGACAGCGCTGCATCGATTGGAGAGACGGTGAGTACGTGACATACCTCGTGAGGGCCTTCCAGGCCGCTGCGATGGTGGCGGTCGCTGGGGTGCTTGTGCAGCTCGGAATCGATTCCTGGCCGTGGCCGTATATCCCTATTCCGTCCTGAAAAGCCAGCCGTCCAACAATAATCGGAAAGCAGACCATGGTCACACTGGAACAGTTGATCGACCGATGGCGCCGCGATGACCGAGGCCCGGCGACGCTCGTTACGGTCGTCGCGATGGTCGCATTCCTTCTGATCTTTTCGGTCCTGCTGCAAACCGCTCTGTTCTTCCACGGCCGCGACGTCGCCAACAGCTGCGCCGAAAAGGCACTGAAGAACACGAGATCCCAGTACGGCAACCAAGCGCTAGGAACAGCTGCCGCTTATGCCTGCATCGCCCAGGCAGGCATCGGTGACCTGCAGATCCCGGTTGTCCTCGTCAGCAAGAACATCCGCGAAACAACCGTCAACATCACCGGAAAGGCCCCGTCCCTCGTCCCGGGTCTCGAATTCCCCATCGTCGTCAACCACACCAAACCGACTGAACGCGTCACCAACCCGGGAGGAATCGGATGAGACTCACCCGATGGATATCCCGCGCCCGCCGAGATGACCGGGGCGACGTCACGATCGAGCTGTGCCTCGCAGTTGTCATCCTGATCTTGCTCCTGGGCTGGATGTATGCGTACGGCGTCAACCGACAGGCGCACCAGAAGGTCGAACACGCCGCCACCGAGGGTGCCCGTGCAGCCTCACTCGCCCGCACCATCGCCACGGCCACCCCTCTGGCGTACCAAGCAGCGGCCGGCAGCATGGACGGACAAGGTCTCAAGTGTGCCACCATGAAGGTCAACGCCGATACCAGCGGATTCCGCACCAGACCTGGTGTCCCCGCCACGGTCGAGGTCACCGTGACCTGCCAGGTCTCCTTCGACGCTCTTGGATGGCCCGGAGTCAATGGTGCCCGCACCGTCACCGCTACCGCAATCTCGCCGATCGATACCTACCGGGAGCGCACACGATGACCAACGCCCTGCCTAAGCGACTCGCCTCCCGACTGCCGGAGGAGCACCGCGACAAGGGTGCCGTCACCCTGATGACCGTGGTCTTCGCCCCTGTCCTGATCTTTTTCGTCTGGGGACTGATCGTCGACGGTGGCGGCATGCTCACCGCCGACCAGCGAGCCGACAACGTCGCCGAGGATGCTGCCCGAGCAGCCGGTCAGCAGATCATCGGCTCGGTGAGCGCCCGCGGCATCGACACGGTCGTCGACCCGGTCCGCGCGACGGCAGCGGCCAAGAGATACCTGTTCGAGGCCGGCGTCGACGGTGACGTGATCCCCACCGGCCCGCGCACCCTCCTGATCACGACCCGCATCGTCTACAACTCGAAACTTCTGCCATACCCCAGAACGAAACTGCTCGTCGGTACGGCCGCTGTGAATCTCAACCGCACCAACGCCGGGGAGGTGTACATACCGTGAGCGCAAACGCCGCGCGGTCCCGCCTTGCCGGACTCGGCTACTTCCTGATCCTGGTGCTGCTTGTCGCCGGGATCCCGGCCGCGCTCTGGGCGCTGCGCGGCAATCCGCTCGACATACCGTGGTCGGATTTCGAAGGTTTGCTCGCGGGTCCAGATGACGGCAGTCTTCTCATCGCCCTTCTTCCCCTTGTTGGCTGGGCGGCCTGGGCCACCTTCACCATCCCGATTCTGCTCGAACTCGCGGCGACATTACGGGGCGTCAAAGCGCCGAAGCTGCGCCTTCTTCGCTCACAACAGCGGACGGCGACGTTCCTCGTCAGCGGTGCTCTCTTGCTCTTGACCGCCGGAACCGCTACCGCCGCACCCGTCCTGACCCAGCCTGCGGACGGGGGAAGCACCTCCCCGTATGCGCCGCACTCGCAGCAGGAAGATCGGAGCGCGTCACCGCAGACGCAGGTGGATCCGCGGGCTACCCGTCCGGCGGTACAACCGGCAGGGCCGACAGTGACGACCGTGCGCGGAGACACCCTGTGGGGATTGGCCCAGCAGCATCTCGGAGAGGGCCGCCGCTACACCGAGATCCTGGACCTCAACCGGACTGCTGTCCCCGAGCCAGGGTTTCTGGCCGAAGGGTTGACCCTGCAGCTGCCCGCATCCCAACCCGAGGTCAGACGCGGCGCCTATACGGTCAAACAGGGCGACACCCTGTGGGATATCGCCGAGCGCGAGCTCGGCGATCCTTTGCGTTTCAAGGAGATCACGACTCCCGACGGTACCCCGGCTGGCGAGCTGATCACGGTCGGCCAGCAACTGATCATGCCCACCGCCGCCTCCGCGGCGGCCGACGCTACGCCGGCGCCGGCTCTGGTGCCGCCGGCCGATGCTGTTCCAGCTCCCGCTCCTGCCCCGGAAGCTGCCCCTGCTCCCGCTCCGACCCCGGAAGCTGCTCCCGCTCCGGCGCCCGCCCCTGTGGATGTCGCTCCCAACTGGCAACTCGACCCCATCGAACCCCAACTGCCTGCCGACCTCGTCACCAATGACGCGCCGGCAGAAACCGATACCGAGGACGGCTCATCCGACGTCGTGTTCATCGGTCTCGGAATCTCAGCGGTTGCCGCAGCCGGACTCACCGGGCATCTCGCACTTCGCCGTCGCAAGCAACAACATCGCCGCCGCCGCGGCGAGCGCATCGCCCTTCCCGCCGAAACCGCGATCCAGGCCGAGCACGCACTCACCGCCGCCGCTGACCCGCTCACCACCACCCACGTCGACATCGCATTGCGGCACCTCGCGCACCACTGCAGATCCACGAGTATCGCTCTGCCGGGCCTGCTGACGGTATTCGTCGGTGACAACGACATCGAGCTCGGACTCGTCGAACAGGTCTCACCCCCCGCGCCGTGGACACAGATCGACGACACCACCTGGGCAGTAGACCCGAGAGCGCTCCCGCGCAGCGTTCCCGAGGCCGAGATCAGTCCGTACCCGGCGCTGACGGCAGTCGGAACCAGCGACGACGGTCGCGAACTCTTACTCAACCTCGAACAGATCGGCCACCTCGCCATCAGCGGCACCCCGACTGCAACAGCCGGGGTGCTGCGCGCGCTCGCCGTCGAACTCGCAGTCTCGCCCATCGCCGACAGCCTCCACCTCAACCTCGTCGGATACTGCGCCGACCTGCCGGAGGCAATCGACAACGGCCGCATCACCCACACCGAGGACGCCGACACGGTACTGACGACACTCGCCAATCACCTCGAACTCGACTCCGAAATACTCGCGGACAACGACATCGAGTCAATCGCGCAGGCACGCACGTCCTACACCACCAGCGAGCTGACCGCACCCGAGATCGTTCTGATCGCCGATCCGGTGACCGCGGCACAGGCCGAGCTACTCGCCGGCATCGCACGGCACGCACCCCGAATCGCCTTCGCTGCAGTGACCACCGAGAGCGCACATACCAACGCCACATGGACCCTCGAGGTCGACGACAAGGGCTCGGCCGTCCTTACTCGTCCAGGAATCGCGTCGGCCGGTATCACAGTGACCACCCTCGACGAGGAGAGCTACGCGTCCGTCCTGAACCTACTGACCACCACCTCACGCGAACCCCGCATCGCCCACACAGGTACCAACCCTGACACTCGATGGGAAGCAGCCCGCCTCGACAATGACATCTCGACCGACAAGTTCAGCACCAGCTCCGATCCCGCCTCCTTCAGCGTGGTCGGGAACGATGACCTCGACCACGCCGTCGACCGACCACAGCCGTCCGATTCAGATGAAGTCACCGCAGAACGCGAGCCGCCCGCGGCGGATCACATCTGGATCAGACTGCTCGGCGAACCCACCATGACACCCCCGTCACCAGGGCCAGCCGAAGGCCGAGAGAAGAGCCTGACCGAAATCGCTGCACTTCTCATCACCACCGACGGCGGAGTCCTCGCCGCGGACATCGACAGCAAAATTTGGCCCCACGACGTCGAAGCCGCCAGAACCGGCACAGCCGAGCAGGAGAAAGAAGCGAAGGCCCGTCTCCGCCGGCGCCGCAACGAAGCGCTCTCTCGCCTGCGTAAGTGGCTCGGTGACACCGAGACCGGTGAACCCGCCCTCATCAAGTCCGGAGATCGAACCGGCCGGACCCCGCAACGACTCCACGACTCCGTCACGACCGACTGGGACTACTGGCAAGAACTCGTCAACGCCCACCCCGCTGACGTCGACACCACCCGGCTATCCGCCGCACTAGCCCTGGTCACCGGCCAACCTTTCAGTAGCGATGACCCCACCGCCTACGGGTGGGCCGACCACACCAAACAAGACATGATCTCCGCCGTCACCGACGTCGCCGAGGAACTCGCCACCCGCTACATCCGCGGCCAACAAGTTCCCCAGGACCTCGCGGCTGCACACGCCGCCGCGGAGACGGGCCTCAAGGTCGACATCGTCCACGAAGGGTGCTGGCGTGCAGCGATCATCGCCACCCACTTCTCGGGCGACACCGAGACCACCCAAAGGTTGATCGATCGCATGATCGCCGAACTCGACGCACTCGAAGAAGAGCCCGAACACGAAACCAAGATGCTCTTGAGTCAGCTCGACTCCACCTACGGGAGCCACTACCGGATCGGAGCAGCATCATGACGCGCCGCATCGCCGCACTGGCGACACTCACTGCTGCGATGTGCCTGACAGCCAGCTGCAGCATCCTGACCCCAGAACCGGTCACCCTCGAAACCAACACCGGACCCACGTTCACCGGACCGCCCGGCTCCGGAAAGTCCCCCGAGCAACAGGCCGGAGAAGCCACACTGGTGAAGGTCAACGAGTACTACACGGTGCTCGCGCGCCTGAGTGCCGATCCCGCCGCCAACCCCGCAGATCTCGACACTGTCGCGGCCGGCAACTTCCTTCAATCGACGAAGCGGGACATCACCGCGCATCGCATCGAGGCGAACGCAGGCGAGGTCAAGGTTCTCAAGAACACCATCACCCGCCACAACATCCCGATCGACGAAAACGGCGTCCCTACGCCCGGCACCGCGACCATCGAGATGGATGTCTGCCTCGCCCGCGCTACCGACGTTCTCGAGCTCGGGAAGCCGATCCTGACGAACACCGCTTGGCCCGACCCAGCAGGATGGAGAGTGACAGCCGACTACACACTGCCCGGTACGCCCTGCAACGCCGGACTCTTCTAGGAGATACGACTATGGCACACACCACCATCCGCCGAAGCGCCGTCGCCACCCTGGCCGCCACGACGCTATTGGTCGGCGTGACCGCCTGCTCCGACAACGACGCGGCGGATCCGGCGGTAGAGCTCACTGTCACCGGTGACCCGGCGTTCGAGGGGCCCGACGGGGCAGACACCTCGAACAAGATTCCTGACGAGCTGGCACGGGAACAGGCGCTCGCGAAGGTCAACGACTTCTATGCGGTTTGGGCGCGCCTCGACGCCGATCCCGCGGTACCGATCGAACAGCTCGACACCGTCGCCGGTGGCCCCGTGCTGGATGACTGGAGGGCCGACCTCACGTTGCACCGGTCTCAGAACGTGAGGAGCGATGGGGCAATCACGGTTGTCGATGCGAAGATCACCGACGCCGGCATACCTGTAGGCGACGACGGCAAGGTTATCTCCGGACCCGCCTGGGTCCACGTGCGCGCCTGCACCGACATCTCCGGGATGACCTGGACGAAGTCAGACGGCAGTCCCGCCTACGACGTCAACCGGCCGCAGTTTGTGCTCGCCCAGTTGACCGTCCGGAATGCGGATTGGCCCGATGCAAACGGCTGGCGAGTCACCAGCGATGCAGCACCCCGATACGCGCCGTGCGATGCACCGTAACCAAGGAGAACACATGCCAAGTCGTCGTCGTCTTCATGCGGCCGTGATCGGCGCGCTCGTTCTGGGAAGCCTGGTTGCGTCGCCACACTCAGCGCTTGGACAACCTGGCTTCGGTTCTGGAGGCATCGACGTCAGCCCTGGCATGGGAAACGGCGGCTCGAACATCACAGTGCAAGGCAGCTACGTCCAGGTACCTTCGGCATCACCTGGCTCCGGAGGCTCCCCAGGGGCGAGCGCAGCGGGGACGGGCGGCGGCGGGTCTGGATACAGCGGTGGTGGCAGTGACGTCGTGGCCGCCCCCACGGGACCTCCAGTCAGGCAACAGCTGAAGGCGTGCGGCCGATTCACGGACTGCGTTCCGCTCAGCCCCGATGTGGGAATGCCGGCCACTCCGCCGGCGATGGCCGAGATCATGAACACCGTAGGCATCGCCATCACAGGAATGCAGCTTGAGAAGCCGCCGATGTGCTGGACCCCTGAGCCCGCTAATTTCCCGGGAGGAAGAACCGGCCTCGTCGGCAAACAGGCCTGGTCGTGGGTGTGCAGTGACGGCGCGACGCGTCCTTCTGTGGTTGGTCCCGTATCTCGAGTGGTGACTACGGGATTGGTTACAGTCACCGCCAACGCAGTGAACACTGGCGTCCTGGTGAATTGGGGCGACGGATCCTTGCCGACCTTCTGTGCAGGTGCGCTGTTGCCTTTCACTCCATATTCGGATCTAGTAGATGCAAGTCCATTTACGCCGCCGAGTGGGATGCCCTCACCGACGTGCGGGCATCACATCGAAAAGACGTCTATCGGCGAGCCCTCAGGGGTCTTCAATGTAAGTGCGACCAGCAATTTTGTGGTGACGTGGACCGCGTCGTGGCCGGGAGGAACGGTCGGCGGAGTAACGCCGGTTCCCCTAACTTCTACGTACCAACATCGAATCGGAGAGCTGCAGGTATTGGTCACGCCCAACTGACGCCTCGATAATGAGTTCTCGGCGGTGTGCTCGTCGAGGGGAAACGAGTCGGCTGGAATTGGCGAGCGATCTTCGCGGTCGACGCGCCTTCGATTTTCCTGCGAGTCATGTCCGAGCCGGGGTAGAAGCGGTCGCCCTTTCGGAGTGCTCGGCAGAAGGACCGTGCAGGCTAGCTGCGAGAATGGAGATTGCAGCCCACCGCGTTCACGCCCAGATTCGCGCGCCTGTCGATCGCTGGCCATGGGGATTGACTGCTGTTCTGGTGTGATGGGCAACTGTACGCGGACCCCGCGGGCGCGGGCTGGGGGAAATACCAAGAGCGGCGAGCGGACCACGTTCGTCGTCCGGGAGGGCGTCGGCCCGCCACTTCTTGACAGCCCGATAGAGCCACTGACCTACCTGTTCACCGTCTGCGGTCACGTAGTTCGCGGGAACCAGTGCGTTACCGTGCTCTTCGCGGTAGGCGGCGATTTCGATGAGCATCCGTCGCCGCTTGCTGTCGCGCGGTGGCACGGAAGGGAGCGGGGCGTCGTCATCGCTCCATCCGAACCCGATCGAGTTGAGTTGTGCGATGCGCTGGGGTGGCAAGGTTCCGAGCATGTAAGCGATCCGTTGTCGGTCCTGCCAACGTCCGAGCTGGAAGCCGTTGTCGGCTACGTAGTCGGCGGGAATCGCGGTGTGGGGGTGTTGGCGCCGGAACGCGGCGTAGAGCTGCAGTGGAGTGGCTGCGCGCACAGTGATCGCATCGTTCCGGGAACCGTCACATGTCGTCTGAGTTGTCATCGACCTAAGTATGTCCACCAGTTTGACGATGCTGCAAGAAGGTTCTTCGGTGTTGGCTTGCGGCGGTGCTAGGTGTGGGGCGTAGGTTTCACCTTGGTGGCGATGAAGGTTTCGTGGCGTCTGTGCAGTAATTGCTGGTCGCGAGATGTATTACGGCGGCAGTGACAGTGCAGGTGGGGCGCCGATAGGGTTCCGGTTGGTGACGATCGACCAGGCGAGGAAACGATCAGCGCTGCAGTGGATGTGGTGCCGCTCGGCGGCGGGGTGGGCACCTGACCTGACGAGGAGACAGCCATTTCTGATCAGCGGTGCGGTGTCCTTGTCGTGGGCACTGGGCGCCCGGCGGGTGTAGACCTCGGACTGCGGTGCTTCGGAAGCTGGTTCGAGACTCGCGGGCACAGCGCATTGCCGGGCGCAGCCGGTCACCGTGCCGCTTCCCTGATGGACTCCGCCAACCGGTGACCGGCGTGGGGGAGCGGTCCGTATTCGCAATCCCTTCGGATTAGTTGGTGAGCGGGGGCACAGCGGCATGCTGCGTGCCCACTCCTGGAATAGTTTCGCTCAGAGGTTCAGGTGGCGTGCGAGGCGGCTGATCGGATGGGTTTCGATATTCGCGGGTCGACCGGGCCCGGTGGTGTGCACGCCACCGCTCACTCGGACGTGCGCTTCGCCGTCGATGCGGACGGTGGTGGTATCGGTGGCGGCGACGAGAGTTTGTCCGTTGGCTTGGACGTAGCAGTGGCTGTGCGCGAAGACTATGGCGTCGTCTTCTGCGCGGATCCTGGCGCTGTCGGTACCGACGATAAAGCTCTTACCGCGGGCATCGACGGAGCTGTCGTCGAACGCTTCGATGTGAGCGAATTCGTAGGCAGTGACTCTGGCGTGGTTGGAGGCTTGGATATAGCATCGGCCGGCGGCTGCGATGGAGCCGCCGGCGATCCCGGCGCAGGTCCGTCCGATGATCTTGACCTGGACTTGGTCGGGGATGTGGCCAAGGTCCATCCAGATCTCCGGGTCGGCGTCGATGACGACGCTCGTCGCTCCGGTGGCGAGGCGTCTGGTGTATTCCTTGTAGCTGCCGACAGGTGATGCGGTGCGGGCACGATGCGGGCGGCGTGAGGGGCGCGTGGATTTTTTCGCTGGTGCACTCATGAATCAATATTGCCTTCGTCTGGCGTCGATTGTGCGAGCACGGATGACGGCGCGTCGCGCGCGGGCTACACGAGGTTCGGTTGCCTCGGTGTTCTGTGTCGGTCGCCGAACTTGATGGCGTTCCCGGTCGGGTCGACGCATTGCAGGTAGGAGTCGGTGTGTGATCGGTCCGGGAGGTAGGGCCAGCTGCAGTTCCAACCGTCGATGACGGGCGAATCGACCTTGTCCTTGTGCGGCGACGGTGCGGTCGTTGAGGTAGCGATCACTGATGCTCAGTCCTGTTGGACAGTTGGGGGGTTCCGGCGATGATGGTCACAGGTGCAGTCGCACCGTTGATGCTGTTGGTGACGGTTCCGCATTGCGCGCTCGTGGGCGGCAATGGGGTGGCAGTGGTGGCCTGCGCAGCAGTGGTCGGCGGCTGTGTCTCGGATAGCCGGGCCGGACCGTCGGTCACTCCTGGCTGACCTTGATCAACGGTGGGGTTCGTTGACCACTCGATGCGTGTGGCAGCAGCAGCTGGTTCGGCTGACGGGGATACGGTCTCGGCTTCTGTGCTGTTGCACCCGGTGAGGGTGAGGGCCGTGATGAGGGACAGTGCAGCAATTTCCGTGGTGGTTCGTCGATTCACGAGTACTCGCATCTATTCCAGTCCGACAGGGGAGGACGCAATGTCGAGCCCAGTGATATGTGATGACCTGGACAGAACGACGCCCGGCGCGACCACCGCCGCTCCAGCGTTTCAGGCGGCGGCTTCTCGAAGGGCCCTTCCAGTGGGCGAGCTCCCGCATCGGCTCGGTGGTGCTGAGACGGTCCGGGTGGACGGCTAGTGTCGATCTATCCCTTATGTCTGTCGCACAGTTGCGGAGGAGTGCCCGAGATGACCGAACCGACGTCCAAGCTGGCGGGCAGTGGTCTCAGCGAGGAGCCACCGTCGCCGGCCGTCGGTGCTGAAGGTGCGGCAGGGCAACGCAGTGATCATCTGTCGGCGACGGTGTACGCGCCTGCCGGGATTGTCGTCGTCTCGAGTGTGGTGGTGTGGTTCGCGGTTCGGTGGCTTGATGCCGAATACGGCACAACAGAGTTGTGGTGGGCTGCAAGCGCCTGCGCTGCGGCTGGTGCGGCGTTGAGTGCGGCAATAGCGCCGATGATGGCCCGGTTATGTAAGGCGGTCGATATTCCGTCAGAGGCAACCGGGCGGCGGATCGTTCCTGCGGCTACGACCGCGGGATTATGGTTTGGCGCCGTGCTGCTCGCCGGCGGCGATGCGATCTTGACGGCCTGGCTTGCACTGAGCCTACTGTGCGTGTGGGCAGCGTGGATCGATCACCTCACGCTGCGGTTTCCGTTGACGTTGATCCGGTTGACCACTGCACTGGGTCTGATGTTCGGGGCATTCGCTGTGGCGGTGGATCAAGATCCTGCGGCAGGTGGGCGCGCTCTTCTCGCCGGCATGCTGGTGTTCGCGTTCAACCTTGCCTTCGCGATCGTCACCCGCGGCTACCCCGGGCTCGCCGACGTGCGTTTGAGTTTCATTCTGGGTGCTGCCCTGGGATGGGTCGGATGGATGAATGTGCTCTCCGGGATGTTGCTGCCGAACGTCCTCGCGCTCGTGGTGATGCTGTGGGTGAAACTTATCGGACGCCGGAAGAATTTGGGGGAGTTCGGTTTCGCCCCCTTCCTTATCTCCGGGACCGCGCTGGCGATCGCGGTCTCCCCGATGTGGTGGATCGTCTGGATATAGACAGCTGCAAGGAGTCCTAGGTTTTGCCTGGTGGTGGCCAAATTCAACCGCGTCGAGGTGTGATGCGGACAAACGTCCGGGGGGACGGTCTGGGTGTTCCCAAACACAAGGAAAGGGGAGGGGAGTGAGTGATGTACGGGTAAGGCCGATTTTCTATCGTGACGAGGTTCTTCGTCTTGTTGCTGTGGGAAGTGTCGCGTTAGCGTGTGCTGTCGGTGTGGTGTTGTGGGCGCCCATGGTTGTCGACGTTCAGGGTGGGACAACCGGGTGGTGGGTAGGGGTCGGTTGGTGGGCCGGCTATCTTGGGTTGACGCTCCCAACCTTCCTAGCTTCTTCCCCGAATAACCTCGACGGCATCAGGATCCTCGTCGGGCATTACGTGACTGTCGTGGGCTTGGGCGTCACTGCGACTGTGCGTCTATCGCACGGTGAGTCGATCGCGCCCTCATCGACGGGGATGTGGGCGGCGGTTGCTGGAGTGACCGTCATCATCTTTTCAGTCGCCTATGTACTAGCTGTGAGGGAGCTTGATGCGGCTCGGCGGCGTGGACATAGGGCGAATCGGTTGACCGATCCGACAGTGCCTGCGCAGCTGATCGGAATTCGCGAGTTGGTGCTCGAACTTGCGGCTGCCACCGAGGGTTCGGACTCACAACGAGATTGCGGCGAGCGGCTGCGAGAGGCCGTCAAAGGGTTGCATCTAGTTTTCGGGGAGGACTATCCCTTGACGATCAACTTGGTGGCGTGGTTCCTTCTCAGGGGAAAACCAGCCCCCGTTCCAGCGGAGAAGGTGGACGAGTTGCTAGCAACCATCGATCAGCGGTTGCTGATTCTCGCTTCGGTTCCGTACAAGGAGGGAACAAGTCTGGGCGCGTGGATGGATGAGTACGAAACGGCGGCGAGCAGGTTTCGGAAAGTGTATCGGCGACCACCGATCTGCAATTGAGTGTTTGATCGGGGTGGTGATGCCGTGATCGGCGCGCGATCGAACGTGTTCTTCCGCCGAGGGTGTCGAGGGCCGGGTGACGGGTGACGGGTGACGGGTTCGAGATTGGGAGGTGTTTCGGTATGGACGATGCGGACCACTCCGTCCCGATGCCGTCGATCGTTCAGACGGAACTGCCGTGTGAATTCTGCGCGGAGCATCCTCAGTACTTCCCCGGTGACCCCGTCGGCTTCGTGCGTGCGGCCCGCTGGGCGGTGGTCGTCAAGGATTGCTGCCACTTCGACGCTCGCGTGGACTACCTCCTGTGTGACGAGCACTGGGCAATGATCCGATACCAACAGCTGCCCGGGCAGTGCCCTCGGTGCGGGGCGATCGCCTACTCGGTCGAGGACATCGTGTGTACCGAGATCCCTCTGGGTAGGACGGTCGATGGGGCGTGGCCGGTGATCCGTCGATAGGCGCGGAGCCAGCGTGTCGTTGACCGGCAGACTGGCCTTCACATAGGACGGGCGCCCCAACGGTGTTCCGGGCGCGGACATCATGCTGAGCGATGTCGGCCTGTGTGGATGGAGACCCATCGGTTCTGTTCAAAGACATGTCACACAACCCCAGTTGTGTGGATCTTCCTCCAGATGATGGGGAGTGGTGGCACTTCCTATGACGGAGGTGCGTCTGTTGTGGCGGAGTTGCGGATCGCTCGCGGTCCAGGTGGGGCGGTCAAGGTCCGGACCTATGGTCCTCGCAATTGCTGTCGTGAGGACTAAGGAGTGGTACCGATGAATGTTGAGGTTCGCCGTATCCACCTGATGGACGCGAAGAAGATCCGCTGCCACCTTCATTCAGGGTCGCTCACCGGGCGTCACCGAGTGGATCAGTCTGGATGCGGTTGGTTGGCTCGAGGTTCGGATGACCAGCGATGAGGGCCCCCGGGGATCGCAGTCGCCTCGTCCTCACCGCCGACGGCACCTCTCTTGCGGTGCGTGAGATCGGATGCCGGATGGCGCCGGTCACTGTGATCTTCGCGCACGGGTTCTGTCTCCACATGGACGCCTGGGCACCGCAACGGGCCTACCTGGCCGAGGCCTGGCGGGGGCGCGCCCGGTTGGTCTTCTTCGATCACCGTGGCCATGGTGGATCCGGCGCGGCGGACACCGACAGTTACACGATCAGCCAGCTTGGACGGGACCTGGATGCGGTGATTCGCACGGTGGCGCCAAAGGGTCCGATTGTCCTCGTCGGACACTCGATGGGCGGGATGGCCGTGATGTCCTACGTCGCCCATCACCAAGAGGCCGCGGCCGCGCAACTCGTGGGAGTCGGGTTGATCTCGACCGCCGTCGGCAATGTCGCCGGCGTCGGCATCGGTCGCGCTCTGAAGACGCCGGCGGTGACGTTGCTGCGGACGGCATCAGCTCACGCCCCACGGCTCGTCGGCCGCAGCTGGAATCTCTCCCGTCGCATCTTGTCGCCAGTGGTCGGCGCAACATGCCCGCTTGCTCCGAGCGCAAGTGTCCGTGCCGCCGCCACGTCCTACGCGATGGTCCACGCGACGCCGATCGCCACCGTGGCCGCCTTCCTACGTGATCTGCGGATCTACGACGCGTCCCCGGCGCTCGACGTGCTCGCGCGGGTGCCGGCGTCGATCATCTGTGGAACCCGGGACAGGGTGACCCCGATCGGGCACTCGCAACGACTCGCCGCGGCTCTTCCCCTCGCCGAACTGATCCCGGTGAGCGGAGCGCGGCACATGGTCGGCCTCGAGCGCCCTGCCGTGGTGAGCGAGAGTCTCGATCGACTGCTCGGCCGCGCGGTCGGGCGCCGCGAACGAGGCACCACCGGCAGATCCACAGCCACCCTGGTCGGGGCGTGAGATCTGATGGGCCGCAGCCATGACCGGATCAGCCCAGACCGCGGCAACGGTGTGTTCGATCCCGACCGGGGCGACAGCGACGTCGCCACCCGCAAGGAAGGCACCCTGATCTCGCAGCACGCCTACGACACCCGCACCGATCTCCGCAGCGGAGCACGAGAACTCGACACCGCCACCGAGAACCTACCCGGATTGACCCGGGCGCAGCGGGACCTCAACCGCGCCTATCCACGGCCCACGCCGGCGGCAATCGGAAACTCTCGGCTCCGCCCCCGGCTGCCACCGGCGATCGAACTCCGTCGCACACTCTCGGCGCGACAACGGAACGCCCGCTCCGCGGCGAAGCGCCGCGTCCTCGACGCCATGCCGAAAGCCCAGTACACGGCGCTGGCGTCGTTGACGTCGGACCCGACGACCTGGGGGGAGACGAACAACGCCCTCTCCGCGGTGGCCGGCGACGCTGTCGAGCTCGACGATGCTCGCCGCAAGCAGGTCCAACGAGTGGACAGGGCAATCCAACGATACGAACGCGAATCCGGGCGAGGTCATCTTGTGTACACCGCGGTGAGCATCCCCAACGCGGTCGTGAACCCGTCGGATCTGCCCTCGACGCTGTCGCCGGGAACGGTCCTGTCCTTCGACCGGTTCACTGCAGCAACCCATTCGCTGCACGAGCTGGACTCGACCGCCCAGCCCACCGATGTCGTCTTCGAGATCCAGACCGACCGCGGCATGTACTACGGGCAATCTTCCCGCGTGGACAACTCGCACCATCTGCTGCCACGAGGTATGCAGCTACGGGTGGTGGGGTCTCATTTTGTGCCGTACGAGCGGCCCGGGCAGCCACTGGGGGAGCGCCTGATCGTCCAACTCGTCGATCACGAGACGCCCTGACGAGTCGAGGCGGGACGTTCAAAGACAGAGTCACCTCACCGGAAGGAACACACAGTCATGACCGCGGACCAGCCGCGCCACCGGCGCCCCGACCTGACCTTTCATCCCGATATCGTCGCTGCGCCCGCGCAATTCCGAGTGGTGGAAGCCGCGCCACACGACGATGCGGACCAGGCCGCGGACACAACCCAACGGAAGGACAGCTCCAGTGCCGAATCCCAGATCGGACGACGAAATGGCAAGGGGCTGTGAGCAGAAAGAAAAGTCGGAGGCCACCTACAAAGATGGTGTGCCTCCGACTCACCCGGTGCATTCTCAGTACCCACACCCTATGTGACCGTCCGCATCCGGTCCACCTCTCCACACCCGGCTGATGGGAATGCCCGACTGGGTTGCCCCGGTGGTGTGTTCGGCCCGAGTTGTCCAGGTCCCTCTCTACTGTCGGTGATCGCACGACCCTCTTCGCGGTCATCGAGACAACTTCCGCCCTTGGCCGCCACACCCACGGCGCAGGAGACATCATGGATTTCGTATCGATCATCGTCGGCGTCGCAGTGGCCGGCGCATCAGCTGCCCAGGGCGGCGGAGTGGACCCGGCGATCACCGACAGCGTCACGGCGGTCGCACAGGACCTGCCGCCCGCTCTCGCCCCGTATGTCCCGGACCCGCAGCCCTATCTCGACGACGCGGCCCGGGCCGTACAGCAGGCGCAGGCGCAGTTACCCGCGCAGTGGCAAGCCGAGATCGAGGACGCTATTCCACCGGAAGTCCTCGATGCCGCTTCAGGCGCCAGGGAACAGCTCCCGCCCGAGGCGCAGGGCCTGATTCCCGAGGTGGTCCTGCCCGCCCCCGGTCCGGAACCCGGGCCCGGCGGCGGTGTCACCGACCCGGCAGGACCCGCAGCTCCGGCACCGTCATCGGCTCCGCAGCAGGAGACGAATCCGGTATTTCTGTCTCCTGTCGTCGGCGGAGCACCCACCACTGCGGCCGGCATCCCCTCCCTGACGGGAATGCTGGCCCCGACCGCAGTGCGCGAGCTGACCTTCGATCCCCGCTTTCCCCGCAACCTCGAGTTCGCGCATGCGGTCATCGACGCGGCGATGCGGGCGATCGGATTGCCCTACCAATGGGGCGGAGGCCTTCTCACCGGACCGTCGATGGGCGACGGCACCGGAGGAGCGACCGCCGGCTACGACTGCTCCGGGCTCACGCGCTTCGCCTACTACATCGGTACCGGTGGCACGACGGTCTTGCCGCGCACCTCACAGGAACAGTTCCGGGCCGGCCAGCAGATCAGCATGGACCACGCCCAGCCCGGTGACCTGCTGTTCGGGAACTGGCAGGCAGACGGAGCCAACCACGTCGCAATCTACCTCGGTGGCGGAAAAATGCTCGAGGCCCCGCAGACCGGGCAGCGCGTCCAGATCAGCGCCGTCCGTCCGGGCCTGGTGCCCGCCCGCTTCCTGTGACCCCAACCGGCACCATCGGGGACGGTGCCCTGTGCTTGATCCCGAAGCGGAACAATACGATCGCCACTAGAGACCCAGACCGGCCACAGGTCGTGTCGCGACGTGCGGCACGACCGCAGAGACGAAGGAGACAGTGCCCCATGACCATTACGCCAGCAGCCCACAAGAAGGCAATCGAGACCGCACGAAAGAATGCGGAAGCACTGGCGCAGAAGGCAATCGAAACACGAGTCGCGCTTGTCGGAGCCATCGGGGAAGCAGTGGAAGAGCTCGCCGCACTCGATGCCGCACGCGAGGCAGCCGTGGACGCAATCAGGACGGCCCACGAGAGGGCGATCGAAGGCGGATGGACGGCCAAAGAGCTCGCAGCCATGGGCTACACCGCCCCGAAGAAGCGGAAGAACACCTCCAATAAGGCCACGCGCGGTGGCGCCAGCAAGGACGCGACCGAGACGACCGACGTCGCCGATGCTGCTGCACCGCAGCAAGGCGCTCAGCCGCCGAGCACCGACGGGCAGATCTCCCGCGAACGCGAACCAGAGCATTCCTACAGCTAGGAAGCAGTCCGGTGGCGTGGCCCGAGCGCTACAGGAACTTCTTCGGGGCGGCATAGGAGCCGAAGTCACGAACCACATGTCAGAGGGTGCCGTCACGATGATCACGAGAAAAGAGGTGGCATGACCAGTACACAGACGTCTCCGCAGCAATGGGCACGGGGCATGCTCGTCCCCGGCCGGGCAGCAGTGCTGGACGTTGAATCGACCAATTTGGACGGCAGCATCATCGAAATCTGCGTTCTGGACGCCGCCACCGGGGATCCGCTGCTCGATACCCTCGTCGATCCCGGCGAAGTTCCGATCCACCCGGACGCCTACGCCGTGCACGGAATTGCCCCGGCCGATCTGATCGGCGCCCCCGGCTGGGCTACGGTCCACCAGGCTCTGATTGCGGTGACCGCTGGGCGAGTGACCCTCAGCTACAACAGTCAGTTCGATCAGGGTCGCGTTCTCCATGACTGTGCTCGACACGGTCTCGACCCTGCGCACCTCGCCGACCCCGAGATGTGGGGATGCATCATGCGGATGCGATCGCAGGCCGAGGGCATCGAGAAGAGCATTCGGCTCGATGGCGGCCACCGGGCCCGCAGCGACGCCGCGGCCGCCCGCACCGTCCTGCTCGGCATCGCGGAGGGCACCTCGGCGCCATCGGCCACCATGGACTCCGCCGCTACCTCCCACTTGCCGGCGTAGTCCACCGTGCCGCACATCTCGAGGCGGGTCGGTAGCAGTCTCCTTGCCGGGGCGATGCGTCTGCTCGGACTCGAATGGGACGATACGTGAATCCGGCCGCGGTGTGATCGGTGAGATCTTCCGCGGTGTCGCGGCGGAAACCACAGTCACGACACCGGTTGTGGCTGGGTCGGCGGAGGTCCACAGCGACGCGACACCGCGCTGGCTCTCGTGGGTCGGTCCCGTGATACCCGCTCGCCATCAGACGAATTCGCGGATCCGGGGGAGGATGTGGGCGAGTTCTTCGAACAGTGCCGGCCATCCACGGCGCAGGCGGGTGATGCGACCGTGTTCGAGGAAGGCACCGTCGAGCATGTGCGAGACCCGCAGGTGCCGCTCGGGGGTGCCGAGTCGGCGAAGTGTGTCGTAGACGGGGTTCACCGGTAGCTGGTGGTGGGCGATGTAGGCCCAGATCTCCTCGACGCTCCAGTCCCAGATGGGCCCGAAGACATGTGTTCCGTCGGCTCGGTCGATGAGACCGCCGTGGTGTCGGCGTTGCTCGGTGGTGTTGGTGCAGCAGCCGTCACAGTCGCGTGTGACGTGGCTGCTGAGTGCGTTGTAGTACAGCGACCAGCGTCCGGTCCCTTTCGGGGATTCGTCGGCGCGTACACCCCAGATTTCACCTGGCCCGTGCGCCGCGTGCGCCGCGCGGGAGGGGGCACCGATGAGGATGTCACGCAGTTTCTGGCTCGTGGCTCGCGTGGGCTGTTGGTGGTCCCATTCGCCGGACTGCGCGAGGACGGTCAGCAGTGGTGGGTCGGCCCGGTGGGGTTCGAGGTTCAGGTTCCAGCTGTCGGCGAGTGCGGTGATGTAGCTGTAGGTCTCGGGATACTCGAGGCCGGAGTCGAAGAACACGACGGGGATGTTCGGTTCGACCTGCAGGGTGAGGTGCAGTGCGACGAGTGAGTCCTTGCCGCCGGAGAAGGCAAGGTATCCATCGTGGTCGTCGAGATGCCCGGCGATGCGCCCGGTGAGGGCCCCGAGGTCGCGGCGGGGCCGGCGCAGTGCCCGGAGAGTGTTCAGGTCCAGGCCGTCGGGTTCGGGCTTGCCCACCACACGCCCTCCTCACAGTTGTCCGGTATCGAGATCTCGCAGCTTCTGTCACACAGTGCCCGCCCGGCGGATCTTCCTCCAGTCGTAGGGGCGTTGTGAAGTCGCCTGGACATGTGAGGAGTGTGGTGTGGGGAAACTGTGCGAGGTGGCCGGCCGGCAGGACGTCGTCGCCGCGGCATTCGCGTCGACGAACACGCGCGAGGCAGTCGAGCCCGCGAGGGTGGGCCGGTGCGCGCGATGCGCGGCATCTCCGGTTCCGGTGGAGGCGGTGACCAAGGTGGTCTCCCGAACGTTCACGGGTTACGACTGCTGGAAAGCACCCGCGGAGGGTGGGCTGTGCACGTCCTGCGCCTGGGCCTACCAGCACCCGTATCTGCGCAGAAGCATGCATGTGGTCACCACCCGACCAGCAATGAGGGCAGTGACCGCGGCGGACCTCGAACGGATCTTGTCGCGGCCCCTCGAGCCGGATACCGCCGTGGTGGTGCCCTTGCGGCCCGGCCGAAAGCACATCCTGCCGCACGCGCGGTGGGGCTCGATTGCTGTCGACGACACGTCCCTGCCCTGGACTGCGCGTGATGTCGCGGCGGTGACAGCGATGCGCCGGCTGCGGGCGCTGGGGTTCGGTGCCCGGATGCTCGCCGAGCCTGCGGCCCCGTATCCGGTGCTCGCCCAGGTCGCCCCCAGGCGGTGGCCGGCGGTCTTGACGGACTGGGACCGTCTCGCCCCGTACCGCCAGATCGGGCAGTGGTGGGAGCTCGCGCTGCGAGCCACCGTGTCGGCGAGCGCGAAGGGAACGACATGACCAGCCCGACCGATCGATGGCTCGCGGCCGCACCGGCGGGGCTGCCGCCGCTCGACGGTCCGGCGTCGACAGCTGAACGCCTGCTGCTGTTGCTGCACTACGGGATCGACTGGGATTCGGGATGGGTCGGACGGCGGCGGGAAACGTACTGGACCCAACACCTGCCGAACCGTGTTCGGGTCGCCACCTATATCGGTGGCGGCGATCTCGACCGGTGGTGGTCGGTGGTCTCCCGGTCCCTCGAATCGGAACCAAAGAACACCGACCAACGGCTGGAGCTGGCGACATTGCTGCGTGAGGAGTCCGAGCCGGTGCTGACGTTGCTGCGTGAGCGTCCCACGTCGTACGTGCTGCGCACACGGATCGTCGCCGAAGCCGTGGCCGCCGCCCGCACTGCGGGAAGGAAAAGATGATGAGGTCGACGGTGCGCTGGGATGTCGAGCTGACCGCGCTGTCCTCGATCTCCCAGAAGGGGGAGGACTCCGGAACGACGACGACACTATTCCGGCGCGAGCCGGTGATCCAGCCGGACGGAAAGCCGGTGCTGGTGCCGATCGTGTCCGGGAACTCCCTGCGCGGCGGGTTGCGCAGGATCGCCGAGGAGCTGTTCCGCGACGTCATCAGCTACGAGGGGCAGATCCCGCTCTCGGCCGCGCACGCGCTACGCAACGGCGGCTCTCTGACGAAGGTCACCGGCGACGGTCTGACCGGGCGCCGGCGGCAGCGACTGCGGGAGCTGGTTCCCCCGATCGGGGTGTTCGGCGGCAACGGCGGAGGCCAGCCACCGATCGATGGATGTCTGAAGGTGGGCAAGGTCATCCCGCGGGTGCGTGAGACCGAGACGATCATGACCCGGGCGTATGACGGCCGGCTGATGAGTCAGTTCGAGTTGGTCTCCCTGGAGAGCTACAGCCGATTCGACGACACCGACACCCGGACGTTCCCCGAATCCTCCGCGGGGCGCGGAGCCGGCAAAGATGCCGGCTCGTCGATGCTGATGCGATTCGAGGTCGAGACACTTCCCGCGGGAACCCGTTTCGAAACCTTCTTGCGGCTGGACCGGGCCACCGAACTCGAAATCTCGTTCTTCACCGATGTGTGGGGCAGATTCGCGCGTGACGGATTCCTCGGAGGGCGCAGCGCGATAGGTCACGGACGGGTCCGCGCCGAATCGGATCGGGTGGTGTTGGCCGGCCCGGACCCGCAGTCAGTGGACTGGCGCGTCGAGCTGACGCCACTGCGCGATGAGGTCATCGCAGCATTGTGCTGGCTGACATGACGGGCACCGAGGAGATGGCACCGTTCCTGGTGCGGGCGCACCTGTCGTCGGGACTGGCGCACGCGACGCCGTGGGGAATCAGTCTCGACGGGATCCTCGCCGCCGAACTGTGGGCCGATCACAAGGCCGCGGCATGGGGCCGAGGCGAGTATGTGCCGGCGCTGACACCCGCGTGCGTCCCGCCGGATCTCGAGCTGCCACTGGCGCGGTGCGAGCTCGCCGGCGCGGACTGGCATTGGTGTGCGACGTGCTCGTTCCCCGAGGACCCGGCCGGTGATCCCGTGGTGCGGCATTGGGCGTCGCGGGCCGATCACCGCGGGCTCGAGCAACTCAGTCGCACGCTGCCGGCGGTGATCTCGGATCGGCAGGGTCGCTACCGGGCTCGCTACATGCCCCTGATGATCACCAGCACTCGCACGGTCACCTGGCGCGGAGTCGGAGATCTCGACGCCGTCGCCACGATCCTGGGTGGCCTGGATGTCATCGGGAAGAAGCGGGCCCATGGTGAGGGCCGGGTTCTGCGGTGGGAGTTCGAACACTGCCCCGCCGCAGACCGGTGGGCGTCGGCGCACCTGCATAGCGACGGTACTCTCGGGCGCACCACACCACCGGCCTGCGTGCCGGATCGCTTGGAACCGGAATCGGCCGGGTTCGGGTTGGCCGGTCTGCGGCCGCCGTACATGCACCCGACCCGAATGAGGCAACTCCACCTACCTCGATGAGTGTTGTGCGCGTACCGGTTCGGCGCATGTTCTCCGTGCGATGTCACTCAACTCATCGATCTCGGATCTTCCTCCTCATGACGGGATAAGGCCGCTTCGGAGAGGACACGAATGTCGTGGCGGGGGACATCGATCACGGCGTGACGGCCGTGATGCGAAGTCGAGTCGCGTAGTCCAGGTCAGGGGATACCGTCTGCCCCACCGAAACACCCATCTGGGACAAGGGAGATGAGCGAGATGACCGATACCGACACACGGCCCAGGATGGCCTTGGACGCTCCGCAGTGGCGAGACTTCGCGCTGTGCCGGGTGACCGATCCGGAAGCGTTCTTCCCCGAGACGGGGGAGAACGGCCGCCCGGCGAAGCGGGTGTGCTCTGGATGCGAAGTCCGGGACGCCTGCCTCGCCGAGGCGCTTGCCCATGATGAGCGGTTCGGGATCTGGGGTGGGCTGACCGCGGCCGAGCGCCGCAAGCATTACCCGAAGCGACACCGGTGACCGCCATGGCCGCGGACTTCGCACACACGAGCCACGCCGAAGGACAGCGACGCACCAAAGCGATCCACCTCGCCCGGTACCTCTGGGATCGGGGTCTCACCCCGGCCGACCTGCTGTCACTTCAGGCTGAACAGCTTCGTCGACTCGCGCGGACGGTGGCCGTTCATCCGCCGCGCTCAGCGGAAACCTGGTATGTCACAGCCAGGTTGCTGGAGCAGAAGACGCGGTGGGCGCAGGCGCATCCGGACCACCCCGCTGCTGCTCGCGCCCACTTGGAGGAGCGGGAATTGTGGATGCCGTCTGGACAGTGCGGGACTGGCGGGTGATGGTCAGACTGCGACTATGTTCGCCGAGTCCGTAATCGGAACGGTGATGTTCCACGTTCTATGGATGCCTTCGTGGAGAGGGGGCAGCGATCACCGGGACACTGTCCTTCGGTCGCTCCAAAGTCACATCGAGCGGGAGTTGCAGATACTCGAGGTGTTGGCAACCACGTGACGCGCGCAGGTAGGCCGCTGGTCGACTACCGCGAACTCATGGGCGGAGCGTCGTCGCGCGACAGGTCTTCAGTCTATTTTTTGAAACAGGGTGCCTGATCGCGGACCCATCGACGGGGGTTCGCGGTCTGTCGAGATCTCGACGACGGCCCTCCGTAGTGTGCATTGAAGAGTTAACTCTTTTCTTTGAAATGGTAGCACTCAAAGTGCAATCATTCTGCGAGAACCGGTCATTCGGTAAAAACTACTCGCTCGGTAGGTCAGAAGAGAGCACTTAGTTCGCCAATTTTGCTGACTGATGGTTGGGGAATCAGCTCCGCTGCGGTTAGTGTTCGTGATCGGTGTCACTACCCAGCAATCGGCTTGAGGCCGAACCAGCAGGTGGCGCGATACGGAAGAGGTGAGTCCATGGCGCTGGACAAGGCGACAGCCGAATTCGTCCAGAAGATGGCCAAACGAGGCAGGTGCCCGGTATGGGAGATGACTCCGGTCGAGGTGCGCCAGTTGGGTGGTGCGTTGAAGGAGATGTACGGCGCAGGCCCCGACATGGCCCGCATCGACGATGTGACGATCGAGAGTTCTGCTGGGGGCAATTTCCGCGCACGTTGGCTGGTCCCCTGTCCAGATCCCAGCGCAATTGTCGTGTATCTGCACGGTGGTGGCTGGGTCACAGGAAACATCGACGAATATGACACGCTCGGTAGACAACTCGCCCAGGCATCCGGAGCCACGGTCCTCCTGGTCGACTATAGGAAGGCCCCGGAACACCCTTTCCCAACGGCGGTGGAAGACGCTTGGAGTGCGCTGAAGTGGGCATCGAGAAATCAAAACGAAATATCCGGTGGTCGGACATTGCCATTGATCATTGCAGGCGACAGTGCCGGCGGCAATCTTGCTGCCGTGTGCGCCATCCGTTCGGTCCGCGATCCCGATGTAAGCGTCGCCCTTCAAGTCCTCGTGTATCCCGTGACGGATTCGAACTTCGACACGGATTCCTTCACTGCCCCGGAGAACCAGCTGATGTTGTCGCGTCCCGGAATGATGTGGTTCTGGAACCACTACATCGGGGATGTAGGGAAGCGGCAGCACCCTGAGGCATCACCGTTGCGGGCACCCTCGTTGGCCGGTGTGGCGCCGGCTTTGGTGTTGACTGCGGAACACGATCCTCTTCGAGACGAAGGGGAGGCGTACGCCAGACGTTTGTCCGAGTCGGGTGTGGAGGTCGATCTTCGCAGATTTGACGGCCAGATGCATGCAGGGTTCCGGCAAAGTCGTGACAACCTGGTCCTGACCGGTGGTTTTGTGTGTGGGTGACACGCCGAAGAGGCGGTGATCGAGGGCGGGCACGGTCGCTACGGCGATGATTCAAGTTCCTACACCAGCACCACCACCAGGAACGAGCCGTGCCCGCCATCCCATCATCTCCCATTCCCATCGCCGTGTGCGACAGCGGACCGTCCCTCGGCGCGTCACCGGCCCCCGACACCGGGGTCCTCGACCTGCTCGCCACGGTGCCCGATCCACGTCACCGTCGCGGGGTCCGGCATCGTTTTCCGGTGATCCTCGCGCTCGCTCTGGCCGCGACTTGTGCAGGTGCCCGCTCGTTCACCGCGATCGCCGAATGGGTGCACGACGCACCCGCCGAGGCGCTGGGCAGACTCGGAGTATCTGCTGTTGTGCCGAGTGAATCGACGATCCGCCGCACCCTGGCGCGAGTCGACGCGGCCGTCCTCGACCGAGTGCTCGGCACGTGGATGTGGTTGCAGACCAATGTGATCGATGGCAGGAGGATCATCGCAGTCGACGGCAAGACTCTGCGCGGAGCGAAAGACACCGCCGGTCACCTCACACACCTGCTGGCCGCCCTCGATCACGACGTGGGTGTGGTGCTCGGGCAGGTGGAGGTCGGCGCGAAGACCAACGAGATTCCACTGCTGACCGACCTGCTCGACCCCCTCGAGATCGCCGATGCCGTCGTCACCGCCGACGCCCTGCACTGCCAGCGCGGCACCGCACAGTACATCCTCGACCGCGGTGGCCATTACGCGTTCACCGTCAAGGCGAACCAGCCGACGTTGCTGGCGCGGTTGAAGGCACTGCCGTGGAAGACGATTCCGGTGTCGACCTCGATCGCAGGACGAGGTCACGGACGGCTCGAACGTCGCACCATCAAGGCCACCGAACACGCCAGTGGGCTCGGGTTTCCTGGTGCCGCGCAGGCGTTGCAGGTCCGGCGCACCGTCACCCGCGGGGGCCGCAAGAGTGTCGAGGTGGTCTATCTGATCTGCTCACTTCCGATGACCGAGGTAGATCCACAGCAGGTCGCAGCCTGGATACGAGGGCACTGGACCATCGAGAACCGACTGCACTGGGTTCGCGATGTCACCTTCGATGAGGACCGCTGCACCATCCGTACCGGTGCGGCGCCGCAGGTGATGGCAACTCTCCGCAACGCCGCCATCGGATTGCTCCGGTTGGCCGGCCACGCCGGCATCGCCGCCGCGTTACGCCATCACAGCCGAGACCCACGCCGCCCCGTCGAACTGCTTCTGTCTATCTGACGTGGATTTATACGACTTTGCCGAGGCCCTGCAGATGCATGGCTTCTTCTCGTTCGTAAACGTCCTTCCCGGAAGTGCGGAAGGCATGGCGTTCATTGTCGAGTGGCTCGACAGAAAACTCAGAAAGGCAGTCGAGAATGAGTGACTACGATGTGGTGGTAGTTGGAGCCGGATTCGCTGGACTCCAACTCGTACACGAGTGCAGAAAGCGGGGCCTCAGCGTCCACGTGTTCGAACGTGCCAGTGGGGTCGGTGGCACGTGGTACTGGAACCGCTACCCCGGTGCGCGATGTGATGTGGAGAGTATGTGGTACTCGTACTCCTTCTCTCCTGAAATCGAGCAGGAATGGACCTGGACGGAGAAATGCGCCACACAGTCCGAGATCTTGCGCTACCTCGAATTCGTGGCGGACAAACTGTCGCTGCGCGATGCGATAACTTTGGACACCTCCGTCACGGACGTCGTGTTCGACGACACCACTGCGTTGTGGAGCGTGGCAACTGACTCAGGCGTGACTGTGACATCGCGTTTCGTGATTATGGCCACCGGATGCCTGTCGACAGGAAACATGCCCGACATGCCAGGTGTGCACACCTTTCACGGCGGTAGCTATCACACCGGATCCTGGCCGCACGACGGTGTCGACTTCACGGGCAAGAAGGTGGCGGTCATAGGTACCGGATCATCAGGGGTACAGATGATTCCTTTGATTGCGCAGGATGCCGAGGAGCTCGTTGTTTTCCAGAGGACCCCGAACTTTGTCGTGCATGCGCGTAATGCACCACTTACTCCCGAATTCGTCACCGACATCAAGTCGCGCTATGCCAGCCTGCGTGACGAATCGCGATGGTCCAATTCTGGGAAACCGGGACGGGAGACACTCCCTTCCGCGCTCGACCAATCGGAGAGTGAGCGCAATGCACGGTACGAGGCGCAGTGGGAGGCGGGCGGCGCGGTGATAACCGCGACCTACGCAGACATTCTGACCAACCAAGAATCGAACGACACGTTGACCGAATTCTTGCGGAAGAAGATCCGGAAGACGGTTACCGATCCCGAGACTGCGGAAAGGCTGACTCCGTACGGATTTCCGGTTGGCGCTAAGCGTGTCTGCGTCGGAACGGACTATTACGAGACGTACAACCGTGACAACGTCACATTGGTAGACATCCGCACGGACCCGATCGTCGCCATCGATCCGGAAGGAATACGAACAGAGAAGTCGAAGTATGATTTCGACGAGATCGTGTTCGCGACCGGGTACGACGCAATGACCGGTTCGCTCAAACGAATCAACATCCGCGGTCGAAATAGTGTCGCGTTGAAGGAACAATGGGAGAATGGCCCGAAGACCTATCTTGGTCTGGCGGTAAATGGGTTCCCCAACCTGTTCCTTGTGACAGGTCCAGGAAGCCCATCGGTATTGAGTAACGTGGTGACGTCCATCGAGCAGCACGTCGAGTTCATCGTCGATCACCTAGTATTCCTCGACGCGAGTGGCTTCACCGTGAGCGAGGCGAATGACGACGCGCAGGAGGCGTGGGTAGCGCACGTCAACGACATTGCCGACAGCACCCTGTTCCCTAAAGCCAATTCTTGGTACACCGGTGCAAACGTCCCGGGAAAACCGAGAGTTTTCATGCCGTATGTCGCAGGTGTCGGTAACTATCGGGCTATATGCGACAAGGTTGTCGCTGCTGAATACGAAGGGTTCACGATGACCCGCCCGTGATCGAGCGTGCAAAGGGGGTGGTAGGCCGAGACCGGCCTACCACCCCCTTTGGTGCGGCGCGTCGAGGTGCGGTTGCTGCTGCGGATCGACCGCCTTCGCTGTCGAACGATAGCGCACAAGGTTCTTCATCGAGCTGCTGTTACGACCGGTGCTGCCCTACCACGCGCGGCGAGTGGCCCTCGGTCGACGAATCACCCTCGGGGCGTGAGCGAGATCCTCTCAACTTGGGCAAGACTCGACCTATTTGCGGTAGGTCTGCCATTCCGGCGAGACGTGCAGAGCCGCCAGCTCGACACCACGTTGCGGTAAAGCTCAGTGAGCAGGACGCAGCACGCCATCTACTTCTCCTCTCCCATAAACGATCACGCTGGAGTGATGTGTAGTTCAGTGCGGCCGACGATGTCGATGTCGATTCGTGCGGTTCCCTCGTCGGACGCAACCGTAGTGTCCTCGACGGCGCCTCGCAGTGTGTAGGTGCGCCCCGGTGTCAGCTGGGATACCTCGACACTGCGCCGCCCGTCACGTGTTCCTGGGTGGAAAACCGCCTCCAAGTCCGCGCCGTCATTGCTGACCGCGCGCCCTACGAGTACGTCGGGGTAGGGCACCGACTCGATGAGCGGTCCGTTCGCCCAACGGTCGGGCATCCCCTTGCTCAACATGTTGAGCCACGTACCTTTTCGTCCCAGCATGGCGGAAGCCAGTTCACCGTGGACCAAGTTCGATGCACCTTCCACAGTGAGCCAACCGCGAGAATCGACGAAGATTTCGCGCTTCTCTTGGAGGTCGGACAGCGCAGCGACCGCGAGATCCTCGTCCCCGGCCTCGCGCATGGCGAAAGCTATAACAGGGTAGGCGAGCGTCGAACCCTTTCCATAGTTTCCGACGTCGAAACCGGTGTCGGGCGCTTTGGTTCGCAATTTCCCGTCGGCTCGCTTTTCGAAGGCCAGTCGCGTCAATACGTATGCTCTATCCGCAAGTTCGGGTGCATATGCCCGCTGATAAACCGGCTCTTCCGGATCGGCGGTGCGTAGACAGGTGTCCAGCGTGAGAAATGGGGACCGCAAGATGTAGGCGGGTCCTGGGGTGTGACGATGAAGGCCCCTACACGCTCATCTCACGACCACAGGACCCATGACCGACACTACCGCCCTCGTCGCCGACACCATCTGCCGAACCGTCGAATTGGGGGTGACGATCACCGGCGCCGCCATCGCCGAGGACCGCACCTGGATCGACTGCCGACCCGTCGAAGCGGATCCGACCTGCCCGACGTGCGGGCAGCCCGGGCGGCTGCGGGACCACGTCGATCGTGTCCTGACGGACCTGCCGGTGGTCGGGCACCCGACCCGCCTGCGGATCCAGCTGCCACGCTTCACCTGCATCGACGACGGGTGCGAGGTCACGATCTTCCGCCAGCGCATAGAGGCGGTCGCCGCACCGAAGGCCACCACCACCCGGCGATGCGCACGCTGGATCCTCCAGCGCCTGGCGATCGACAAGATGTCCGTCTCGGCTGTGGCCCGAGCGCTGGGGTTGGGGTGGAACACCGTCAACTCGTTGGCCGTCTCACTCGCCAGTGAGTTGGTCTTCGACAAGCCCGGCCACCTCGACGGTGTCCGCTATCTAGGCGTGGACGAGCACAAGTGGAAACACCGTCGCGGGCAGGGTGATCCGGACTTCGTGACCGTGATCGTGGACCTGACGCCGGTGATCGACGGAACCGGGCCTGCTCGCTTGTTGGACATGGTGGCGGGCCGGTCGAAGGCAGCGCTCGTGGAATGGCTCGACAAGCGGGATGCGAACTTCCGAAGCCGTGTGCAGGTCGTGGCGATGGATGGGTTCGCCGGCTACCGCACCGC
>NZ_JARJBD010000457.1:0-316 GCF_029269925.1 Rhodococcus sp. T2V
TGGTGTGTGGGTATAAGGGCGCGCCCGATGTCGCTCGGGTGGTGCCCGGTTCCACCGGCCGGGGTTGCCTTTCGTGTCGTGGGGACGGGGTCCGGGTCAGGTGAAAGCGGTCCGGATGCGATACCACGCTGCGGCAATGGCCTGGGCCCATTGCCAACTCGAATCGATCCGAACCCGGACCGCCCGGGAGCGCCGCGGGTGATGCGGGCCGCGACGTGCAGCACCCGGTAGCGGAAGGTGTCGATCTCGCAGCGGGCCAGGTCCGGGTGGTCGCCGAAGCCGATCAGCTTCGCCCAGGCGACCAGGTCGGTGGCGG
>NZ_JARJBD010000458.1:0-316 GCF_029269925.1 Rhodococcus sp. T2V
AGAGCACCTTCGCGACCTGCAGACCGCCGACCTCAACACGCTCAGTCATGAAATGACTCACCTTCCGCACTTGGCAAAACTTCCACGATGCGAAAACACAGTTTCGTATCTTGACATAGAGAAAACCGTGTCCATCGAGTTCTGTCAATAGCGGACGGCCGTACGGTTACAACGTCACATCCGTTCAGTGGTCTTCCTCGCTTATCCGGTGGACGTGGATCGGGTTGGTCGAGCCGCGCTCTAGGCGCTGCCGGTGTCGGCGTAGGAGACGGCGGCGGCGCGGACGTCGTCGATGCGGTACTTCGTGGCGGCTTCG
>NZ_JARJBD010000459.1:0-315 GCF_029269925.1 Rhodococcus sp. T2V
CGACGGCCTGTTCGAGTTCGCCCTGCCGGTCCACCTCGAACAGAACCGCGATCTGCACGGCGTCCTCGTCATGGGTGGGGTCACGGACCGTGACGGAGTCGGTCAGCGGAGACAGCATCTCGACGGCGGTACGGGTGTCCGCCTCCCGGGTGGTCTCGAGGGCGTTACCGATGATCTCCCCCAACGCCATCCGGGCATCCCTAGTCAGCTCCTCCGGTTGGTCGCGGATCTCCTCGAGCAGGCTGGTCGCCTTCGGGCTTTCGTCGACGATCTCGCGGAGGATGGTCTCCTGCACATAGCGGCCCTTCACCATGT
>NZ_JARJBD010000460.1:0-313 GCF_029269925.1 Rhodococcus sp. T2V
GCGTTGACCGCGACGCCGACGAGCACACCGACGGTGACATCGAGGACGCGATGAAACACCAGGACTGCGTTCGTGGCCGAGCCGTAGAGCACTACCAACAGCGCGGTGATCGCCACCCATATCCCGTCCGGCGCCAACCACCGGCTGCGGCCGAGGATCGTCCCGACTGCGACCGCACCCGCGATGGCGGCGAGTTCAGGCAACGTGCGTGCCGCCACCGCGGCCACCAGCACACCGAGAACCACGACCGTGACCTGGCGTGCGGCGGCGGACACCGAGCTGCGGACCGTGGTGCCGATGATGAACAAGGCGG
>NZ_JARJBD010000461.1:0-311 GCF_029269925.1 Rhodococcus sp. T2V
CCTGACTTGCACAAGTCGGCGGGGATTTCTGGGTTCGGCTGATGTTTGCGCTGGTAGCGGGATCGCGGGTCGTCGATTTGGGGCACTAACAGGCCGGTAAGATCGCCGGTCGTGGCTGCCTATATCCGCAAGGTTCGGACCGCGTCGGGGGCGACAGCGGTCCAGATCGTGGCCAAGAAGGGCGGTCGGCGCACGATTCTCGAACATCTCGGCTCGGCCCACACCGACGGCGAGTTGACCGCGTTGATGCAGGTTGCCCGCGACAAACTCGACGAGGGTCAGGAGGAACTCGACCTGGGGCTGGATGCGCT
>NZ_JARJBD010000462.1:0-309 GCF_029269925.1 Rhodococcus sp. T2V
CCAGCACGGGACGACTCCAGCCGTGTGCGATGTCCTTGGCGCTGTACCAGTCGCGTAACTCGGCGTCGTCGAGCTTCTCGAGCAACTCGATGACATGCCCCCAGGGCAATTGGCCAACGGGTCGTTGACCGATTGCCTCCTGGTCCGGCCACGCCTCGGCGAACCTCCGCATGTACTTCAGATTGGCTGACGAGAAACCCTTCGCATTTGGGAATTCTGTGCGCAGATCCGCGGAGAGTCGGGAGAGGACCTTGCTGCCCCACGGGGCCGTCTTCTGTCGCTCGATGATCGTCGCCCCGATCTGCCAGT
>NZ_JARJBD010000463.1:0-309 GCF_029269925.1 Rhodococcus sp. T2V
TTGATTCCACCCTGATCGACCACCGCCAGGAAGTACCGCAACTGCCGCGCGTCCACCGGCTCACCTCGTTTTCGTTCACCTCGCGCCGAACCGCTATCCGGGCCACTCACTCTACCTGCGGAAACACCCGCCGATTAGGTGAAACCTATAAGCCGGATCACTTCTTGGTCATGGACGCTGCGCGAGTGTGACGGGTTAATGGATGCATCACACACTGTGACGAGCACAACACGATGGAGGCAACGACATGGCACCGCAGACGTTCAAGATTGCATCGATCCCCGCCGACGGCGTCGGCACGGAGGTCGT
>NZ_JARJBD010000464.1:0-308 GCF_029269925.1 Rhodococcus sp. T2V
GGATCAGCCACCGGACGTGATCGGGCAGATGCTCGAGCTCGGTGGACAGGGTGAGGCCGATCGCGGCGCCGCAGTCGCCGAGCGTGTACGCGATCCGATCGACCGGATGGGTCGGATCGATGGGCACATACCCGGCGCCGGTGTTCGCGACCGACCACAGTGCCAGGACCGATTCGTACGACCTCGGTACCGCCACCGCCACCAGGTCTTCCGGTCCGATTCCCTGCCTGATCAGGGCCCGGGCGACCTGGTGGGCGCGGTGGTCGAGTTCGGCATAGGTCACCGCACGTCCACGGTCGCGGACCGCG
>NZ_JARJBD010000465.1:0-305 GCF_029269925.1 Rhodococcus sp. T2V
CCGCTTCCACCCAGTCGATCGTGGCCTCGTCGCGCCCGCCGGTCACGAGCCGGACTCGGTCCGGTCGTCGCGGTGCGCGCCGACTCGCCAGCCGCCGGTGACCGCCTTCCAGTCCGCGGCAGCCCGCATCTCGGCGTCCTCGGTCACGTGCGCGTACGTGTTGAGCGTGGTCTGCACGTCGAGATGTCCCAATCGTCGACTCACCACGTGCACCGGTACCCCCGACAACAACAGCGCCGTGGCGTGCGAATGCCGCATCCAGTGCGGCGACCAGGCCTGCGGCACCTGCCCGGACAGCTCGCGGC
>NZ_JARJBD010000466.1:0-303 GCF_029269925.1 Rhodococcus sp. T2V
GCCGTTTCCACACCGTCTTCCAGGGGCCGAAATGCGCAGGTAGATCCCGCCACGGAAGCCCGGTACGCAGCCGGTAGAGCATCCCCTCCACCACGAGCCGGTTGTTCTGGAACTTCCGCCCCCGCAGCCCATCCGAAGTGGGTAACAGCAGCTCAAGCAACGCCCACTGCTTCTCGGTCAACACCTGATATCGATCAATCACCTCTGTCACAGCAAACATGTTGCCGCACAGCACCCCGAATCATTGGGAGACACGCCCTAGGTAGCTAAAGATGGCGTAGCCGGATTATTGAGTCAAGTTTG
>NZ_JARJBD010000047.1:0-73466 GCF_029269925.1 Rhodococcus sp. T2V
GGGCGGCGGTGATTCCGGCGAATCCACCGCCGACGACGATCACGTCGGTGTCGTACTGCATGTCAGTACTCCTGAAATGACCTGGGCGAGAGGGCGGGCGAGGGTGACCGAGTGCCGGCAAAGTGAGGCGAATGGTGATCAGGGGCCCGGGGCCGGTATCAGACCAATTCGGCCTGGTAATTAATGGTCGGGCGGATCGATGCCCAGGTGAAGCCGAGTGCCGCGCAGAGTGGGATCAGCAGGAGCAGCCACCGGGCTACGCCGCCTTGGCCACCGAGGAGGACATCGTAATTGGCGACCGCGAGGTAGGCGACCACACCGAACCCCAGCAGGGCGAGCGCGGGGGCGATCCGGGTCTTCCACATGCTGGTTTCGACGCGGGTCCTGGCGAAGAACGCGATGATCGACGCCGAGGTCAGGATGAGGATCGCGATCAGCGCGACGGTGCCGAGCGAGAGCAGCCAGCTGAAGGTGACGGTGATCGGATCGGCCCCCGCCAGGGTGAACCCGGCCAGGATGATGGCGAGTCCGGTTCCGACTACCAGGGCCGCGGTCGCCGGGGTTCCGGTGTTCGGGCGCGCGGTCCCGAGTCGGTGCGGGAGAACATGTGCGCGTCCGAGGGCGTACAGGTAGCGGGCGAACATGTTCTGGAATCCGATGAGCATGGCGATGAAGCTGGTGACTACGAGGATTTCCATGGTCGTGGCCAGCCAGGTTCCCACCTCCTGCTCGGCGATGGTGACTACGAACCCGGCGGGATCAGCGGTCGCTGCTTCCTGCACGGCGGCGGCGCCGACGGAGTTGCCGAGTGCCCACGTGGTCAGGGCGTAGAAGAGGCCGATGAAGGCGATCGAGTAGTACACCGCCCGGGGGATGGTGCGGTGTGGGTCCTTCGCCTCCTCGGAGAAGACGACGGTGGCCTCGAATCCGGTGAAGCAGGTGATGCAGAACAGGAACGCGATCCCCAGGCCGGGACCCGCCAGCGCGGACGGGTTGAACGCGGCCAGCGAGTTCCCCGATATCCCACCGGAGACGATGATGGCCAGGTCCAAAATTATGAAGGCGGCGATCTCGAGGAACACCAGGAAGCCCAGGACTTTGAGGCTGACGTCGACCCCGCGCACGGTGAGTGCGGTGACCAGGGCAAGTCCGGCGAACATCCACAGGGGGCTGGGGAGGTCGAGGCCGAGTTTGCCGGCGGCGAGGTCGTGGGCGAACACCGAGAACTGGGACCACAGCGCCGCCTGCAGGGCCGTGTAGGTCAGGATCGCCAGCCCGGCTGCTGCGGTGGCGACACGGGCGCCGAATCCTTGGGCGATGTAGGCGACGAAACCTCCCGCGTTGGTGATGTGGCGGCTCATCGCCACATAACCGACCGAGAAGACGACGAACAATAGCGCGGCGAGCAAATAGGTAGCTGGTGCCGCAACTCCATTGGCGGAAAACACGATCGGCGAGGCCCCGACGATGGCGGCCATCGGGGCGACGGCGGCGACGACGAAGAAGACGATGGCACCCACGCCCAGCCGGCCCGGCCGCAGGCCGGCCCGCGTCGAGCCTTCGGGGTGATCACCCGCAGAGTGCGGGGGGAGGTGCGGCTGTGCCGGTTGGGCTGGGGTGGTCGACATGAGAATTCTCCACTTCGTGGTGATCGAGCGAGGCGGCGCATGGATGCGTCGCCGTGTTTTCTGCCGACTACGCGGACACCTGTCCATCGACCAGGTCGGCTGTCGTCGCCGCCCTGGTCGGTGCCGGCCGGGCCTCCTCGACGGAGGGAATGCGTTCGAATTCCTGTGCGTAGGAACCCATCGTGATGTTGACCAGGTCGCCGGTGGGTTGGTCGATCCCGAACTGGATGCCGACGGTGCGGTAGGCGTTGAGGTCGATCAGGACCATGCCCTCGACGCCGACGTTCTTCTCGAGCCAGGAGAAGAGGTAGGTGTTCTCGCGTAGCTTCCAGTAGGTGCAGCTGTCGGTGTCGCCGACGCCGATTTCGGCTCCGCCGAGGCACAGCCAGGTGAACAGGTTTTCGTTGAGGTAGACGTGGTCGTAGACGTCGTCGCGGCTGTAGGCGTACCGGATCCGGCGCCCGATCAGCTCGTCGGTGACCGGATGAGCTCCGGCCGGGTCCGCTGCGGTGCCCTCGATCTGGCCCTGGAACCATCGCTGCCGGGCCCGGTGGGGGGCGGGTTCGAGTCCGAGGGAGCCGACCGCGCCGGTGACCTGGCCGCTGGTCAGGTCGAGGGCGGCACTGACCACCACCGGATGAGCCTCGGCGTGGCGCCGGTAGTGGAGGTAGAACAGCCCGGGCTGCATCTCGAAGAGCTCGAACGTCTCGCTCCCGGACCGTGTACCGTCCGCGTCCGCGAGCGTCCAGTGCAGCGCCTCGCCTTGAAAGGTTTGGGTGAGGGTGAATGGTTCGGCGGTGTCGAGATAGCGGCCGCCCAAGGTGATCGTCTTGCCGTCGAGGTCGCGGCTGTAGGCGGGGCGGTATTCGTCGAAGCCGTCGGCCATCTCGGCCAGCGACGCCCAGTCGTCCTTGTTCCAACTGAATGCGGGGGCGGCGGGTGTGGTCATGGTGTTCAGGTTCCTTGCAGTCCGGGAAAGGTGGTCTTGGGGTGATGCGGGTCAGGCGAGGTTGACCCAGACGCCCTTGGTTTCGGTGAATTCGTCGATGGCGTTCGAGCTCATCTCACGACCCCAGCCGCTGGCCCCGAAGCCGCCCCACGGGGCGGCCGGGTCGAGGAACGGCAGCATGTTGACGAACACACTGCCCGCCCGGATGGAGGCGGCGAGGTTGTGTGCGGTGGTCAGATCCTTGGTCCAGATGCACGCGGCCAGACCGTATTCGGTGTCGTTGGCGCGGGCGGCGAGTTCGTCGGCGTCGTCGTAGGACAGGATCGACAGCACCGGCCCGAAGATCTCCTCCTTCGCGATGGACATCTGATCGGTGACCCCGGAGAAGACGGTGGGGGTGAAGAAGTTGCCCGCGGCCAGCTCTCCTCCCGGCCGCGATCCACCGGTGACCAACTGCGCGCCCTCGGCCTTTCCGGCCTGCACGAGACGTTCGACGTGCGCGACGTGCTTGGCGGATGCGAGCGGCCCGATCACGGTCTCGGGGGACAGGCCCGGCCCGATCGGCAGCGCCGCCGCGGCGGCGGCGATCTTGTCGGCGAACTCGTCGACCCGCTTGGAATCGACGAAGAATCGGGTGTACGCGGCGCAGACCTGACCACTGTTGAGCAGGGCGCCCTGCAGGTTGCCGGCTACGGCGGCGTCGATGTCGGCGTCCCGGGCGATCACGCTCGGGGCCTTGCCGCCGAGTTCGAGGGTCACGCGCTTGAAGTTCGACGACGCGGCCACGACGATCTTGCGGCCGACCTCGGTGGAGCCGGTGAACGAGACTTTGTCGATGTCGGCGTGTCCGCTGAGCGCGGCGCCGGCCTCCGGGCCGCCGGTCAGGCAGTTGACCACCCCGGGAGGGATCCCGGCCTCGACGCACAGCCGCGCCAGCGCGACCGTTGTCAGCGGGGTCTGTTCGGCAGGTTTGAGGATGACGGTGTTGCCGCAGGCCAGGGCCGGGGCGAGTTTCCAGGCGGCGATCATCAGCGGGAAGTTCCACGGGGTGATCAGCGCGCACACCCCGACCGGTTCGCGGCGGGTGTAGTGCATCGTGCCGGGGATCGACACCGCCGAGGTCTGGCCCTCGATCTTGGTGCACCACCCGGCGTAGTACCGGAACACCTCGGCGGCCATCGACAGACTCACCGTCTTGGCGACTCCGATCGGCTGTCCTTGATCCCTGGTTTCCAATTCGGCGAGTTCGTCGGCGTGTAGCTCGATCAGGTCCGCCACTTTCCACAGCAGCCGCGCCCGCGCTGCGGGGGTCAGGTCCTTCCACGAAGGATCGATCAGGGCCTGGCGGGCCGCGGCAACCGCGGCATCGACATCGGCGACGCCGGCATCGGCCACCACGCCGAGAACCTCTCCGGTCGCCGGATCGTGCGTCTTGAACTCGGCGCCTGATACGGCGTCGACCCAGCGACCACCGATCAACAACCGTTCACGAAACTCCATCGAAGATCTCCTCGCACGGGTCTCCGTTCCCTGGCCTGCAACACCGATCCCACCGTTTGCGCAGATCGAATCGATATCGAGGACCCAGGCGGATGTCCCTGTCCTGTGACTTGGATCGACCGTCGCGTCGCCGCTCGTGTCGATCGGTGACAACTATCCGTGTGGATAGTTGTGACTGACAGCACATAGAATGCATCAAATGAGGAAACTGGTCAAGTGGTCAGCGACAATCTTCAGAGGCGATCCCCCGAGTGCCGAGCGTGTCGCTCGGAAGGGGCGACCATCGTCGAGCGTCTCGACCCGAGACCCCGGGCGCGGCGGAGAAGGCTGAACAGAGGGAGTCCCACACCGATGACCACTTCCAGCACGGCGACGGTTCGTCCGTCACCCCGGTATGGCGAAGGACGTGCGGCTCTTCTGGCGGCCGCCGTCCACGTGGTCGCCGACCAAGGACTGCGAAACCTGACGTACCGGGCAGTGGCGCGCGAAGCTGGGGTAGCCCACGGCCTCGTGGCACACCATTTCGGAACCCGCGACGCACTACTCGAGGCAGCACTCCAGTACTCCCTGGAAAACAGCGTCACTTCCATCAGTACCCGCCCCGGAAGCGGTGACCTCGACGCGGTCTTCGACGGGCTGGTGAAGATGGTCCAGAACAACCCGGACGATCAAGCCTTCCAATTCGAATTGATTCTCGAATCTCGCCGCAGGCGCGAGCTACGCCCTTACGTCGAGTCGATCTACCACGCGTACGTCGACTCCCTGCAGGCCGAGCTCGGATACGCCGACATCGATCCTGACCCGTCCTTGAGTCACTTGATCTACGCTGCTGCCGAAGGTCTGGTATTCCACCAGATCACGATCGGCAGTCCTGAACTGACGGAGAGATCCCTCGCGAATTTGCGAAAGCTGCTTCGGCAGTGCAGATCTGATCCCTGCTTTGTCCACCAGGAATGAAAGGGATCGGCCAGGAAACGAGTGTCAGGCTTGGCATATGTGGTCGATTGCGCCCGGCTGGCTGCGGACTCGTCGGCTCACCGCGTCTACGCTACGCGCAATGGTTTTGATTGTGCATCTCGTCGTTTCACCCTTGCGCGGCTCCTGCCTTGTGCGCCCGACGCCGAATGCGACAGTAGAACCTTCTCCAGGTCGCCGCGGCTTCTGTTGGCATGCTGATCGTTTGACCTCGCCACAGTGCACACGATGGTCGTCCAGCAGCGGGCTGTCGCCCTGATGGCGCTCGCTGAATTTCGCCGAGCGTCGTCACCCCGCCATTGCGGGTTGAGGGGCGCTCGTTGTACCAATATTGGTCGCATTTTCTGGACATCGCGCGAAATGACTACCGAGACTATTTCGCTCGATGCCACGCCGGGAGCTCGGCCTCACGGCTGCGCGGCCCGATCGACCAGTTGATTCAACGGCGTGGTGGGCGACGATGCGACCGGTGCGGATTCTCGGGGCAACGGGGTTCTGGCCGGGTGATTGAGAAGAGCTGCGGCGGGTTAGCACATCAAGCGAGTGAGGCCACAGGGCCGAGGGCGCCGCCCGAGCCCAGTAGCCCTTGTCTGCAGAAAGTTTTCCGGGTTTGTGGCGGCGCTGACCGCGACGGGACTTCACCGCCGGTATCGCTTTGACCATCGGTTGCAGCAGCGTGCTGTCGTGGGTGTTCGCCGCGGGCTCGTCGACAACCAGCGGAAAACCGTTCGACTCGGACAGACCGTGGGTCGGCCGACCTGGGCGTGGACCTCGCCTTGCCAACCGGCCGAGATGGGCGGTCGTCAGCCGGAACACGGTCGTCTTGACAACGTCACCGTCGGGTACGACGCGGACGCTGTGCGGCTACTTGGATGAGGACAAACGATTCCCCGACGGAGGAGAGACCACAAACCGAGCCAAAACGCACAGAGTCGCCCGATTAACTGCGGGCGACTCCGTGGCAAGCCCATGGCGGCTGTGAGGCGGGGCGATGCCCGCAAACGCTTCAGGGTGCTGTCGGTGTGAACTTCACTCGGAACTTGCGTGGAACCAGAAAGAACATCGTCCCGGTGAACTCGGCTACACCCGGCTCATGTCACAGCATGGGTGATCGCATTCTGGTTGATTTCCTGTGCCGTAAGGACTTGGGCGACTGATCCATGCTTCAGGCAGATGACCTGGTCGCACAACGCAACCAACTCATCGGGCTCGCTACTGGCGACGATTACGGTCCGAGTCTGGGCCAGTTCGCGTATCACATCCCAGAGTGCCTGTCGTGCAGCCACATCGACGCCCACGGTGGGTTCATCGAGGATGATGAACTCGACCTCGGACGCGACCAAACGTCCGACGAGTGCTCGCTGCTGATTGCCGCCCGATAGCGCAGTGATCGGCAGCTCCACGTCAACGTCCACGGCGAGCGAATGGAGTATTGATTTCGTCGCATTCAACTCTCGTCGCCTTTTGACGATTCCAAGTGCATTCGTCCAACGGCTCAACGCAGGGATCGACACGTTCTCGCGAACCGACATCTCTGGGACGACAGCCGTGGTTCGGTCACCTGCGAGATAGCCGACACCTCGTCGGAGGGCGTCAGCGGGGGAGGAGAAGTTCTCCTCGATCCCATCCAGTCGAATCGTGCCACGCAACGGACGGCTTGCACCGGCGATCGTGGACACCAGTTCGGCCACCCCAGATCCCAAGAGTCCGGTTATTCCTGTGACACTTCCACGCGGAGCCAAGAAGGATATGTCGGCAATTCTTTCGCCCGCTAGTCCCTCAACCTGCAGTCCCGATGATCGATCGGGTGGACTGGTGACCGTAGTTGGATCGAATGCGACCGATCCGGACGGGTGAGTCGCGTTGTCAGATCCCACAATCCTTTCGACCAGGGCAGCTTTGGTAATGTCATCGCCACAGATGGTGTCGACCATGTGTCCTTCGCGGACGGTGGTTACGCGATTGCACAACTTGGCCACTTCGGTCAGGTGGTGCGAGATGTAGATGACTGTGACACCCTTGGCCACCACTCTCGAGACGGTGTCCATCACGAGGCTGGCTTCATGGGCGGCGAGGCCAGCTGTCGGCTCGTCGAGAATGAGCAACCGGGGGGCTCGGTCAAGCGCGCGGGCCAGCATCAGCAGACGTTTATGGACGGTGCTGAGCTCACTGACCTGAGCGCTCAATGGCAGGTCCAGGCCAATGGCGTCGAGTGCAGAAGCCGATCGACGTCGTGCTTGCTTCGCCGACAGCGCTCCGAACACGGTCGGTTCGGAACCCAGCACGATGTTGTCGACGATGGAGCTCTCGGGCACCAGTGAGAGCTCTTGCGGCATCAGAATGATCCGATGATGTTGCGCGACAGAGGGGCTACTCATTTCTACCTCGCTGCCGTCGACGAGAATCGTGCCGGTATCCGCTGATTCGACGCCCCCGAGGAGTTTGACCAGTGTTGACTTACCTGCTCCGTTCGGCCCGATGATGCCGTGCACCTCCCCGGCAAGGAGGTCCATGCTCGCGCTTCTCAGTGCCTTCACGCCGCCGTAGTGTTTCGCAATGCCGCGCACCTCGAGCCACGGCCCATCGGACCCCGGCGGTCTCACTTCAGCTTCGTGGGTCGAGGACGTCATTGGGACCGCCCTCGGTTCCGGGCTGCGATCAACACCGCGGTGACCAGAACCAACCCCTGAATCAGGGTGGAGACCCATGCGGGCTGATTGAGCTGGGTCAGTCCGGTCTGGAGCGTCAACAGCCACACGACACCCAGCGCTGAGCCGACCACAGTGAAGCGATTACTGGTACTCATTGCAGCGCCGAGAAACACGGCAGCATACGTGCTGAGGAGAAGGCCGCCCGAAATGTTCGGATAGTAGGACGCTGTTTTGGAGGTGGCGATGATGGCAGCGATTCCTGCGAGACCCGCCAGAAGAATGAAGCAGTAGACCCGAACCCTGCGGACCCGTACCCCAGCGAGGAAAGCTGCCTTGGAGTTTCCGCCGATCGCGTAAACATGCCTACCGAATTTGGTGGCGTGTAGCAGGACGAAGGCGAGAGCCACGGTTGCGATGGTCACCCAAACCGGTGCTTTGAGGCCTATTGCCGAGTTACTGGCGAAGTCACTGAAGGTAGGCGGGATGTTGCGGTAAATGCTCTGGTTGTCGGTGAGCATGATCTCGAGACCGGTGAGCACCGATCCGAGGGCAAGGGTGACGATGAAGGATGACGCTTTGCCGAATGTGACGAGCAAACCGATGACCAACCCGACGGCAAGTGCCAAAGCCAGCGCAGCCAGGCAGCTCACGAGGATTGGATAGCCGCGGTTCGCCATCAATACAATGACCACGGCTGCTGCCACGCCCAGAACGGCGGTGAACGATAGATCGAACTCGCCGACGCCCATGGTGAAGGTGATTCCGCACGCTAGGATGACCGGAATCGCCGCCTGATTGAGCAGATCCTGCAACGTGCTCGACGTCAAAAATGTCTCCGGTCTCATGATCCCGAAAACAGTGACCATAACTATGAATCCAACGCCGACCGCCGAGTTTGCGACGAGTGCCATGGCGGTTCGCGTACCACTTCGCCGTGGCTGCACGAGACTCTCGGATTTGGACCCGGAGTCGTCCCCGTTCTCGGTATCCGTGGGGTCAGTTCCGATGTGGTTCGCTAGTAGTTCGCTCATTTGTATTCGGCTTTCCACTTGGTGAGGAACGTCTCGATCTGTTCTTGAGGGTCGAAGTAGAAGCCCTCGGCCGGCACGTTGTCCTTGTCGATGACAACGAACTTTGCGACGCCCTCCTGCGCATTGACATCGAACGCAGTGCCAGATGCCTTGTAAGCCAACAACTGGTCGATCCCGATCAAGATCGACGTATCAGTGTTGGCTCCGGCCGTCACGACTGGCTTACCGGCTCGGATCAAGTCGAGGATGCTGAGATTGTCGTAGCGAACCGCGTTAATGACGTCGGGATATCCCGCTTCGGCCAAGGCCGGCGCAGACAGGGTCGCGGTGAAATCGCAGCAAGTCATCAGTGCGGCTGCGTCAGGGTGCGCACGAAGGAGGTCGGTGGCACCCTTCGAAACCTGGCTGGGGATGTCTCCGGAGATGTTGAGGTCAACAGTTCCTACGCGCGGGAAGCCGGCGGGTTCAAGGACCTCGACTGCGGCGACGTTGGGCGCGTTGGCACCTTCCTGCGCGGTGAGCGTCAGGGCCACCCACTCGGATCCCGCTGGCAGCTTTTCTTTGAGGTAGTTTCCTAGGACGACGCCGAACTCCGCGTCATCGGGCGCATATTGTGCCGTGATGAGTTTGTCTGGGTCGGGTGAATTGATGCCCAGCGCGAGAACCGGAATCCCTGCATCGTGGGCCGCCCGCAGTGGTTCTGCGATGGGTCCGGTCTGAAACCCGCCCAAGATGATGATGCCATCGACCTTTTGCTGGACGAACGACGATAGACTCTGGGCGTAGACAGCAGGATCGCCTTTGCCGTCCGCTACCACTGCCGTCCAGCCGACCTTCCCGAGAGCGTCTGTGGCTGTGTTCTGCCAGTGTGTCAGGGTTTCGGACGATCCCAAGTTGTTCAGAATACCGACTGTGCCCGAGGGTAATTCGGTTGTCCCGGTGAATCCTTCGGCCTTTTCGGCGGTTGCGCTGGTACTGCCGCAGCCACTCAACGCAAGCGCTGCGATCAGTAGGAAGCCGACCAATGTCGTGAGTCGTTTCATGAGACGTCCTTCGTGCGGGTTGTGACCCGGCAAACGTTCGAGCGGATATGTGAGGGAGATCACCGTCGCCGAACCGTAGCGGTCGATAGGTAGTTCTGCAAGCAATGGCAATTCCAGCTTTGGGGGAATGAACAACGATGGTTGAACGGGCGGCTGGATGCCGTGCCAGGATGTGCGAGCTCAGAGCGTGAACTGCGTGACTTTCGTTGGATTCGGACGCGATTCACGTGATGGCCGGGGGCGGTGTGCGGCGGTGGTCGAGCTGCCCGTTGTTAGAGTAGCGATCGATAGGTAACTTCAAGATTGGCCGAGTTGGGCTGATTGCCAGCGCAGTGGTGAGACGAAGGAGTGCGGCATGGCATTGACGAGGTTGGACGGGCGTGTTGCCCTGGTAACTGGTGCGGGCGGAGGCCTCGGGCGGAGCCATGCGGTGGCTCTTGCGGAAGCCGGCGCAATGGTCGTCGTCAACGACATCGGGATCGACACAGAAGGTCGTGGTGAGGTCGACGCCAGCGCCGCTGAGCGCGTGGCTGAGGAGATCAACAGCAAGGGTGGCACCGCGGTTGCTCAGCACGCGTCGGTGGACAGCGACGAGGGCGCGCAGTCCATAGTGGCGGAGGCAATTGGCCGATTCGGTCGCCTCGACGTCGTGGTGAACAATGCTGGGATCCTGCGGGATGCGTCGTTCGGCAAACTTTCACCCGAGAGCTTCGCAGATGTTCTGCGCGTCCACCTCACGGGAACGGCAAGTGTCACTCGAGCGGCATGGCCGCACCTGCGCGAGGCCGGCTACGGCCGGATCATCAACACGGCGGCTGGCGCCGGTTTGTATGGCAATTTCGGACAGAGTGCCTATTCGGCGGCCAAGATGGGCATCGTAGGGCTTACTCGCACTCTCGCGATCGAAGGCCGGGGACGAAACATCTCCGCCAACGTTGTGGCGCCGATGGCCGCCTCGCGCATGACAGAAGGCATCATGAGTCAAGAGATGCTCGACCGGTTCCGCCCCGAGTATGCCTCCGCGATGGTTGCCTACCTGGCCACTGAGGCCTGCGGAGTGTCGGGGCAGATCTTTGAGATCGGCGGTGGATATTACTCGCGTGTCGCCATCGTGCAAGGAAACGGCGTCGTCTTCGACGAAGTGCCAAGCGTAGAAGAGATCCACGGCCGGTTCGACGAGTTATCGGATATCAGTGCCTATTTCGAGGCTTCTGGATCCGACGACCTCATGCCGCGGCTCCTCGAGCGGCTATCGCTCGACTGAGGTTGTGAGCCAGCTCTGGTCGAACGCCACGTCGGTAGACGCTGTCCGCGCGCGAGTCGACCCATCCAGAATGCACCGGCTCTGCGCCGGCAGGCCGCTGTGCGCGGCTATCCAGCCGAGCGGGTCGAATTGTGCTGGCCGGAAGGGCCATTATTAGTGTAAGAAACTTATGATGGGCGTCCGCGGGTTTGGCAATGGCACCTGCGGGCTTGGTGCGGTCGGCGTCGCCAGTGTGACCAGGACCAGACGTGCTCGTCGGGGTGGGATTGTCGGAGTATGAGGTGCACAATCAGGCGCCGGATCTCGGGTATTGTGCATCCGATCATGCCCTGATCGGTGACACCGATTACCCTTTTGTCGCTTCAGTTTTCGCTTCGACAGGCTAGGAGAAGGCGAGCATCGACAGGGTCGTGTGCCCGTATCAGGACCGGTAGGTGCGCGCCTGATACGGGTTCAGTCCGGCCTGGTCGTCAGCCCGAATCCGTGGATCGTTGATCTCGGTGGTCGTCGGGACGATCCTTGGTGATGTTTACGGGCGACTTGTTGTGGGCCACTGCATAGAGTTCTTCTCGCACTGATGGCTTGATCAGGGGAGATGCGTTCACCAAGGGCAGTCGCCTGTCATGCGGAGGACCTGCACGGCTAGTGAGGCCCGAACCTGTGTGTCGGTGTCGTTGAGCAGGTCCTGACCGGTCAGTGACTCGATCTTCGACAGTCGGTACCGCACCGTGTTTTCGTGCACGCCGAGTGTGCGTGCGCAGCGGACAACGTTGCGGAACCCCAGGAAGGCGCGCAGCGTGGTCAGGAGTTCGTGGTGGTTGGCCTGCTGGAGTACCGGTCCTGCGTACGCCAGCGCGAATCGGCGAGCCTCCGCAACGTCGGCCGACGACAGGAAGGCCAGGCTCGCGCCGAGATCGTCCGCCGAGATCACCCGCGGAATCTCCGGGTTCTCGAAGCAGCGCACGGCTCGAAGCACCTGCTGCGCCTCGTCGTGCGCTCGGAGGCAGGACGAGAGGCTGTCGAACGGCCGCGAAACGGCAAGTGTGAGACGTTGAAGCGAATAGGACTCCGCAGCGGCGCGCTCGACCAGGGGCCGGATGCCGTCGATCACGGACGTCACGTCTGACTGCACCGGGAGTAGTGCGACAAGTCGGTTGTCGTGCTCGGTGAAGCAAGCCGTCCCGTTTCCGGTCACCTCGAAAGTCATTGCCTCGACGAGCTCGCGGGCGGGCTGTGGCACGGACCTGATCCCAATACCCCCGAACACGCAGAGCACGTAGGGGCCCGGGGGGAGGCCGGCGTCAGAGAGCGTCGTTCCGTCGGCCGTCGGCACGTCCTGGAGGGCCGCGGCAAGGCACGCATTGCGATCGAGTTGAGCCCGAGTGCCGCTACCGCTCGACCCGCACGGTGCCGTGCCCGCGCGGCGGGCGATGGAGCTGACCGTCCGGTGGTCGAATGCACTAAAGGGTCGGCCACTTTCATGCACAATGATATGGCCCAGGGTGTTTTGATCCCTCGTGATCGGGGCCACCAGACACCGGAGGTCGACGCCGAGGGCCGGCAGTGGAGGGATCACACACGGCTGACCATCCCGGATGGCGCGGTTGAGCAGGGGCTGCACCTTTGCGTGTGACCGGACCCGTTCATCACTCAGCTGGCCGATTCTTCGGCTTTCAGAGCAACGTGGTTGGGCATGCGCCACGACGTGCCACGTGGCATCGACGATCTCGACTGGGCGGCCCAGGACGGCAGTGCCTGCGAGCGCAAAATCCCTAGTAGTGACCGAGCGGTTCCGGATTAGCTCATCCAGATGCTCGGCAGCCGTGAGGAGTTGGCGATGCTGCATCGCGTCGCGCCGCCAGTTCAGCATCTCACCCAGACTGTCTTCTAGTGCACGGGATTGCTCGAGCGCCACGCCACACACTGTCGCGAACTGGACGGCCCTGTTGAGTTGCTCACCGGAGAATTGCGTCGACTTCCCTACGTCGTCGAGGAAGGCGAGGCCGATGACCTCGTCGCCGTAGGTCAGCGGAAGGCCGAGCATTGAGTGGACCCCGCAACGTCGGGAGATCTCGTAATGTTGTGCGACGCGTGGATCGGACAGACTGTCGGCGATCACGACTGGTTCTCGACGGTTCAAGATCTCCGACGTGAACGGGTCTTCTCCGTTGACCATGCCGCGGAGGTGCCCGGTGTAGTCGGTCTCGGCGAGCCACGTCCGCACCCTGAAGGACTCGTCGGCGTTGTCCCGCATGAAGACTGCGCATCGATTCACTCCGACCAACTCCGCGAACGTATGGGCTACCGCGGTGGTGACGTCATCAAGTTTGTCGTCCGCATGGTTGATCCCTGACAGCCGATCGAAGTCCGTCGATCGGGGCGCAGTCCGTACTGCAGAGCCGGTGCTCGATCGGAAAGTTGTTGGCGCCTCGCGCAAATTAGTTGGTGCCACGTGGAACCGTCTCCCTTCCCGCAGTGGAGCCAGCCATTGCGTTGTAGCTGCGCACAGGTGCTGTGACCGCGGCCACAATATCATAGTGTGTGTGATGCTAGTGTCAATACCTATCGTTAGATAAGTGCTCTGGGAGAGGGAGTCGTCAGTGCCGATCGATGTTGCCGCAGCGCGGGGAGCCGAGTTGCCGGAGCGCCGCTTCCGATGGGATGAGTCCGATGTGATCCTCTACCACCTCGGCGTGGGTGCCGGTGCACTCGACGAGGGTGGCGGTGCGGCGTTGCGCTACTTGTACGAGAACGCCGGGTTTCAGGTGCTGCCGTCCTTCGCGATCGTGGCGCCGACGTTCCATGAGGCCGCGGTGCCGAGCCTGGAGATTCCCGGATGCGACATTGACCTCGGTTCGGTTCTCCATTATGACCAGCAGGTGGAGGTCGAGGGCCCGATCTCGCGATCAGGTGAGGCGGTCCTGCGGTCGCGAGTGTGTGACGTGTTTGACGCACGCGACGCATCGCTCATCGTTCGAGAGGGTCAGGCATTCGCTGACGATGGACGACTGCTCTGGACGGTGCGCGACACCATTTACGTACGAGGCGAAGACGCCGCGGCAGGGCAGTCTCGGCCACGACTCGGCGGTGCGATCCCCGATCGTCCGGCCGACGTCACGCGGTCGTTCCGAGTGTTGCCCCAACAAGCCATGCTGTACCGGTTGTGCGGGGACCGAAATCCATTGCACGTCGACCCGGCATTTGCGGCGAAGGCGGGGTTCGACAAGCCCATCCTGCACGGTCTGTGCACCTACGGCATCGTCCTACGAGAAGCGGTCGACGCCCTCTTTGGTGGCGATACCGAAGTTGTTCGCTCGTTCTATGCGCGTTTTGCCGGCGTGGTTCTTCCGACCGAGACCCTGGTCGTGGAGATGTGGGAAGAGGGACGGTGCGCCGTTGTGCAGGCCGGCATCATCGACGCGGCGGGCGGGCCGACGCGTCCCGCGCTGGCCAACGGTCTCATCGAGACTTCCGGCTCCGGGCGGTGACGTCGGCCGTGGTCGACCGCCGACACTAGATCCTTCCTCCACTGCGCAGCCGCCCATCTGGTCATTCGCCTTGCGTGCCAGCATCGGCCTATGACCTCCCGCGCGGGTTCAACCTCGTGTGTGGAGATATCGACAAAGGGCTTTGTCGGCGGGTTGATCTCATAGTCGGTGGACGTCATCGTGCTCAAGAACCAACGGCCCGCTCTACTTCGACTGGACGACCTACGGGACCCTGCAAGCGCGGGTGCCGCTGGACCACGCATTTGGCCGGATCCGTTGGCTCGAAATGATACCGGTGCAGATAGAGCTGAGGAGACGCATGACTACCCTTTCCCTTTCCGGGGTTATCCGGGACCACGCGCGCAATCGAGCCGACATGACGGCGATCGCCGAGGCGGGCACCGGGCGCAGCGTATCGTGGTCGCAGCTGGACGCGAATGTCGACAAGGTAGCTGGCTCGCTCATCGCGGATGGAGTTCAGCGCGGTGACCGAGTCGTCTTCTTGGGTCACAATTGCATCGAGCTTTTTGAACTGTATTTCGCGACGGTGCGAATCGGCGCGACCTTCGCACCACTGAACTGGAATCTCAACCGCGATGAGATCGCAACACTGCTGCAGGATATGGGTGCGGCAAAGGCAGTGGTGGATCCAAAATTCGCCCCGCGACTCGACGGCGCACTCGAGACTGGTCCCGCATATATCGCATGGCGCGAGGCGGGCGGGGCGTGGTCGGGATTGGATGAGGGCCAAGGCACGGACGTCGTAGTTCAGCCGTACACCTCGGGAACGACCGGGATACCGAAGGGTGTGATGCTCACCAATGACAACGTGAGCGCTTTCGTCCATGCGAGCGCAGAGCTTCATTACGAGGCGAGCTCGACGCACCTGCTGTCGCTGCCGAACTACCACATAGGCGGGTGCGTCTTTCCGCTGCTCGCGGTCGTGGCCGGCGGGCACGTCGTCATCGTCGATCGATTCACTCCGGCGTCGGTGCTCGACACCATCGAGAAGTTCCGGATCACGCACATAAACCTGGTCCCGACCATGATCAACATGGTGATCGAAGAGCAGGAAAAACGCGCCCGTGATGTCTCGAGCATGCAGCTCGTCGTCTACGGAGCGGCTCCAGTCACTGCGTCGACCGTGGAGCGCGCTCAGCGGGTCCTGGGCGTTTCGCTGCTCCAGGAGTACGCCTCGACCGAGTGCATCACGATCACCGCGCTCGGCCCGGACGAGCACACCAAGGATCGCCTGAAATCGGTCGGGAGACCGTTCCCCGGCGTCGAGATTCAGATCCGGGAAGTCGGCACCGGCGAACTTCTCCCAACAGGACGGGCGGGCGAGATCTGTGTCCGCAGCGAGCAGTGCACCCAGGGGTACTGGCGGCGTCCCGAGGAAACGCGGGGTTTGAACGCGTCCGACGGGTACATCCGCACCGGCGACCTGGGCTTTCTCGACGCCGACGATTACCTCTACCTGACCGGCCGAGTGAAGGACATGATTGTCACCGGCGGCGAGAACATCTACCCGGCTGAGGTCGAAGCGGTGCTCGCGCAACACGACCAGGTGTCGGACGTGGCCGTGGTTGGTGTGCCCGATGAGCGGTGGGGCGAACTTGTCGTCGCTTTCGTGGTGGCCGCTGACGGCAGTCAGCTCGTCGCGGACGAGCTGCTCGCCTGGAGCCACAGCAAGCTGACCGGCTATCGGCGTCCCCGGCAGGTGGTTTTCGTAGATGCATTGCCTCGCAACCCAACTGGAAAGATCGAGCGCAGAGTTCTCAGGGAGTCGTCACGGCCTGACGGAGTGACTGTCTGATGACGGGTGACGATACGACGGTCCTGCTGACCGAGCAGGTCGACCGAGTGCGTCTCATCACGTTCAACCGGCCGGAAAAGCGCAATGCCTGGTCGGACGAGCTGAGTGTCGCGTACGCCGCGGCGCTCGCCGACGCCGATAGCGATCCGGCTGTTCGAGTGATAGTGGTGGCCGCGGCTGGGTCGACATTCTGCGTGGGCGGAGACATGGAGGATCTGAAAAGCTTTGCGGCCGAACGCACATTCGCTCGGAAAAACGTCCGTCGATCAGCGCCATGGGAGACGACAAGGGTCAGAAAGCCCGTTGTTGCGGCTATCCAGGGCGCGTGTGCCGGTATCGGTTTCGCCCATGCCTTGGCCTGCGACGTGCGTTTTGCCGCGATGGACGCGCGTTTCACCACGACGTACGCCCGGCGGGGTCTGCCTGCCGAGTCCGGGGTCGCCTGGCTGCTCCCGCGGGTGATAGGCATGTCGGCCGCAGCCGACCTTCTGTTGTCGGCGAGGGTGATCGGCGCGGCGGAGGCCATGCGACTGGGTCTGATAGCCCAGGTGATCGAAGGTGACGAGGTCCTGGCCGAGGCACTGCGGTACGCCCACGACCTGGCGCGGTCCTGCTCGCCCAAGGCAATGCAGACCATCAAGGAGCAGCTCTGGGCCGGTCAGGAGACAGTCTCATTCGAGCTGTCGGCAGGGTCGGCGGACCAGTTGGCGGAGCGCTTCCTCACAGATAGTGACGACGTGATGGAGGGCGTGTCGAGTTTCGTCGAGAAGCGGCCACCAGAGTTCGGCTCGCTGCCGCGGCCTGACCCGCCCGCTGCGACGAAGGCATGAAGAACTAGGCCCGGAGCGGTGTTGCTCCGGGCCTAGTCGTTGTATTGCACGCGGCTCAAAGCAAGTTGCAACCCGCGTCGACCGGGAGTGCGGCGCCTGTGATGAATCTGGCCTCCTCCGAGGCGAGGAACAGCAGGGCATTCGAAATGTCGATCGCCTCGACCCACGGAACGGGCATGGCATTGGTCGTACGCGAGGCCGCCTCGAAATCGGCTTTAGTGGGGTTTTCGATGTCCGGGCAGAACAGCCCGTACATCGCCGGATTCTGAATCATCGGGGTGTCGACCTGCGTCGGATGAATACTGTTCACCCGAATCGAGAACGGAGCGAGCTCGAGGGCTAGGGCCTTCATCAGACCCGTAACGCCATGCTTGGCAGCCACGTAGTTCGCCGCGTTGAGGTAAGGCTTGAGTCCTGCCATCGAGCTCGTGAGGACGATCGAACCGCCTCGACCTCCGGCCTTGATGTGCGGTATTGCGGCACGGGCGGCGTTGTAGACCCCGGTCAGGTTGATGTCGACCGTGGTCTGCCAAGCCTGGGGATCCAACTCGTCGGCGGCCGCGAACGGACCCGCAATGCCGGCGTTGCCCGACACGATGTCCAGGCGGCCGAGCTCACCGACTGCCTCGGTGACAACCGAGGACAGGGTGTCGAGGTCGCGCACGTCCGCCTCGGCGATGATGATCCGGCGGCCGAGCGCTTCGACGGCCCGCGCGGTCTCTTTGAGATCTTCGGCGGTGGACATGTCGTAGGGAACGCCATCGATGGGTTTGCAGGCGTCGACGGCGATGATGTCAGCGCCTTCCTCGGCCAGTCGGATCGCGTGACTACGCCCCTGCCCACGCCCGGCTCCGGTGATGAGAGCGACCTGATTTTCGACGCGACGCGTCATGATGTGTCCTCCACTCCTGTGTAGATGACCTCGGCTCACGCGCCGTTCCGCAACACTTCGCCCGAATCCGCACATGCGCTGCGCGGCGTCCGTGTCGGCGGGCACCGATGAGCCCTGGCCCCCGACTTCATGCCGGGTGCGGGGAACGCTAACAGCGACCGCGTGGTGTTGGATTTGCTCAATTGTCGGTCCCTACAACTGCGATCCAGAGGGCGTGGGGCAGGCGTGCAACTGGTGTTAATTTCCGATTCCGGCCACTTCGACATGGTGGGGCCCGTGACGTGGGCCGCGATGAACAGGCAGCGACAGTGTGCTCGTCGACCGATCCGGCACGTCGATTAGTTACTCAACCAGGTCGCAGGCGCGACCCCGGTGCGAGAAGTAAGGAAGATCTGATGACTGGACTCCCAACGCTTGAAAAGACCGACAACGCCGAGCGGATTGCCACTGCATGGCTCTCCGAACTCGAGACCTCGATCGCAGGTCAGGACTTCGCCGCGGTCGGCGAGTCGTTGACCGCTGACGGCTGCTGGTGGCGAGATCTACTCACCCTGACCTGGGACATCAAAACCTTCCGGGGCCGTGACGACGTGACCGTGATGCTGGAGAAGCTGGTTCCCGAGTGCACACCCAGGGACCTGAAGTTGGAGGCCGGCCGAGCGGAGTTCGTCGACTTACTCGGTAGACACACCGTTGAGGCGCTATTCACCTTCACCACCGACATCGCAGTCGGCCGAGGGGTCCTCCGCCTCATCGACGAAGGTGGCCGATGGCGGGCCTGGACGGTGCTGACGAGCATGCAGGACCTGATTGGGCATGAGGAGAAGCGCACCTCGATCAAGGACACTGCCGTCGATATCTACAACACCGCTGTGCGCGGCCGCGAAACGTGGTACGAGAAGCGCGAGCGCGAGCGGGAGTTCCGCGACTCCGAACCGACCGTGCTCATCATCGGAGCCGGTCACGCCGGCGTCATGCTGGCAGCACGTCTACAGCATCTCGGCGTGCCGCACCTCATGGTCGACAAGGAAGATCGCCTTGGCGACAACTGGCGCCAGCGGTACGCCGGCCTTTCGCTTCACGACACGTGCTGGTTCGCGCGTTTTCCCTACCTCGAGTACCCGGACAACTGGCCTCTCTACACGCCGGCCGAGCTCATGGGGGATTGGATCGAGTCCTATATCAACCTGCTGCAGCTCAATGCCTGGGTGAAGTCCGAGGTCACCAATGCGCGGTTCAACGAAGCGGAGCGGCGCTGGGACGTCACTGTTGTCCGCGAGGGTCGCGAACGACGACTACGCCCGGCTCACGTCGTTTTTGCGACCGGCATGGCCGGCAAGCCGAAGTTGCCCACAGTCGAAAACTCCGACGCCTTTTCGGGGGAGATCGTTCACTCCAGCAGCTTCTCCGGCGGACGGGACTACCCCGGCAAGCGGGCAGTCGTCGTCGGCGCCGGAGCCAGCGGCCACGACGTCGTCCAGAGCTTCTACGAGGGCGGCGCGGAGTCGGTCACGCTAGTCCAGCGGGGTGCGTCCTACGTCATGTCCGGGAAAAACGGAATCCCGGTCTTCCATGGTCAGTTCTGGACAGAAAACGGGCCTCAACTGGATGACGCCGACCTTCTGAGCACATCGTTCCCCTGGGAATTCCAGCTGGAGGAACTCGTGCCTGGGGCGACTCAGATGATCGCGGAGATGGATGCGGAGCTGCTCGAAGGGCTCGAAAAGGCTGGCTTCTCGACTGATTTCGGCGTAGGCCACCAGGGCATGCTCGGTGCTGCCCTGAACGGGACTGGCGGCTACTACATCGACAAAGGCTGTTCGCAGTTGATCATCGACGGTGAGGTGAAGCTCCAACGCGGCGAGATCGTCAGATTCACCGAGAACGGTGTCGTCTACGCCGACGGTACAACGGAGGACGCCGACATCGTGGTCTTCTGCACCGGGTGGGAGAACACTCGCGAAATGGCGCGCCCCATCTGTGGCGATGAGATCACCGACCAGGCCAGCCCCATCTGGGGGGTCGGCGAGGATGGGGAACTGCAGGGTACGTTCCGGCAGTCCGGCGCGGCGCATCTGTGGTTCATCGTCGGCTCCACCGGCGTGGTCCGAGGACTGTCGAAACACGTTGCGCTGCAGATACTCGGAGTAGAGAAGGGCTTGTTGACCCCGCGCGGACTACAGGGAGACGCCTCGGAAGGCTGATCGGCGATGTCGGAGCCGCTTCACGAAATTGGTGATCTCCACAACACCGAAAAACTGGGTCTCGCGCTCAGTCGCTCTTGATTGAACACTGACTGCTCAAGCGGGATCAGCCGCTGAGTAGATCTGGAGGACATCCTCGTGAACACAAAAATCATCGTCGACCGAGACAAGTGCCTGGGTGCCGGTCTGTGCACCCTGGCGCCGTCCTACTTCGAACTCGGTGACGACGGCAAGGTCGAGCTCCCACATGGAGGAGACGTCGCGGACGGCGACATGCGCGAAGTGAACGACGCGGTCACCATGTGCCCCGCCGAAGCCATCAGCCTCCAGAGGGACGCTTGAATCCCAGGGCTACGCCCCGACTCTCGACAGCCCCGAACAGCAGCCCAACACCCCGACATGCAGTATTGAGGAGAAGTCATGACCACTGAAACGGTCACCGCGGATTGGGGATCGACCAACATCCCGACCGTCGACTGGGAGTCGCCGGAGTTTCATTCCGGCATCGAGCGCGCGGTCGCCGCAGTCGCGAACTACCAGGGCGGACCCGGTATCGTTCGGAGCCAGCGCGGTATCGAGGTCGTGGGATATGACGCAGCGGCAGCGATTGTTCGCAATAATGATTTCAGCCTCGGTATGAAGGCTCGGATGGACTCGATCGGGATCGACGGCGAGGCGACCCGCGAGTCATTCCTCAACTTCTTATTCAGCCGCGACGGAGCACATCACCTGCGCGCTCGACGTGCCTGCGCTCCCTGGTTCGCATCCAGTAGCGCCGACCGCATGCGCGCAGATGTCCGCGCTTGGGTGGGGGAGTGGCTGGATGACGCGGTCGGCGAGGCCGGTGACTTCGACTTCCTGTGGAAGATTGCCAACAAGCTACCGGCCACTCTCTACTGTCTGATCATCGGAGCTCCCCTCACCGACGCTCCCCTCATCCAGCACCTGTCCGAAGAGTGCATGCTCCTCTCTGCACCACCGCTCCCAGGGCACAGGGAGCGGTTGGAGGAAGCGGCGTCGAAGACCAAGGCTTATCTGCTCGAGCTCACCGAGCAGCGACGTCAGAATCCCGGTGAAGATCTGCTCTCCTTCCTTGTTGCTGCCGAGGCGCGAGGGGAAATCGACGAGAGCGATATCCTCGCGGTCTCCTTCAATGCGCTTGTGGGGAGCACCGATACCACCGCTGCCCAGATGTGCTGCAACCTAGAGGCGCTCGCCCAGAATCCGGAGCAATGGCAACTACTTCGGCGCGAGCCCGAACGCATTCCTCACGCCGTCATGGAGCTGATGCGCTACAACCCGGGCGCGTGGTCCATCACGCGATCCGCGAAGGAGACACTTACCTACCGAGGGGCCGAACTGACCCCCGATGTCACCGTCTTCCCACTCATCTTCGCCGCCAACAACGACCCGGCGGTCTTCCCGGACCCGCGGACCCTTGACGTAACCCGTCCACACGCCAAACAGCCGCTGAACTTCGGTGCCGGCATCCACGGCTGCCTCGGCCGCATGTTCAGTCTTCTCGAGCAAGAAGAGGTGCTCCGGGCGACATTGGAGCGCTGGGAGTCAGTCGAGGTCGTCGAAGCAGATTTCAGTGGAGCAATGTTCTTCCTGGTGCCGCGGGCATTCCGGGTTTCTTTCACGCCGGCGGCTTCGTGACTGCAGATTGTGCTCGACCGAGTCCGCGCAACTTGGGTTCGGTGCAACACTCACGAACCTTTACTAAGACCCTCATGCCAGGGAAAGGAACACCATGAACGACGCCTACATCGTCGACGCCACACGAACGGCGGTCGGTCGCCGGAACGGCTCCCTCGCGGGTGCCCATCCGGCCGATTTGGCAGCCCACGTTCTTCGCACCCTTGTCGACCGTCACGATTTCGACCCTGCCGAGATCGACGACGTCATCCTGGGCTGTATCGACCAGATCGGCTCTCAGTCAGGCGATTTGGCGCGAACGTCGGTCTTGGCCGCTGGGCTGCCCGAATCCGTGCCGGGCGTCACGATCGACCGTCAATGCGGCTCGGGTCAGCAGGCTGTGCACTTCGCTGCGCAGGCGGTGATGAGTGGAACCGCCGACCTGCTAATCGCGGGAGGGGTCCAGAACATGAGCCAGTACCCGATCATGAGTGGATTCGCGGCCGGTGCCGAATATGGACCGACCGACCCGTGGACCGGCTGCGAAGGTTGGAAGCATCGTTACGGTGACGAGGAGATGTCGCAGTATCGGGGAGCCGAGCTCATCGCTGCCCACTGGGGCATCACTCGCGAAAACAACGAGGCGTTCGCGCTCGAGAGCCACCGCCGCGCAGTCGAGGCCATCAACGCAGGACGGTTTGTCAGTGAGATTGCGGAATTCCGAGGACACAGCGTCGATGAAGGCCCGCGGCCGGACACATCGTCGGAAAAGATGGCAAAGCTACCCGTCCTGCTAGAGGGTGGTACGGTCACCGCTGCCACGTCCAGCCAGATCTCGGACGGCGCCGCAGCCTTACTCGTCGCCTCCCAGAGCGCGGTTGACAGACTCGGGCTCAAGCCACGTGCGCGCATCCATCACATGTCGGTCCTCGGTGCAGACCCGGTCATGATGCTGTCGGCCCCTATTCCGGCGACCCAAAAGGCGCTCGCGAAGGTCGGGTTGTCGATCGGCGATATCGACGTCGTGGAGATCAATGAGGCGTTCGCGCCGGTCGTTCTGGCCTGGCTCAAGGAATTGGGTGCTGACCACTCCAAGGTGAATCCGAACGGTGGTGCGATATCGCTCGGTCACCCGATTGGGGCCACCGGCGCGAGGCTGATGACTTCGCTGTTGCACGAGCTCGAGCGCACCGGCGGCCGCTACGGGCTACAGACCATGTGCGAGGGCGGCGGGCAGGCAAACGTCACAATCATCGAACGCCTCTGAATTCGCCGCAGACAGGCGAAAAGCTGCGGTCGGCACACAATCCCGGTGCCGCCGCAGCTTTTCTCATTTACCTCCGTCACGGTCGATGTCCGAAAGGGACGGACCGCCGGCGTGGTCCCCCTGATGTCATGTCCGGCCGCCGAGCGTGCGACGTGCAGCAACGTGATCGTGAGGCGCGTTGACCGACTCGACGGCGGTGAGCCGACCCTCGGCGTCGTGCCGGAAAACCGAGAACGAATCGTCCTCGAGATTTCCGCGCACTTGGACGTCGTCGTCGGGTGCCGACACACCCGCGATCATCACCTTGTGTCCGTGCTGCTCGGTCCAGAAGTACGGGACGGAACGGTATGGCGCGGTGTCCTCGCCCGCGAGGGTGCGTGCGACGTGGCGAGCTTGATCGGTGCCGTTCTGGACTGACTCGAGGCGCACTGGCCGACCGGTCACGGCGCAGGGGAATCTTGCGCAGTCACCGATTGCGAAGATATTCGGATCGGAGGTCCGCAGGTGCTCGTCAACGACGACGCCGTCGAGCACAGCGAGGCCCGCATCTTCGGCGAGCTCCACGTTCGGTTGTACGCCGATACCGAGTATGACCACATCGCCTTCGACGTTCTCGCTCAAGCCCATCTCAACACCTGTGGGCCTGATGGTGCGAGGTGCCGAACCAAGTAGGAATCGAGCGCCGGCTCGCTCGTGGGCGGTCTGTAAGTAGCGGGCAGTCGCACCGGATAGGGTGCGGCGCAATATGTCCGGTGCTGCCTCGATCACGCTGACTTCAGCGCCGGCCTCACAGGCCGCAGCTGCTACCTCGAGTCCGATGTAGCCTGCCCCCACCAGAATCACGCGGGCGCCGGGCCGAAGAACGTTCCGCACCCGGAGCGCGTCCTTGATGGTACGCAAGGTCGCGATACCCGGTGCGGTCGGGATGGTCCGCGGCCGTGAACCCATAGCCAGCACGAGCCGATCGAAATCCAGCTCCGACCCGTCGTCGAGGGCGATCTTGCGAGCGGTTCTATCGATCGCTACGGAACGTCGGCCGAGTTGCAGCGTGATGTCCTGCTCCGCCCAGAATCCTTCTGGGCGGACTGCGACAGACACTGCATCACTGGTCGATTTGAGAAACGACTTCGATAGGGGCGGCCGGTTGTACGGCGGTGCTTCCTCGTCACCTGTGAGAACGATGTGGCCTTCGAAGCCTTCGGCGCGCAAAGCGATTGCGGCTTGCGCTCCGGTGTGCCCGGCGCCGACGATGACCACTCGCGGCGTTTCGCTCATCGCGTCGGCCGAGCCATGAACAAGATCTCGGCGCGCGTGTATTCGAGTTCGGCGTGGGCGGTGGCAAGGTGCTGCTGCGCCTCGAGCACGAGCGCGTCTTCCCCTGCGCCGATCAGTCTTACTCCACAAGGGCAGTCCAACAAGAGTTCCATGGTCCGGACCGTAGGTACCCCGTACGACGTTCGCGACCAACCGAGGCCGTCGTCTTGTAGGACACCACAACGCTGAGAGGCAGGTGCGATCCAGTATGGATCGTCGGCGCTCGGTGGGGCGCTGAATATGCAGACCGAGCTTGCCCGGCCAATGTGCGGAACTCCAAAGGATCGAACCGAGCCGGGCGGGCACAGGCGACAAGGTAGCCAGCGCTATCTAAGGTGTGCGGGAAACGTCAGAGTGCATACCCACCAAGGAGTTCCCATTGGCAACCGAAGTCGCGGTCGAGAGTGTGGACGAACTACACCTACCGCCCACTGACTCCAGTCCCTGGTTGACAGAGACGGCGTGGTACTCGTTCTGGACCACGGACCATGTGCTCGCCGGCCACGTCTATCTGCGATTCCGACCGAACCTCGGGGTGATGGACGCCTTCACTTATGTCTGGGGTCCCGGGGTCTCGTCCCCGTGGGACACCGCGTACTGGAAGGACGTGCGCCTGGGGATGCCGACTTCGTTGCTCGACCTCGAGATCCCGGGGCTATCCCACACGGTCGTCGACCCGTTTCGGGAGTATCGCCTCACCTCTGAGGATGAGCGAGGCTATGGCGACCGCTTCGCCTTTGATCTCAGCGCGAAGGCGTTGCAGGCCCCCACCTATTTCGGTGGCAAGCACCTGGATCAGCCGATGCACATGACCGGTTGGGTGACGGTCGACGGTACGCGGCGCGACGTCGATTGCTTCGCGATGCGGGATCGCTCCTGGTATCGGCGCAGCGATTTCACGCTCTTCCGGTCTGCATACTCCTACGCGCTGGGCGGATCGGACGACGGCTTCCTTGCTCTCTACGCCGCTCCTCGCGATCTCGACATGCTCCGCGATGACCTTCCACTTGTGGGCGGACACGAGACGTCCGCGACGGGACAGCGTCCGTTCTCATCCGGTGTGCGCAAGGTGACGAAGCGCGATCCGGTGACGGGTCACCCGATGGAATTGACCGTCGCATTTGAAGAAGAAGGCGGAGGAACCCGCGAGGTCCGTGGCCGGGTGCGCAACAGCATCGCGCTGGCCGCGAACACGAGCATGCTGTCCTGGATGAGCCTGGTCGACTGGGATGTCGACGGTCGAATTGTTGTTGGCGAGGACCAGGAAATCTGGTCGCCGAGTATCTGGCGTGCTTTCCGAGGACGGAGCTACCGATGAGCACGACTGGCGGCATCCTCCAGACCTCCAGTGAGGTCAGTATTTCTGAAGTTCCGGTACAGGCGCGTCTTGCTCACTACCTCGAGTCGCAGCTATCGCGGCCAGTCGAGTACGTCGGTCGAGCCCCCGGGAACTCCCACGACGGGTTCATCTTCTCCATGACCGGCGAGGATCGGAAGCTGCTGGTGCGGTTGGATCCCGACCAGGGACCTTTTCTTCACTACGACGGCGCCAACGAGGCATTGCTCATGAGGCAGCTCGCGGCCAGTGGGATGCCGGTACCGGAGGTGATCGCTGCCGGCGACGCGAGTGTCTTCGGCACGCCGTTCCTCGTGCTCGATTGGATTGAGGGGGAGGTTCACAACCCGCGGCAGACCAGCGACTTCGACGAATCTCGGAGGATCGTCATGGCCCGGGAGATGGCAGAGGTGCTCAGTCGACTTCACGCGCTATCACTGGACCAGGTCTCTGCACCAGGCGCACAAGGCACGGCGCACGGGGACCCTGCTACCTTTCTCCTCCAATTCGACAAGACGCTCGATCAGCTTGCCGTCGTGAGTTCGAGGGTGCTCGATTTTGTGAGGCTGTGGTTGCACAGTCATCTCGGAGATACCCGCGAGGAGGTCACGCTGGTGCACGGCGATTTTCGGCTGGCCAACCTGGTCTGGCAGGAAGATCGCGTCGCAGGCATCTTGGATTGGGAGACGGCCCGATTCGGGAACCCGCTTTTCGATGTCGGGTGGATGTGCATGTCTGCGCGATCCGGAGATGATCCGATCATGGGACTCGTCAGCCGTGACCAGTTCGTCGAACTGTATAACGCGGCATCAGGCCGCCGAATGGACGAACGCGACGTGCTGTTGTGGCAGATCGCGGCGGGCTGGGTCAGAGGGTGCACCGAACTGCGACTACTCGACCTTGCGCTGCAGAGTGAGGACCCGGCCCTCATCGATGTGCGGGACCTGTCCTGGCAGTTCGGCTCACACCGGACAGACGCTGAGCTCCTGCGGCTCATCGAGCAGTTCGAGGCCCTGTGAGTGGCCTGCGCGGAAACGAGCCCGACCGTTTGATCGGTGTGCTTGTCCGCGTCCTCGAGACCCAGGTCCTTCCATCGGTCGCCGACAGGGAAGCACGCTCGACTCTCCTGCTCACAGTAGGTCTTCTCGATAACTTGGGGCCGCGCGTAGCGGAGCGTGCGGAGTCCGCAACGTACCCGGTGACGGCTGACCAACGCATGCTCTCTGCCCTGCCCGACGAACTGGCCGCGCCACTCGGCATCGGAACGCGTGTGGCAACCGATCCGTCGGCGTTGCTGAGCAGCGCCTTTCGCCGCCTTCGCGGGCATGCGGACCTTCTCGAGCTCCCGGCATCACAAACATGGCTTGCGCTGTGCCGGCGGGAGTTGAGTGAGATGAGCGCAACCGAAATTGCACTCATGCGACCGACGCGCTATTTGACGTCACAGCGCTGAGGCCAGCAGACGGAGCGTCACCGCTGGGTTCTGTCCCTGTGGTCGTCTCGATCGTCTCTCATGGTTCGCGGATTGTTTTCGGGACCCACTCGTTGCGATCGTGATCTAGCGATCGATATGTTACGCGGTGTCAAGTTAGGGACTACCACGGAGCAGGTACAGGGCGAAAGCTGTCAGAGCACGAGGTATTCGGTGTTTTCTCCAAACTATTGCCCCCACGTTTCCTGCGAGCTAGTGTCCTACCTATCGATAGATAAGTAAGAGAAAACTCGATTATATGGATTTCGACAGAAGGATGAGGGTTGCGATGGCGGCAGTAGAACCGGCCGATAGCAGGCGGGTAGCCCGACCCGAACCGGCCTATTTTGATGACTTCACGCTCGACATGAGGTTCCGCAGCCCCAGTCGTGTGGTCTGCGACGACGATGTCCGGGCCTACACGCGTTTCTCGAACGACGTGCGGCCGATCTTCGATCGAAAGGCCGATGAGCCGCTGCCCGTGCCGCAGATGTACCTTTTCAGCCTCGGCGTGGCCCTGCTTCTGCACGGCGACGCCGGTTACATCCCGGAACATTTTGTAGCCTTCTATGGATTCGACTCAATTACGTTTCACAGCACAGCAATCGGAGGAACGATGATCCGTAGCAGTGCGACGGTCACCGATCTCGTCGCGCGCAAGTCGACCGGCCTCGTGGCGTACAGGCACGAGACGTCGACGGTGACTGGCCAGCTTCTGACGAGCTCTGAGCAACGGATTCTCGTGCGGCGGAGGACAGCAGATGTTTGATCAACGCCTCAGTGTCGGTGACTTCCGAGAGTCGACCGGGCGCACAGTCTCCGAGTCCGATCTCGGCACATGGGCCGGGCTGGTGCACGACTACACGCGTCTGCACTTCGACAAGGCGCACATGGCCGGCTCTCCGTTCGAGCGCCCGATCGCCCACGGGTATATCGCGCTGAATTGGACGATTGGACTAATGTTCCCGGACCACGCGGCGTGGTACGCGCCAGACGGGGCCGACATGGCTCGACGCTGGTCGGATGTCCGTTTCCTGGCACCAGTCTTCGTCGGAGACACCTTGACCTGTCGCCGCACCGTCACCGCGGTTGCAGCCGAAGAAGTGCACTTCAGCGTTCAAATGAACAAACAGGACGACACCGTTGTCCTAATCGGGACCGAAGTTCTCGGCTCCGGTTCCAAGAAGGTGAATTGATGACTGTATCGGCACGTGAAATCGAACCCGAGGTTGTAGACGCAGGTCCTCGCGAACAGGCGAGGGCCGAGCTCCATCGTCGGCGCGATCTAGCCCTCGAACAGGGGGGCGCCGCCAAAGTCGCCCGCCACCACGCCCGCGGGCATCTGACCGCGCGCGAGCGCATCGACCTGCTCTTCGACCCAGGAACTTTCGTCGAAATAGGGATGTTCGCCCACTCCGACCGCCCTGAGGTCGGGGAGGCTGCACCAGCGGATGCTGTGGTGACAGGGGCAGGGATGATCGATGGGCGGAAGGCCGTAGTCGTTGCGATGGACGCCACTGTGCTGGGTGGCAGCAACGGACGGATCGGTCTGCGCAAGCAGGGCCACATGAACTACCTCGCCGAGACCAAGGGCGTTCCGTTGGTCGTCCTGGGCGACATGAGTGGCGGACGTATCCCCGACATGCTCGACGAGACCTTTGCCGAGGTCAACGGCATGTATGAGGGTGAAACGATCTTCGGCCTGCGACACCGGCGGGTCCGAATTCCACGCGTTACCGCGATCATGGGCACGGCCTACGGTGACCCGGCCTTCTACGCAGGTGCGTCGGACTTCGTGTCTATGACTGCCAACGCATCCATCGGACTCAGTGGTCCCCCCGTTGTCGCCGGGGCCATGGGCTTACAGCTCACCGATGAGGAACTGGGCGGGCCCCAGGTTTCAGCGAAGGAATCCGGCATCGCGCACGTCGTCGTCCCCGACGATCCTGCGGCCATCGAAGCATTGCGCACGTTCCTCAGCTACCTTCCGGCAAACGATACGTTGCCGGCGCCCCGGGCCACCCAATGGGAGGAACCCTCGCTGGACCCGGCCGACCTGGCGGGCCTCGTTCCGGAGGACTTCCGTCGCGCTTACGACATGCGCACAGTGATCGAGGGAGTGGTCGATCGGGACAGCTTCTTCGAGGTGGCGGGCGAGCACGCACGGGCGGTGGTGACCGGACTTGCTCGCGTCGAGGGACGCCCGGTCGTCGTCGTGGCCAACCAGCCGAAGTTCCGTGCCGGTGTGGCCGACGCACGAGCCATGGACAAGGCACGGCGAGCGGTGCAGTTGGCCGAGACCTACGACCTACCAATCGTGTTCATCGAGGACCTACCGGGTGTGATGATCGGACCAGACTCCGAGCGCGAAGGCATCCTGCGTCATGCGATCGAGCTCTTGGACGCGGTGACCAACGCAACCGTTCCACGTGTGACAGTCGTGCTGAGGAAGGCGTACGGCTTCGGATGGGTCCTCTTCGGGGGTTATCCGTCGGGCGCCGACTACGTCGTGGCGTGGCCCGATGCGCAGGTCAACTTCATGGCACCTGCCAATGGCGCGATGATCGTGAACAAGAAGCGCCTCGAAGAGGCACGCGTTACCGGTGGTGAGACCGCGTACCGCGCGCTCGCGGCCGAGGTGGCCGCCGAGATGACAGAGGGAAGCTCAGTCTGGCGCCCGGCGGGCCGGGCAGCACTGCACGCCGTGATCGACCCGGCCGAGACCCGCAAGGCAATCATCGACGGCATCTTCGTCGGCGACTCATCGGTGCCGAAGGAGCGACGTCGATGAGCGCCCCGCCTGATGTACCTCTGGTCATGGTCGCCAACCGCGGCGAGATCGCGCTGAGGCTGGTGCGAGGTGTCCAGGCGTTGGGCCTACGGGCCCTGGCTGTATACGACGCCGTCGATCAGGACCTCCCATTCGTCGGTCGGGCCGATATCTCTGTCGCACTATCGGATGAAAAAGGCGTGCCATACATGGACGTCGATCAGCTGGTAGACGTCGCTCGGACGGCAGGAGTGGCGGCGGTGCACCCAGGCTACGGCTTCTTGTCTGAAAAGCCGGGTTTCGCGGATGCTGTTGTTCAGGCCGGGATTGCCTGGGTCGGTCCCGACGCCGCGGCCATCACGGCTATGGGTGACAAGGTTCGGTCAAAGCAACTGATGGCGAAGAGCGGCGTGCCCGTGGTTCCTGGTTCCGTTGCGCCCGTACCGGACGTCGAGGGCGCAGTTTCCGCCGCCTCCGAGACCGGGTACCCGGTCATGGTGAAGTCGTCGGCCGGTGGCGGTGGCATGGGAATGGTGATTGCCCGCGACGAGGAGGAATTGCGCGCGCAATTCGAGCAGGCCCAGACGCGCGCCGGACGGCTGTTCGGCGACCCCACGATGCTGCTGGAGCGGTACGTCGAGCACGCTCGCCACATCGAGATACAGATCTTTGGGCTGGCTGACGGCACGATCATCGCCCTCGGGGAGCGGGACTGCTCTGTACAACGCCGCCACCAGAAGGTCGTCGAGGAGGCTCCGTCTCCATTTGTCGACGACGACTTACGCCGGCGGCTGAGCGACGCTGCCGTCCGTGCCGGTGCGGCGATCGCTTACCGCGGTGCGGGCACGGTCGAGTTCGTGGTCGACGCGACCACTGGTGAGTTCTTCTTCTTGGAAATGAACACCCGCCTGCAGGTCGAGCATCCGGTCACCGAATGTGTGACCGGCGTCGACCTGGTTGCCGAACAGCTCCGCCTGGCCCTGGACCGGCCGACTGTATTCGGCTCCGGCAACGCCGAGCTGACCGGCCATGCGATCGAGCTGCGTGTCTATGCCGAGGACCCGATTCGATTCTTCCCGTCCCCGGGACAGATCACCGTCTGGCACGAACCGGCGATCGAGGGCGTGCGCATCGACGCCGGTTATGTCGCGGGGAATACCGTGTCGCGCAAGTATGACCCGCTACTGGCGAAGATCGTTGCTCATGGCCCCGACCGGTCGGCGGCCATCGCACTCGCAATCCGAGCAGTCGCAGAATTCAAGATCGAGGGTGTGCAGACGAACCTTCCGTTTCTCGCGCGCCTGCTGGTGGACCCGCAGTTTGTCGCGGGGAAATACGACACGTCGCTGATTAGCGTCATGAGCTCGAAGAAAGACAAGGCCAAGGAAGGAAGCCTCACATGAATATCGTGACAGCAGAAATGTCTGCGACCGTGTGGAAGTTCACTGTTCCGGACGGTACGGAGGTCGCTGTAGGGGACACCATCGCGATCCTGGAGTCGATGAAGATGGAGATTCCTGTGGAGGTGACCGCCGCAGGCGCGGTACGATTCAAGGTCACCGAGGGATCCGAGATCGCCGAGGGCGCCGTCATCGCGGAGCTTATATGAGTAGCGCGCTGAAGCAGGCTGTGATCGCGGGCATCGGCGAAGTCCCGTTGACTGCTGACGGCTCCGGTCGTTCTCCCGACTACATGACGTACGGGGCGGCGCTGGCGGCCTGTAACGATGCGGGAATTGACCCCAGAGACATCGATGGAGTCGTCAAGTACACCTATGACGGTTCGATGTCGGCGATGACGTTGGCCGCGACACTCGGTACAGCAGAGCTTGCCTGCGCTATCGAGGTGCCATCGGGCGGCGGTTCTTCGGTCGCACTTGTCGACGTCGCCCGGGCCTTTGTCGAGTCCGGCCGGGCACGTGCGGTGATCTGCTTTCGGACCTTGACCGGTCAGGAGTGGCTCAAGCAGATGTCGATGGGGGATCCGCTGCGACCCTATTATCTCGACGGGGTCAACTACATGCGTGCCTCCGGTTGGACTGGATACCTCCATATGTTCGCGTCGATCTACGAGGAGTATGCCGCGCGCTATCCCATGTCGCGAGAGACCCTGTTCCAATCCCTAAACCTGATGCGGGCCAACGCCGCGCTCAACCCAGAGTCCATCTTCAAGAATCCGGTCGGCCGGGACGAGTACTTCGACCCCGACGTCCGCACGGTTGGCCCCTTTACCAGCTTCGACGAATACGCATCGTCGGATCTGTCCTGCGCCGTAGTGGTCACCGCGGCAGGCGTCAGCAGCAACCCGGACCGCGAGGTCGAGATCGCCGCGAGCGCCCAATCCCACGGCCCGGATCCCAGAACCTGGTTCGATCTGCGACCGACTTCGAACTCGTGGCCCGAGAGTCCCTCTAGCTTCGTGGCCAACCAGTTGTACGCCGAAGCTGGAATCGGGCCGGATCAAATCGACGTCGCGGCTGTCTACGACTGCACGAGCTTCACGTACCTGGATCTGGTCGAAACCTTCGGACTGTGCGAGCGCGGTGAGGTCGCTGATCTCGTGGCCGACAAGGCATTCCTATCTGACGGACGCCGACCGGTCAATCCTCATGGCGGCGACCTCACGTGCGGCTATAGCGCCGGCTTCCGCCATGTGCTGGAGGCGGTGCGCCAGCTTCGAGGCGAGGCGACCAACCAGGTCGACAACGCCGAGCACGCGCTGGTGACGGCACCCCAGATCGGCCCCACTTCAGGCGCGATCCTCAGGCGAAGGAGTAACTAAATGTCGAATCTCGTGGTCAGTCGGGCCCCGGTCGAACTGGGTGCGCAGGCGCTCGCCGACAACTACCGGCAGGTTGTAGCCGAGCACAGAACCGTCCTCGCTCAGGGGTGCGATCAATGTGAGGCACACTTCTTTCCCCCGCTGCTCGGCTGCTCAAAGTGCCAATCCAACAAGCTGTCATGGATTGAGTGCGGGACCTCTGGCGTAGTGGGCACGTTCGTCACGGTCCACGCCCGAACTGTGACACCCAGCATGGGCATTCCCAAGTGGCTACGCGACCGGACACCTTATTCCTCGGTTTACGTCGTGCCCGACTCCGTGCCGAGCATTCGGATACCCGCGCTGATGGAGGGGTCGCAGCAAGACAGACTTGCTGTTGGTGCGCGTGTCGATTTCGACCTGTCCGACCCGCGGACGCTGCAGGTGCATCTCAGTTCGGCTTGAGTTGCGACTTCCAGATACGTTCCGCTGCTGAAGCGCGTCCCGTGCCATCGCTGAGGGCAAGGTCCGCGCCTACGTCGGCTTTCCAACGATGTGCGCGCCCATTCTGTGCGCGCAGCATGACCAAGACGTGCCGCTGGCGCAGATATTCTCTTCAGCTTGGGCGTATCCACGGTTCTACACGGGGATTCTGGCTACGCGATTGACGATCTCGACCCCGCCCGCCTGCAAAGTCGAGCACCTCTTGACCCAAATCGTCCTGAGGTTGTCGTATGAGGGCGGTTCGCCGTCGAGAGACCCCCTTGTTCTCCGGATGTGATGCTGCTGATCTGAACCCGAAATGGCCTAGGTGGCGGTGTATGCCCTTCGGACAGGCTCGAAGTCGAGCCGACCGGTCCCGGGTAGGCCGCGCCACCGGAAGTGAGCGATGACATGGAAGAGATTGCCCAGCCGGACGCGTTCCTCAACTACGGCCGTGTTCTCCGCTTGAGCGCAATGCGGTATCACGACCATCCGGCGCTGGAGTTCGAAGGTGAGGCGACCTCGTACGTCCTGCTCAATGAACAGGTCAACGCGATGGCGAATGCCCTCGCCGCGCGAGGGGTCACCTCAGGCGACAGAGTGATCCTGTGCGCGCCCAACGGACCTGACTACGTGCGCGTGATGTTTGCTCTGGCCAAACTCGGTGCGATCGCCGTGCCGACGAACACCGGACTGCTGGGCGAAGACCTCGCCCACGTACTTCACGCAACCTCTCCTCGCCTGGTGGCCGCCGCACCCCAGTACCTGGCTCGAGTTCGCGACGCGCTCTCCTTGGCTGAGCGCGATGGTTCAGTGGAGGTAGTCCGCATCCTGCCCGACAGCGCGAACGCCGGCCAGGCCTTGGAGCCCGAAACGCTGTCGATAGCCGGGTTCTGTACGGATGAGCCGCCCGAGCCGACCATGGCTGACTCCGAGACGGCGATTTTGCTCTTTACCTCCGGCTCGATGGGCACCCCGAAGGCGGTAGCCAAGTCGTACCGGAACCTCACCTGGCACGCCATCAATCGCCAGGTGTCCCAGCCCCGCCATGAGGGCGATCGGGAGCTGTTCGTGCTCCCGCTCAGCGGCGTCGGGTTCGGCAACTTCCTGCTGACCGACCTCATGGTCGGCGGGACCTGTGTCCTCGAACCCCGCTTCGACCCGAATCGGACGGCGCACCTCCTGGCTGAAGGAGACATACGCGTTGCGTTCCTCGCGCCGACGATGCTGATGGCTGTTGATGCGGCAGTCCCCGGCGCCAGCTACCCGTCCGTGGCGGTGCTGGAAACCGCATACGAAATCACGCCAGCGCAGCGGCAGAGAATCTCGGCCATGTTCCCATCTGCGCAAATCCACTACTCCTATGGCTGCACCGAGGGATCGATGGCGCGTGCTTCGGGCGATGCGTTCCTCGGCGACCCGACCAACGTCGGGTACGCGAGCGGTCTCGACGAGTATCGTGCGCCTGCCGAAGCCGCCGGGCTGGGCGAAATTGAGGTGAGTGGGCCATCGGTGATGCAGGGCTACTTGCGTGCCCCCGGCGCAATAGACGCCGGCGACGTTCGTGGGGGGTGGTTCGCCACAGGAGATCTCGGGTATCAGGACGCGAATGGGGCAGTCCACTTCGGCGGTCGTGTGAAGGACATGATCAAGACCGGGGGTTTGAACGTGTTTGCGGCCGACGTGGAGGCCGCGCTCGCCGAGCACCGGAGTGTCTCGCGCGTGGCTGTTATCGGCGTGCCTGACGAGTACTGGGGCGAGGCGGTCGTGGCCGTGGTCGAGTTCGCCTCGAATGTTGAAGTGAGCGAGGGCGAACTGCGCACCCATGCGAAGGAGACGCTAGCCGGCTTCAAGCGACCCAAGACATACCTAACGGTCGATCATCTTCCCCTCAACCCGGGCGGCAAGCTGGCGAAGGGCGAGATTCGTTCGATGATCGAAACCGGTGGCGCGCATCCGCTGCAATCCTCTCGCGAGCCGTAGACGCCAGGTGCCCACGGCGCACCCAGGAAAAGGTCCTACGCGGGCCGGGCGCACACCCAGCTGCAAGCCCACCGAGTTCGCCCGCCAAGCGGGTCAGACCTTCTCGTGCCCCACAAGGCGTAACGCATAGGCGACGTACTGTTTGCACAGGTCCTGTGGTGTGAGTGGACCACCGATGCGATACCAGGTGGCGATGCCTCGGAGCATCATGATGATCGCTCGGGAGTGTGCGTGAGGGTCGCCAGGAAGAAAGACCTTACGCTCCATCCCGTCCGTGATCACATTTGTGACGAGCGCCTGCATGCGGTCGCGCTTGCGAACGTACGCCTTGCGGTTCTCTGATTCCAGGCTGCGGATCTCAGAGTCGAGGAAAGCCATGTCTCGCCTGTTCGCCACATACAGGACGATGCACTCCACAAGCGTGGAGAGCCGGTCTGCTGGGTCGTCAGATGCCTCTGCTAATGCCCGCGTGCACCGATCCAGGAGATCCTCGATGCTGAGGGTCAACAGGGCTACCAGCACTGCTTGCTTGTTCTCGTAGTGGTAGTAGATTGCGGGCACTGTTTGGCCCAAGCGCTTGGCAAGATCGCGCACCGAGGTCCCGTGGTAGCCGTTCGTGACGAAGGCATCGCGTGCGTGACGCAGAACCGGCGAGAGGCCTGTCTCAGGGGGGTATTCGTCCCACTTGACTTCCTCGGCCAAAGCCTCGGACGGCTGAACCATAGTGAAGCTCCTGGATCCTTGATCTAGACGATCAGTAAGACCGGCACCAGCAGTACCTGCACGACGCTACGACTGTATCGATCGATGGTTAGTTCAATTCTGCTTCGGAGTCTACGTCCGGCCCTCCCAGAATCGCCAACTTAGCGGGTGGAAAGTACTGAATTACTACAACAGCTAGGCAAGTCACCCTCGCAGCTTACCTATCGATCGCTCTTGACAGTCCTCGAACCGGCAGGGAATAGTCCCATTGGCGCCCGGCATTTCCTGCCCGCGCGACCGACTGACCGTTCGAGGTTGCAGATAGTGCCGCCGTGCACTGCGGCGCCAGGCGCCCGAGCCTCGGCGAATACGGGCGTACAACTCTGGCACGTTCATCGGAAGGCTTTCAGTGGAGCACATCGCGGAATTGCAGCAACCGTTCATTGCCGGTGAGCGGGTGACATCTGGCGCGGATCAGACAATTGCAGTCATCAATCCGGCCACCGAGTCCCAGATCGCGCAGCTACAGGTGACTTCGGAGTCACTGGTTGACCAGGCCGTCGAGGCCGCAGCCCAGGCGCAGAGGCGCTGGGTCAAGCTGACTCCCGACGCGAGGGGTGCAATCATCTGGAAGTGGGGCGAACTGGTTGCCCAGCATTCAGAGGAACTGGCGCAGTTGATCACCGCCGAGACCGGCAAGCCGATCACAGATGCCCGGGGCGAGGCTATGTCGGCCCCTCGGGTGGCCCGGTACTGGGCCGGCATGACGGACAAGATCAACGGCGCCCAACTCCCGGTGACCCCCGGTCACCTGAGCTATACCATTCGTGAGCCGCTCGGTGTCGTGGCAGGCATCATGCCGTGGAACGGGCCCGTCGCCAGCTGCGTAGGTCGGGGAGCCGCTGCGCTGGCGACTGGCAACGGGGTTGTCCTGAAGCCCTCTGAATTCTCGTCTTTGTCAGCGTTGAGGATCGCAGACTTGGCGAGCGAGGCGGGTGTTCCGGCGGGTCTGCTGTCAGTGGTGACGGGCGCAGGCGAGGTCGGGGGACTCCTCGCCTCCCACCCGGGGATTGGTGGGGTCACCTTCACCGGCGGAGTGACAGGGGGCCGACGTGTGAATCTAGCGGCCGCAGAGTCGTTCAAGAAGGTCACCCTGGAGCTCGGGGGAAAGGCCCCCAGCATCGTCTTTGCCGATGCAGACCTCGATGCTGCACTTCAGTCCACCTTGTACGGAATCTTCGGAAACGCGGGCCAGGTGTGCGTAGCTACCAGTCGGCTGCTTCTGCACAAGTCGATTGCCGATGGCTTCACCGAGCGTCTGGTCGCGGCGACGCAGCGCATTCGGGTGGGTGCGCCGTCCGACGAGGCGACGAAGATGGGCCCGCTGATCTCCGCCCAGCAGTACGAGTCGGTGAGTCGCTACCTCGAACTCGGCAACACTCAGGCCCAGTTGTTGACCGGCGGTGGACGACCGAAGGGCTACGAAGGCTCTCCGGGCTACTATCTGGCCCCCACGATCTACCGTGATGATCAGGCGGACTCCGCCGTCGCCAGGGAAGAGGTGTTCGGCCCCGTTCTCACCGTCATCCCCTTCGACTCGGAGGAAGAGGCCGTCGACCTCGCCAACGGCGTCGACCTTGGCCTGTCGGCCAACATCTGGACCAAGGAAGTGGGGACGGCGCTGCGCGTGGCCGAAAGCGTCGAGGCCGGTACGATCTGGTGCAACGCCACCCGGGTCATGGACCCAGCTCTACCGTTCGGGGGCTTCAAAAACAGCGGGGTTGGGAACGCGTTCGGTGAGGGCGCAGTCGAAGGTCAGACGCGCCTACGTCGTATCACGGTGCGATTCGACGCAGCGAGCGAGTCACTGTGGGATATCTGAACCATCAGTTGACCCCGCGGTGAGGCGGCCGCGACCCTCTAAACCTTCTGAAGGCCGATTCACGTTCGACTATCCTGCCCCGTCACCATGGCCTTGGTGGCGGGGCGCCGTCGCGCCCATGCCCTGATCCGTCCCGGCAGCCGGCTGCCCGTTGTGTGCAGCTGACCCTGCGGAAGAATCGGCGAACTCGCGTCGATCAGTGGTCAGCGAGCCTGAAATCTACCTAGCGATCGCTACTGGTGATGACGACGTCGCTGGCGGCAGCGCACACGAGTTCGCCGCTTCTCGAGAGGAGCGGTCTCCGGCACAAAAGTCTGAACAGGTCACGACCAGGGGCGAAGTGGTTCCCAGACGTCCTCAAACCGCTGCCGGAGTGGGCACGTTCGGGAAGACCCCGCGTCCCAGCCGTTCGATCAGGTTGAGTGGGTGCGGTGAGCTGGTAGGACAGATCACGCCCTGAACGCCTTGGGATGCGAGCGACTCAAGCGTCCGCACGCAGTCCTTGGGGGTCCCCACCAAGCCGAAGTAGCCGGCAAGGAAGTCGGTGAGGCCCAGAGAGTCAACCAATTTTGCGTTGGCGCTCCCGGCGACAGCATGCTGGGCGGCATCATAGCGGCTGATCAATTCGCTTAGTGGTTCAAGTAGCTCCGCTGGAACGCCCTTCTCCTCGGCGCCCTGACGAAGGGCGTGCGAGGCACTTCCTGCCAGACCGGCCCGCACATGCTCCAGAGCAGTCGCGCGATCGTCGGCGACGCTGGCCTTGAGCATCATCCAGATCTCGATCTCGCCCGGGTCGCGGCCGGCTTCTTGTGCGCCGGCGTGAAGTCGTTCCTTGCACCACCGGATGGCGGCAGGCGTGGTCCCGGTGTGAAGGACAACGGCGTCGGCGATGGCGCCGGCGAGCGCGAGTGTGCGTGGGCCCTCCGCGCTGATGAAGACGGGCACCGCCCTGGGTATGTCCTGGACGGAAACGGCGTCGCCTTCGAAGGTGGCCGTTCCACTTCGCATCAGATGTTGAACTGTTGTGATGTACTCGCGCATCTGGGCGACCCGCGCGGGTGGTCGTCCGATGGTCCACAGCGCACTTCCGCCCGTGCCAAAGCCAACTACAGCTCGGCCGTCCGTCAAGCGATCCAGGGTCCCGATGGCGCTGGCGGTCACGGCCGGGTGACGTGTCAGGGGATTGGTGACCATCGGTCCCAGCGACGCCCGCTTCGTGTGGCACGCCGCTACGGCTAGTGAGACGTAGAGTTCACGAAAGCCCGCCTGAGAGTCACCCACTCCTACGATGTCGGCACCGAGTGAGTCCGCAAGTTCGATCTGTTGCACGTAGTCATCTAGAGAGTCACGCCAGAGGGACACCGTTCCGAACTTCATCCTGTTCCCTTCGTACGTCCTCGAAATGTGTTCATCGCCGCCGATTCCGTTCAGGAGTGCAGAGTCAGTGAAGCTGCGCGCCGTATCGCCAGTGGTTTCGGGCTATGGCGGTCTCCGTGATGCCAAAGCCGGTCAAAGTGTCTGACCCCCAAGAGCAATGCGCAGTAGCAGGACTGTCGATGGTCCCCCTGCCGAGGCTCGCGACCAGATTGCTGTCCGTCAAATCCCACACCTCCTCTTGTGGCACGCCCAGGCCAGTCGCCTCGCCCTGCTTCTCGCTGTATCCTGCGCCGAGTAGCCGTACCCCGTCTCCGATGTTTGTGACGGAGATGGCGATGGCGCCGCCCCCGGCGAGGTGTCCTTCGAACGTTGCCCGCTTCAATGTTCGAGATGTCGGATCGAACTCCAGGTCGTGGCTGTCGAGCACCCCGGTCTCGACGGATCCGTCGTTCCACATGCGGGCAACGTGGGTGACCATGACGGCACCGTCCGCCCGTTCCTGATGGATCAGGTTGAGCTGACTCCCGTCGTTCAGATGCATCACGTACCACTGGTGCAGGCGAGGCCGAGACGAGCGAACCCCCCAGGTCCGATCTCGGAAACTGCTCAGCGCCAATGGGATGTCCTCGCCGCCGATTCTGAGCTGGCCCTCGATCTGCCCAGGCTGGACGAAATGCTGCACCGTATCCACTTGCAGCTGGGAAGCAGCATGGGGGAGGTCCGCTGCTACGACGAACGGTGGGAACAAGTACGCCGGCTGCGCGGACCTATACGTGAGATCCAGATCGAAGCTGCTGCCCTGCGCTCGCATGCTCCACCGTGCCATGGGCTCGGCGATGGCAAAGGTGACGGCCGCAGCGCTGTCGATCCGGGATCGATCGAACTCGATGACGCGTTGGCGGAGGTTGAGCTGCCTCCCGTCGTGGAGGATGCACGCGTAGACCTCGAGGACGCCTCCATGGGGGTAGAAGCCACCACCGACGATGCCCACCAGGGCGCCGTCTTCACGCTGAAGATTGAAGTACCAGCGCTCGGTCCAACGGGGATTGTCTGAGGCGACGCGTACGTGGGTGTCCGCGGTCTGATGAAGTGGGTAGTCGTCGCTCGAGTAGAGCGGTGCCGAGGGCAGATTGGCTGAAGGGGAACTCATCAGCGTCGCAATCCTTCTATTGAGTTTGGTCGACTGGTTCGGGGGTGTTCGCTGTCGCGATCATCTGGTTGGCGAACGCGATGCCTGGCTCGGCCGACCAGCCAACGACCCGCCGGACCTCATGCGATTCCAGTGCCGTCGGATCCTCCGTGGACATCCAAGCCAGGGCGGCACAGAGTTGCTGTGCAGTGCTGACTCGCTGCACATGGTCCTCGAAGCCTGATTCGCCTACCAGCCGCTTGCATGCTTCCTCGTACTCGGCATAGGGGCCGCTTCGGCTCATGTCGACGATTCGACGGAGGAGCAGTTGGGAGCCTCGCGTCGCAGGCCCCTGGCTCTTGGCGGTGGGCTCCGACGAGACGTCCTTGAGGATGTCTTTGCTCATGGAGGCGAGCCCCCGCGCAAGCGCGCCGGATCTGTCGGCCCGTCCATCCTCGCCCTGCGGAAGGCCGAGTACCTGAGCGCACTGTCCAATCAAGTTGACGACGCTGTCCTGACAGCGACGTGCCATTGCGTGACTCCCGCGAGCATGTTCGTCCGCGCTCAGCTGAGCCCACACGGCGGCGGTCCGCAACGTTCCTTCCACTTTTAGGTAGGCGAACAGTTCAGCCGGTACTCGGCGTCCCGTCCATGTCTCGTATCCGGAAACGATGTCTTCCTCGGATGCGAACAACCCGGCTGGTCGGCCGTCGGTGTGTCCCTGTGGACCGCAAAGCCAGGCGACGTCCGAGAGGATCTCACCAGCCTCGGCCAGTTCCCAGTCCAAGACTCCGCGCACCGAATTGTTTCCCACCACTAGGTTACCCAGGCGGTAGTCACCATGAATGAGTCCGGGCGAGTAGGTCTGCGCGACCTGGTGCTGTTCTAGCCACAGCATCGTGAATGTCAGTACCGGATCGTCGCTGAACATGCGGCTGCTGCCGATCCACGATCGGCTACGCTCACGCGACCGTCCAGGATGGGTGTGGGCGGACTCGAGGCCGTCATGCGCCAGGTTCGCCGGGAGTTTCGTAGGTGCGATCGCGTGGATCGCCGCCAGCTTTCCCAGGAAGTCGTCGCGGAATCGACGGTCGCTTCCCAGGGCCTTGATGGCCTCCCGTCCGGTGCTACGCCATGGATGGGGTACATCGCCTTCGATGAACTCCGTGACGAGCAGGTCGAAGGTGTCCTCGTGTCTGCCCTCGCTAATGAGGATTGGCTCGGGGGCCGGAACATCGTGAGACCGGAGCTGCTCGAGGATCAGGTACTGGTCGCGTAGTGATCCGATGCTCAGCCCTCCGGCGCCGGGCATTTCGGCCCGAACGGCGACGCGTTTGTGACCCGATGCTTCCGAAAGCTCGGCTATCGCGGTCAATGCAGACCGTCCGCCGCCTACTTGGGCGATCGCACCGACAGTCCAAGAGCTGTGCTCTCTCTGAATGGCCGCGCGTAGATCACGTGCGAGTGCGGAGAGGACCGAGGAGTTCTGGTTCGAATTTGCGATCGCCGAGTTTGCGGGAGATGAGACAGTCACCACGACAGGCTACCGAGCGATGGCTAAGTAAGTCTAGGAAAATTAAAGGCCAGTATCTCGTTGACCTCGAACGAATATCCGAGTTACTGTCCAGGGAAACTAGCGATCGATAAATAGGAACCCCCATTGGTGGGCGTCCGGATACTGGAAGGGCCGACGACGTGGCAGACGACTTCGATATCGACGTGCTTGTAATCGGGACGGGGGCTGCCGGGTTGAGCGCAGCCTTGCAAGCGTCTGACGATCCGGACCTGAGCGTGGTGCTGGTCGACAGCGAAGACCACGTCGGGGGCGCGAGCGCCTGGTCAACGGGTATCGTGATGGCCGCTGGGACCGAATTTCAAGCTGCAGAGGGTATTTCGGACACCGCCGAGGAGTTGGCGCGCGAGTACCAGGTATTGAACAACTGGGAGGTGCTCCCCGCGATTGCGAACAGGTTGGCCTACGACTCGGGGCCGACGATCTCATGGCTGGTCGGGCTGGGGGCGAAGTGCACCGGCATCATCTTCGCCGGCGATGAGCGAGTGCCCCGGGCGCACGTCTTCGAGGGCCTGGGCGCCAACATTGTCGACGTACTGTTTGCCGAGGTGAAGCGCCGCCGCAACGTCGATGTCGTCCTCAAGACCCGGGTGACGGAATTGCTGCGTGATGACGCCGGACGGGTTGTCGGCGCCCTGGCCGGAGACGAGGAGATGCGTTCGCGCGCCACGATTCTGGCCACCGGTGGATTCGGCGCCAATCGCATGCTCCTGAAGGAGCACTTCCCCCGGGCGCATGCTGCGGACGACTGGCTTTGGTACGTAGGTCCTCCCAGCAGCCGCGGGGATGGCCTGGTGATGGCTGCGCATGCCGGTGCCGACATTACCGGGCATGACAACGGTGTCTTGCGCCTGCGTGCGAACTTCACGCACGAGAATGAGGGGGCGTACCTGCCCGGCTGGATGGTCGTGGTCAATTCTCAGGGGCGTCGCTATATGGACGAGATGTCTCCATACAACGTTGCCGAAGCTGTGACATCGGCGCAGTCGGGGCCCGTATTTGCGCTGTGGGACGATAGGACAAAGCGCGAGGCGCAGCCGGGCACCACGGCGCAGCACCGCAAGGTGAACTTTCCCGAGGGGCACCCGTGGGAGGACTTCGTCGAACCCGTGATCGACGAGATGGTTGAGACCGGGAAGGTCCATGTCGCCCAGTCCATTCCCGAGCTTGCAGACAAGCTGGGAATTCCGGCTCCGGCTCTGACTGCAACCTTGGAGACTTACAACGCTGACTGTCACTGCGGTCGAGATAGGTTCTTCGATAAGCAGGCGCCGGTATTCAAGACCGTGGCGACTCGGCCGTTCTATGCCACCGAGCTTCGCCTCTGGCACATGCCGTTGACGGCCGTAGGGCCCCAGATCGATGCGGACGCACGCGTTCTCGACCGACATTGGAATGCGATCCCTGGTTTGTATGCCGCCGGCGAAGTGACCGGTGGGGTCGTGGGGAAGCACTATGTGGGGAGTGGAAACGCCTACGCCAACGCTCTGGTATTCGGGCGCCGCGCCGGCCAGACCGCCGCTTCGGACCTGACGTAGACATGTACGTCTCCTTGGATTCCTCCGACGCGGTAGTACTCAACGAGCCGGACAACTTCCGTGAGCTCTACGTAGATGCTGGGGGGCGCGACCTCCAGGCATTGGACCGCGCCTTGGTTGCAGGCGATGCCGGACGCCTCGTGCATGGTTACGCGTGGCTCTATCGCGACTTCTTGGAGTCAGTTTTGGCGGCCGCCTGCGCAGGGTGGCAGCCTCGGTTCGAGGGCATGTTCGATTTCGCTCGGACGCGCGACTGGACTGGCAGCGAGAACGACCGAGAGACCTTCCGGGCACATGTTGTCAGTGTCGCCACGTGATAGCCGGCGCCCTCTGATCAATCGCTCGCTGGTGGATGTGCGCTCGTGGCGCGTGCTCTCCAAGCGAGCATTCTCTCTACTGGCTCCGCCCCTGCTCGGCGCTTGACTCAGGGCCCTGGATCTGCCCGCACCTAAGAGGGTCGTCCCTCTCGACGACGGCAGTGGCGGGGTTAGGAATTTGGGGCACTCCGACCTCGACACCGCGGCCCGTCGAGCACGAACCGCTCTCCGAAATCGACACTGTTCCGCCTGAAACGTCATACGCCAATGCGCCACCGAATCGTGGTCAGGTCAAGGGATCAATCGAACAGGGGGCGGACTCCCTATACCTTGGCGGGTCGGTAGTACAGGAGGGTGAGGTCCGTATGCGCGTCATCCATGAAGACGGGCTCCATCTGCATACCGACGGACAGCGCCGGGGGGTCGGCATCAACGATGGATGACGTGAACCGGGGTCCTTCTGTCCACTCCAAGACCGCCAGTATCTGTGGTGTCGAGTCTTGCCGTGGTGGCGCCGTGGGTCGCTGATCGATGGCATAGGTGATGAGTGTCGCTGCACCCGAGATCTCTCGCCACTCAAGGTCGTTGGTCAAAGTGCCCGGGGTGACGGCACGAGGATAGAACACGTATCGATCGGCCGACGGCGAGTACTGAATCCGAATTCGGTGGCCGCGTAATCCATCCCAGAAGGGCATGGTGAGAGGGGTCGGGTCCGGCAGTAGGGTGTTCATCGTTCTCCCTGGAGAATGAGGGCGATCTGCTCGCTCATGATTCCTCCGTTACCACTGACGAATGCGGTCGCGCATTGCTTGAGTTGCGCGTCGCCGGCTCTTCCCATGATTTGGCGTACGGCATCGCAGACATGGTGCATTCCTCCGGCCGCTCCGGCCTGGCCGAAGGACAGCTGGCCTCCAGCCGTGTTGAGTGGAAAATCGCCGCGGAATGTGAGGTCGTGTTCGCGGACGAACCGTGCGCCTTCCCCACGAGGGCAGAAGCCGGCGTCTTCAAGGGTCATCAGCACGGTGATCGTGTAGCAGTCGTACAGTGAGACGAGGTCCACTTCGCCGGGACCGATCTTGGCCATCGCGAAGGCACGCTGTGCGGCCGCTTCCATTGGCGTCACGAGAAGGTCCTTGGCGTAGGCGAGACTCTTGTTGGTGACTCGTTCGCCGAAGCCCGTCACCCAAGCAGGCCGATGCTTCGACTGTGCTGCCAGTTCGCGGTTCACTACCAGTACCCCTGCACCGCCTTGGCAGGGCATTACGACCTCCAGCATGTGGATGGGGTCGGCGATGATCGGACTTGCGAGAACGTCCTCCACAGTGATCTTCTTGCCGAAGAATACGGCGTCAGGCGTCGCACAAGCATTGGTTCGCTGGTCGGCGGCGATCTTTGCGAGTGCGTAGCTGTCGTATCCATAGGCGTCGCCGTACCGGCGAGCAATCTGAGCGTATGGGACATTCTGGCCAATTAGCCCGTATGGGATCTCGAACTCTGCCTGGGGCGAGCCGAATTCGGCGCTGGAGGCGCCGAAGTACGACGTGGGCGCAGCAGGCCGTCGGGTCGGGGTTGGGAGGTTCTCTGCCGCGCCCGGGATTACGACCAGCACCGCCGAACACAGGCCCAGCTCGATGGCTGCTGCGGCCCGCCAGACTCCTGCGGTGGCGTTCGCTCCGCCGAGGTCTACGAATTCTGCGTAGTTCACAGGTAGGCCGAGGTACTCCACGATTGTTGAGGGCACGAACTTGGTGCTCTCTGCGATGCGCGTGGTGATGATTCCATCGACGGCGGTGGGCTCGATTCCGGAATCCTCGATGACTCTTGATGCGAGCAACGCGATCTGCTCCAGTGTCATGGGCGAGGGCGCGGAAGGGCGCCTCACCGGTGCCAACTCGACGAGGCCGACGATAGCTGCGTCACCCTTCAGGCCGGTCAACTGAACCCCTTTGCTGTCGCTGGCTGGTGGTGGTCAGGCCCATTCGATGAGTCCGTCGAGTGCCGCCACCCTGTTCGACGCCAGTCTGAGTGGATTGATCTCTGCTGATACGAGGGGGGTCCCGGCTCTCGAGGCGAACCTGGCGAAGGCAGAGATGGCGTCGACGACCTGGTTCATGGTCGGTGGCTCGGTGGCACGGAGTCCATTCAGCAGGGAAGGGACGGAGAGCTGCTCGAGCATTGTCACGATGTCCTGTCTGGTGGCCGGTAGCAGCCTGGTGGCCTGAACCTTCATGGCCTCGGCGTGTACGCCCCCCAGTCCGATGAGAATGAGTAGTCCCCACTGGGGGTCGCGAAGCGCTCCGACGATGAGGTCGAGTCCTTCGGGCTGCATCGGCGCGATGAGGACGCCGTCGACCGTGGCCTCGGCGTGCCGCTCGCCGGCTTGAATGAGCTTGTCGAAGGCTGCGGCGACCTCTTCTCGGCTTCGCAGATCCAACTGGACGCCGCCGATGTCGGTCTTGTGACTGATCTGTGCCGAGGCGATCTTTGCGACGACCGGGTAGCCGAGCCGCTCTGCGGCCTGCACTGCTTCTTCGCCGGAGGCGGCGATCTCGAAGGGCAACGTGGGGACTCCCAAGGAGCTAAGCAGATTCAGGGACTCAGCCTCAGACCAGATGCCCTGACTCGGCTCTACCGGCGTTGTCTCATCCGACTCGACAGTGGCGCTGGAGCGGTCCCGCAGCCACGATGACCAAGTCATGGCATGCGCTACGGCGGCCACGCCGTGGTCGATTCCCGCAAGAATGTGCGGCACCTTCAGGTCGGCAAGTGCTGCAACCTGATGCCCGCTGAAGTCCTGGACCGCGTTCAAAAGCACGACCGCGCGATCAGATGCTCCCTCGTTGTTGACGGCCTGGGTGATCCATCCGAGACGTTCCTCATCGATCCGCTCTCCCTCGATGTCATCAGGTAGCGACAGTTGTTCGAAGCCCCCGATGGCGACCAGGCCGTAGCCGGGATCGTTGAGCATGGCGGTGATGGCGCTGGCCCACGCCTGTGGGTTTCGGGCGGCGCCACCGGTGATGTCGTAAGGGTTCTGGACGACGGCTCCTGCGGGCTTTTCTCGCTCGATGCGTGACGCTGCCTCCTCGCCGAGCGGAGTCAACGGGACGTTGACCTGCTCGGCGCGGTCTGCCAGAAGGTCGTTGGTGCCGCCGCTCACCGACACCATACCGAGCCCACCGGCCCGAAGCGGTCCGGTGCGAGCGATGAGCCCGGCGGTTGTAATCAACTGCTCCAGGGAGTCGACTCGGATCACGCCGCTCGAGCGAAAGGCTGCATCGATGATGGACTCATTCCCCGCCATTGCGCCTGTGTGGGTCTGTGCCAGCCGCCGGCCAAGGTCGCTGCGGCCGGCCTTGATTATCACGATGGGTTTCGCGAGCTCCGCTGCCCGGTTTGCGACCTGTAGGAAAAGTTTGGGGTCAGCGATTGCCTCCGCGAACACTCCTATCGCGCGAACGGTATCGAGCTCGACGATGTATTCCATCACGTCGACAAGATTGACTACCGCTTCGTTGCCGGTGGCGATCACATGGCTGATGCCGATGCCCAGGCGCGCTGCCACACCGCACAGACTGGTGGCGACGTTGCCGCTCTGCGACACGATGGCAACCGAACCCGGTCGGCAGCGTGGCGGCAGGTGCCCGAGCCACCCCACTCTGCGATCGACGAGGCTGGCGAAGCCAAGTCCGTTGGGACCGAGGAACGGCAGATCCAATTCCGTGCTCAGACGCTGTAGATCGGCTTGTGCGACCTGGCCCTCAGTGCCTGCTTCTGCGTATCCGGATGCCAGTACGACCGCGCTCTTCGCGTTCGCGGCGGCGGCGTCACGAAGCGCCGCTTCGACGGCGTGGGGTGGCACCAGCAGGAGCGCAACGTCGATGGGCCCTTCGACCTCACGACAACTGGTGACCACCGCATGGCCAAATGACTCACCTCCGCGGGGGTTGACCAGACTCAAGCGCCCGTCGAAGCCGTACCGGTTCAAGTTGGCCATGAGCATTTGGGACCAGCGCGATTTTGCGCTGGCACCGACCACCGCAATGGACTGCGGGCTCAGCATGGTCCGAAGTCTCCCAGGGTCGACTGACATCGGCACGCCTTTCTCATCGACTATACGAAGAGCCGTTCGCGGACCTGTTTGCGCGAGTCGCACTACTGCGGTCATCGCAGGGCACCGTCTCGGGCTGACGAAAAGCAGGACCCGCATGAACGGCCAGAGACTGAGCGAACGCTCGGCAATCAAGCTATTGCCTTTTGGTGGGTGCCGTCAAGGGTCGATTTTCCAGGCAAGAAGCCATTCTCGCCAGAATCGACAACGTCTGCACTTAGCGATCACTAGCTATTGACAGCCTTCGGTAGTGTGATTAGCGTTACTTCTCGCGGTGATCCTCGGGGGTCATGGGTCAGGAATGGCGGTGGGTTGGGGAGTCCAGGGCTCGCGGGCCCTCCGTCCATTGATGAACAGCGCACCTTTCACTACTGAGTCGACGGGACATAGAACATCGCCACCGCTCAGTCTCGGGGCGGCGTTTCGCAAGCCTGACTGTGCGTGTGGAGCTCGATGGTGCCCGGGCACCGGCCACCTGTCGGCACGCCAACCGGCTGGCAGTCGCGATCGCTCGAGTGGAGCGGGGTTCGCCGTCTGCTCTTCCGATCGAGAGGCGCGACCGTGAACCAATCACCCTCAACAACGACACAGCCACGGAGACAGTGAAGATGAGCGTTGACCAGAGTGAACTGTCCGAAGTAGCTCCTGTCGCCGATCGGGTCCTTCCGGATATCCGCTTGTACGTCATCCGGTGCGGTGAGCTCATGATTTACCCGAAGAGCCCGCAGGAGTGCTCGATCCCCGTTCAGTGGTACGTCCTGACGCACCCTTTGGGCAACATCGTCATCGATGGTGGCAACGCGCCCGAGGTGGCACGTGACCCGCGGAAGCGGTGGGGCCAGATCGTCGACGTGGTGTGGCCGACGATGAAGGCAGAAGATGCTTGCGCCCTGCAGTTGCGAGACCTAGGAATTGCCCCCGAGTCGGTGAAGTGGATCCTGCAGACGCATCTTCACCACGACCACACCGGTGCAATGGCGGACATCGGGAGTTTCCCGAACGCGTCTGTGCTCGCGAGGCGAGAAGAGTACGACTATGCACGTAGCCCCGATTGGTTCTACCGCCCGTCCTACATCGAGGAGGACTTCAACTCTCCGGACATTCCATGGACATTTCTGGGAGATGACGAGGATGGCTTCGACCTGTATGGCGACGGGGTGGTCCGGGTGTGGAAGACCTACGGACATACGCCAGGGCATCAGTCGTTCGAGATCACGCTTCCGCAGTCGGGACGGACATTCCTCGTCACCGGCGATGCTGTTTCGGACAAAGACGTTTGGGAGAAGAAGTCGCTGCCGCCGATGACTGTGTCGAATCGCGAGGCCGCTGCATCGGTGGAGAAGCTCCACAACATTGCGCGGAAGACCGGCGCAACGGTCATTTTCAGCCATGATCCAGTCCAATGGCTCGAGCACTCGCCGCTACCTGCCTACTACGCGTAAGTTAACCTCGACAGGCCCGCGAAATCTGAGCACTACTGAGTAGTTCCTCACGGTTCGCACCTGGCATCTATTCCAGAGGTTTCGGTGCGGAATCACGTTTGCTCCAGGCCTATTCACTGGACGACATCAATGACGGCATTCAAGCCGTCGTGAACAGCGACGCGATCCGCGGCGTCGGGGAGTTCAACTAACAGAACTAGGAGAGCGATCATGAAGGTCAACATTCATACCGCGCTGAAGGTCCCCGCGACCAACGAGGAGCGCGTTCGGTTGCGCCCCATCGCGCGCAACACCGAAAAGTATCAGCAGATGCTGCGCGAGTTGGAGGAGATGGTCGTTTTTGCTGACGAACTCGGCTACGACAGCTTCTCGGTGCCTGAGCATCATTTGCACAACGAGGGCTTGGTGATGTCTCCGAACTCGATGCTGCTCTACAGCAAGCTGGCGGCGATGACCAAGCAGATCGCATTTATGCCGCACTCGATGGTCCTCCCCGCGCGTAACCCGATCCACGTCGCCGAGGACATCGCCATCTTCGACAACCTCTACCCGGGACGGGTCAAGATCGGGTTTGCGCGGGGCTACCAGAAGCGATGGATGCAGACCCTCATGCAGACCGAGTTGGCTGCATCAAGCGTGACCGATCGTGAATCGGATGTAGCGAACCGCGAGATCTTCAACGAGCACCTCGACATCGTGATGAAAGCCCTTACCGAGGATGCCTTCCGCTACGAAGGCAAGCACTTTAGAATTCCATACCCGCTCGAGGGAATCGGAGGTTGGGCCGGCCATGAGATCACTCGTGCGTGGGGTGCTGAGGGTGAGGTCGACGAAGATGGCGTCGTGCAGAAGGTAGGCGTTATTCCGGCGCCGCTTACCAAGCCCCATCCGGAGATGTTCATCCCGGTCTCCGGTAGCCCTGCGACGATGATCGAGGCGGCTCGCCGAGGTTTCACCGCCGTCATGCTCGAGAGCAAGCCTGAGAAGTTTGCCGAGCTCTGCCGCAATTACCAGCGGTACATCCAGGAGGCTGGTCACGAGGCTGGCCTTGGCGACAAGGTCGGCGCAGTTAGACTCGTCGCGCTCGGCAACTCCTTCGAGGAAGCTATGGAACACGCTGCGAACACCGCTGGATGGGACTTCTGGAACTACTTCGGAAAGTTCGGCTTCATGGAGCCGTTTCGGATGGAGAGTGACCCGCCGGGCCAGTTCGTGCAGCTCAAGGACAAATACGCCACCGCGCAGCGTCTCTTGGACGCGGGCCATCTTCTCGCCGGGACTCCCGACGACGTGCGTCGGCAGGTGGAGGACCTGCACGGAATTCACGGCAACGACGGCGAGCTCGACTGGTTCTCGTGGACCTTCTACGCCCAGGGCAACGTAGGCGTCGACGAACAGAAGCGTCAGCTGGAGCTGTTTGCCGATAAGGTTCTTCCCGACTTCCGGTAGTGCTTTGGCGAGGGCAGTTGGTTGCCCTGCCGCGGAGGATGATTCGTCGTGGCCAGGAGTTCCGCAGGACGACGGGGATTTGCTGATTGGCCCCTCGGTATCCGTGTGCCGGTTCCAGCGGCGTGGTCGTGAGGCCGCGCTCGGGCGCGGTCGGGCACTCGCGTCGGAGAATCGGCATCGAGCGGCTCCCGTAATTGACGAGTTAGCGATCGCTAGGAAGGCTGCGAGAACAATGAGGATTGACGGGAGCGTCGAAGTGCCTGACTCGATTGTAAAGAGCCCTACTAGGGGTATCGACGAGCGTCACTTCCGCGACGTCCTAGGCCAATTGCCGACGGGAGTGGCCATCATCGCCTCTCGTGGGTCTGACGATGTCATGTTGGGTATGGCGGTCGGCTCGCTGGCGTCCGTGTCATTGAACCCGCCACTGGTGTCCTTCATGGCAGCAAGAACCTCGACCACCTTCCCCCGCATCTTGGAGACGGGGCGGTTCGTGGCGAGCGTGCTGTCCGCCAACCAGGACCACATCTGTCGCCGGTTCGCGATTCCCGGAGGGGACAAGTTCGAGGGGTTGGCGTGGGATTCTGCCCCCAGTGGTCTTCCTCTGATTCAGGGCGCGCTGGCGTGGATCGACTGCGGGATCGAGGCCGTTCTCGAGGCCGGGGACCACCTCATTGCCATTGGGTCGGTGACCTGTCTGGACGCGTCCCGCAGTGGCTCGCCGTTGGTGTTCTTTCGTGGCGGGTACGGAGGGTTTGCGACGAAGTCACTGATGGCGGCACCGCAGGATGCCCTTACCAAGCCCTTGAGGCTTGCCGGTCGGGCGCGGTCGACATTGGAAACCTTGGCGAAGGCGCTGGATTTGGAAGCACACGCCTCTGTTGCGGTGCAGGGCCACTACGTGGTTGCCGCACTTTCTGACGCGCCGTCGAGATCGTACTCGTACTCGCGGCTTGGATATCGTGCGCCCCTGGCGTTTCCGGTGGGTGCCGGACTAGTGGCATGGGAGGCCGAGGATGACCCTGATTTGACTGGGTGGATGCCGGCGGATGAGGCTCGGTCTTCCTCTGCAGTGCAGCAGCTCGCCCGGGTGCGCCGGCGGCGCTGGTCCGTGTCGCTCGGGCATTCGGCCTACGACCAGCTCGAGCGCGTTTTGGGGGAGGTGGCCCGCGGAGGCGGGACTGACGAAGAGGCTCGGGAGCTGGAACTGATCGCAGCCCTTCCGTCCGAGCTGTTCGATCCCGAGCTCGAAGTGGATGGGATCTATAACGTGAGGCTGCTGAGTTCGCCGGTCTTCGGCGCAGAGGGCGAGGTTGTGTTGGCTTTGGGTCTGCGTGGTTTCGACGACGATCTCAGCGGCCGCGAGATCGAGGCTATCGCCAGACAGCTAGTGATTGCCGCCGATCGCCTCACCGAAAAGATGGGCGGCCGAGTGCCCGCTATCGAGGAGCAGGAAAGCCTCTGAGCGTCGCGGTGACTGGGGTGATACTGGCACGCCAATTCGCAATCTCGTGTTGCGCCACCTACGGAGTTGGCCCGAGCGGGCAAACCCCGGGATCGATCCCTTCCAGGGCAAGCACTTCCGTGCCCAAAGCACCGCAATCAACCCTGTGCACTCGAAATTCTGAGGTGAGTGCGACGGAGGGCGAACGGGGTCATATTGGAGGCTCGCATTGCCGGTGCTGTGGAGGCCAGGGGTGAAGGCGTGGTCGATCATCGCACAGGCGATCTTCGTGCTGTCGAATGTCCCCGGCAGGTACTGCTTGGACAGGGCGATGCACGTGATGCCGCTCCGCCAACGCCTCGAACCGACAACCCCTCGATCCGAGATTCGTGTCGGATCCGAGCGAACAAATACACCTACGACTCCGCTCCAGACCTCGTCTGCATTGTCATGGCAACGACCTTGAAGTGTAGCCAATTCAAGCCTGTCAGGACACGCCCGGCGCGTCGCAGGCGTGGCAGCACCATTTGAACCTGACACCCTCACCGGGCGAGCGTAGAATTCGCCGCCTTCTCGGGAAGTTTCGACTCAGGACGGCTCGACCGCCACCAGGGCGTCCGGATCGATGCCGCAGCCGCACGATATCCGCGGAACTTCCCTGGGCTTCTGCGCTCCCTGTTGGTTGGCGGGGCACCCCCCTGAAGTGCTATCGGCGACCTGTTTTCGGCGAAAACTTGTGGTCATCCACAGGACGCGGAATCCACCCCATGACGTGGCGCGCGCGAGGGCGTTGCCTGATGGCAGTGGCCGGCTTGGCCAACACCGCAAGCGGGTCGACATTCCAACGCGCGTACCGTTTTCTCCTGGACGAATTCTCAATCAATCGCCGACGGATATCGATCCTCCTATGAGACCGATTCCGTTCTCGGCCGCAGTGACAGTGGGTCACCGCGACCAAGTGGCATGTTCAGATCACGACGGGGTCCGGGTCGCGGAGATCGACGTCATCGGTGCGGGGAAGTCGCAGGATGCACAATCCAGCCAGCAGGCAGAAGACCACCAGCATGGCGATCACAGCGCCCAGTCCGAGGCCGTTGGCCACCAAGAGCGAGGCGGCCAGGGGGCCGAGGCCGCCGGCGACGAGCGAGGCGATCTGGTAGCTCATCGAGACGCCGGTGTATCGAACCTCGGTCGGGAACAGCTCCGAGTAGAGCGCCCCGATGGGGGAGATGCACAACGAGTGGAACGCATACACCAGGACAAATGCCGCGATGACGGCTGTATGGCTACCGCTGGTGAACAGCGGCAACAGCAGGAACAGGTTCGCGGTGGCAAGCGTGACCCCGACTGCAAGGACGCGGCGACGTCCGTACTTGTCGGCGATGACACCACCAATCGGGATGCCAATGAAGACCGTCAGGACACCGATCACCGACGCGTTCAACAGGAACTGGCGGCTCATTCCGAGCTCGCTGACACCGTATGAGATGAAGAATGTTGCTACGCATGACTGAACCATGAACGGGCCGGTGAATACTCCGGCGGCAAGGGCGACAGCCTTGCTGTGCTTGCCGAACACGACCTTGATCGGCAGGGCGGCGCGGCGATCGCGGTTCTGGCTAGCTTCCACCATCACCGGACTTTCGGTGATGCGCAGGCGCATGTACACCGCGAGCGCAAAGAGCGCGATGGTCGCGAGGAACGGAATGCGCCATCCCCAAGTGGCGAAATCGTCGCCGGATAAGGGAATCATGACGGCGAATGCGCCGAATCCCAGGAGCCCGCCGAAGGACGATCCCATTGTCGTGGCGCTCCCCATGAACGATCGCCGCTTGGTCGAGGAATGCTCAGTCGTCATCACCACCGCGCCGCCCCATTCACCGCCCACTGAGAGGCCCTGCACGATGCGGAGCAGAACCAGCAGCAGCGGTGCAAGAACACCTACCTGGTCGTAGGTGGGTAGCACTCCGATCAGGACGGTCGCGATACCCATCAACAGCACCGTGGTAATCAGGGTGGTCTTCCGTCCGATTCGGTCCCCGAAATGTCCGAAGATGGCCGCACCGAGCGGCCGCGCGACAAAGCCGGCGGCGAGTGTGGCGAAGGACAGAACCATACCGATGGAGGCCTGGGCCGGGCTGAAGAACAACGGCGCAAACACCACCGCAGAGGCGGTGGCATAGATGCTGAAGTCGTAGAACTCGATCGAGGCGCCGATGAAGCTGGAGAACCACACCCGCTTGGGTCGTGTAGTGGGTGGCGACAATTGCTGATCGAGTTCGGTCTCGGTCTCGGTCTCGGTCTCGGACATGGCAGTCCCTTTCGGATGTTCACGCGGAACCGTGCCGTGATCGCTTGCTACTAACACGTCCGGCGCGAAGGTCTGAGATAGCGGATGGCCGGATAGCAAGAGGCGCCTGGGTGCACACTTTGCGACGCGATGAGCAGTGCGGAAACGAAGGGGGCGGCGCCGATTGGCGGACTCAGTCTGGACTGCATCACAATTGTTTGTCAACCACCCGCGTTGACTCATCAAAAATGCCCGCGTAAACCGATTCTTTGCCTCACGTGAGAATGCCCGCGTAGCGTCGAGTCGACCACGTCGGTGTGGTGGTCGAGGGTGGGGCCGAAGGATGGGACTGACCATGTCTGAACGCAGAACCGTCACCACGGCGATCGCGACCCGCTACAAGCGCGCCGGCAACCCGGGCACAGGATAGGATCCTCGACGAGCTGCGTGCCACGACCGGCTGGCATCGCGACCATGCCCGCAAGGCGTTGCGGGCAGCTTTGATCCCGAAGGTGGTGCAGCCTCGGACAGTGCGCCCACCGATATACGGGCCGAACGTTGTTGCGGCGTTGATCTTCTGCTTGGCGGTGCTGGGCATGCCGGCCGGGAAGCGGCTGGCGCCGGCGCTAACCGATCTGGTGCCCGTTCTGCGTACGTTCGGTGAACTCGATATCGACGACGCCACCGCACCGCTGCTGGTCGGCATGTCTGCAGCCACGATCAACCGACGGCTGGTGCCCGAACGCAAGAAGCACGTCCTGCGGGGCCGCTCGCACACCAAACCCGGCACGTTGCCCAAGTCGCAGATCCCGATTCGCACTTGGGCGCAATGGGACGATGTCGTGCCGGGTTTCGTCGAGATTGACCTCGTTAACTCAGCAAGAATGCGCGTGTAGCGGAGTGTCGACCGCGTCGGTGCGGTGGTAGAGGGTGGGGCCGAATGTTCCGTTCAACCTGTAGGACACCGTGTTCCCAAGAACTCGATGGTATCGGCGCAACGAGCCTGTAGGGCATAGGCAGCAGGAGGTGGTGGCGCCGCCGGCGCGTCAGCGGACCCGCTGCGGGCGCACCGTCGCCGTGGAGCGCAACTCCGACCGCACGCCCAAAACGCGGAACCTAGCGAGCGATACTCAAATTGATCCACTTTGACCTGCCGTTTCTGCGTTCACCTAGCGATCGATATTGACACTTTCACCGAGTGGGCTTAAGTTCGGCAGAGTGGCGTCGATCACAGGAGGAGACGTGAAACTCGGAAACCAAACGTGCGTGAGTGCTAAGTCTGAGTTGGTGCCTGCCCGGGGTCTGGATACATGCAGTGCGACGGGTGGTGTGGGCGTCGAAGTGCTGGTCGCTGCCGACGGACTGTCAGCTTCTTCGGCACCCCGGGCGTGGGAGCAATCGGCAGCACCTACACCATCAGCGTCCCGGACCAGCAACTACTGCTGACGCGTCGTGATGCCTTCGCCATCGCCCTGACGTGTGTTGGTGGACTCACATTGCCGGTGTTTTCCCGCTCGGTGTGATGCCGATCCTCGGATTCGCACTTCCAGTGCACGATGCCGGCCGACGGTTCCGGCCATGGGCGTCAACGAAATCAGGAGCTTATGTGCTTGAACAATGGTTTGAAGGGAAGGTCGCCCTCGTTACAGGCGGGGCAGACGGGATCGGTAGGGAAGCGGCGCTATTGTTCGCTCGAAGAGGGGGGATGGTCGCGGTTGCGGACGTGAACTCTGAGGCTGGTGAGCAAACCTGCGAAATGATCACGGCCGAGCACGGAACATCGGCGTTCTTTCACACAGACGTTGCATCCAAAGATTCAGTAGCTCGATTCGTCAGTGGCGCAGTAGATAGATTCGGGCGAATCGATGTAGCGTTCAACAACGCGGGTATCACGGATCCTCGTGACGACAGCTGGGACGATGCGGCGTTCGAGCGGACCCTGGCGATCAACCTCGCCGGCGTCAACCAATGCATGAAAGAACAGATTCCCCATATGCTCCGAAGTGGTGGCGGAGCGATTGTGAATACATCTTCTATACACGGGTTCATAGCGAACCCCGCGCTGTTTCTTCCTGCCTATACGGCGAGCAAACACGCCGTGATCGGCCTCACCAAAGCCGTTGCACTGCAGTATGCCAAGGACAGCGTGCGGGTAAACGCGCTCTGCCCCGGCGTCACCGCCACCGCGATGATACGACAGACGATGGATCGCGACGAGGCCGCCCGAAAGATGATCGAGGGTCACGCTCCGATCGGTCGTGTTGCTGATCCTCGGGAGGTCGCTGAGGCCGCAATCTGGTTGGCTTCAGGCGCCGCCAGCTTCATCACAGGCCACGCCCTGGTCGTCGATGGCGGATTCCTTGCTCAGTGATCGAGACGCTGGATGACCGTCGCCTAGCCACAGATGCCCTCCTCATTCGGAAATTTCACTGAACAAGAATTGGAGGTAAGTTTGCGGAGTGGGGGCGAGGGGCGAACTGTTCGAATCAGTGGAATCCCTTGAGGTATCGGCAGCGTTCACCTCACCAGAGATTGAGACGACTGCCGCGGACGTTATGCCCATCTGTTACCGCACTTCATCAAATGGTCACCGCAGCCGAACGCGAGAAACGATTGCGCCGAGTTTCAATCCAAAGGAGAGATCAGTGGATGTAAAATCGATCGACAGTTTTTCTGACCCCGATGTCCAGCGGTGTCCCTACCCGCTGATCGAAAAGATGCATCAAGACGCGCCGGTGTTTCTTGACCCCGTCACCGGATTTTATGTCGTTGTCGGCTTCGCCGACATCGCTCACGTGAATCAGCGTACCGACCTGTTTTCGAACCAGACCTCGATTATTCTCGGGGTGGGCGCGGAGACGCCGGAGATCAAGGAACTTTACGGCACAGAGGGTTTTCCGCGTATGCACACGCTGGTTACCAACGATCCTCCTAGTCACACGATGTATCGCGCTATTGTTGACAAGGTTTTCACAACTAGTTTCGTCCGGACGTTGGAGCCCTACTTCAGGGATTTGGCAGACGATCTGATTGACGGATTTGCATCGAAAGGTGCCGCAGATCTTCTGCGCGACTATTGCAATCGGCTACCGGTTTACGTGATTGCCGACCAACTCGGGGCGGGGAGGGAGCACTGGGAGGACTTCAAGAAATGGTCCGACACTGTGATCGAAATGATCAATCCCAAGTTGTCGGAGGAAGAGAGACTTACGCTCTGCAAGAAACACGTAGAAATGCAGAAGTTTATTGAGAATATGCGCGTAGTCTACAGCGCCAAGCCTCAGGAAGGAACTCTGCTTAGCCGCTTGGCGCACGCCGAAGTAGACGGTCGCTTGCTGACGCCAACCGAGTTCAACAATATTGCCGAAATTATGATTGTGGCTGGCAACGAGACCACTGCAAGCACATTCGCACATTGCTTCGTCGAGCTCGTGCGAAATCCAACTCTTCGCGAGAAGTTGGAGGCAGATCACAGTCTAATTCCAAACTTTATTGAGGAGATGCTGCGTCTGCACGCTCCCAGCCCCCACTTCTACCGGGAAGTCCTGGACGATACGGAGCTTTCTGGGGTTCCTATTCCGAAGGGGTCAATCGTCATGCTTAGTTATCTCGCGGGAAATTATGATCCAGAGAAGTTCCCCGATCCAAGGGAAATCGACCTGGATAGGAAGCCGATACGCAACCATCTTGGTTTCGGGCGGGGTATTCACTTCTGCGTAGGCCATCAGTTGGCCCGCGCGGAGCTTCGCATTGGGATAGAGAGACTCTTGGATCGGCTGAAGGATTTGAGATTTGACCCGGAATTTCCCGAGCCGGCACTCGCCGCCCTATTTCATATTCACACTGTCGACCAGCTTATGGTGCGCTTCACGCCAGAGGACGTGCGGGATTAGCAATTGTCGCGGTTAAATGAAAATTCAGGAGCGAATTCAGAAGCTCCTGATTTCTGAAGTACGGTGCAGGGGCTACTCCGTGGCGAACCCGGTAACGGTGTTGCAGTAGAGGGACGTTCCGTGGCCGCTGAGGTGAAATAGGCGCCCGGCCTCGGGGACTCGACCTTCTGATTACGTTCGACCACCAAAGGAGCTCGCCATGACTGAACCACTGTTGACCGATCGACAGCACGTCGACGGCATCGACTGTGTGTCGAAGGGGCGTACACGTCGCGCTGTAAAAGCCTTGGCGGATGGTAAACCAGTCGTGCTTGTCGATCGCCGTATGCGTCGTGGCGAACTCCTTGTCTCGGCTGAATTGGCGACCACGGCCGCCATCGCCTTCGCTGTTCGACACACGTCCGGCTTCCTTCGGGTGATATTGCCTGCACAGCGCTGCAGAGATCTGGGACTGGTCGCCCAGTGTGGTGCCGATGATGAGCACGCCGGGACCCACACCGGTCAGCGGGTCAGTGTTGACGCCGCCCTCGGCATAGGGACCGGCATTTCAGCGACCGACCGTGCGAGGACCATACGGGTGTTGGCTTCCCCCAACTCGACACCCGATAGCCTCACCCGCCCGGGCCATGTGGTGACTCAGAGAGTGGCACTGCACCGACCATTGGCGGACTACGGCTATGACGAAGCGGCATTGCAGTTGGCTCTGTCAGCGGATCTCCAACCCTCAGTTGTGTTGGCCACTATCGTCGGTACCGGTGCGTCCGTGGACCTCTGTAGCGGTGACGAGCTTCTGACCTTCGCCAACGAGCTTCGGCTTCCTCTGGTCAGCGTCGACGACGTCATAACCCATGCCAAATACATTTGAAGTGAGGCGCTTCGAACGAAAACGCGCTCAAGCCATCCTACGCGTCCGGACACCGGCCGCTCAGCAAGTGAACGATAATGAGCAAAATTTGCAAGTAACGAGGATTGCCTTATGACGCACATGATCACGCAACCTTGCTGTAACGATGCCAGTTGCATCGATGTCTGTCCGGTGAACTGTATTCATCCGACGCCGGATGAGCCCGATTTCACCAGCGCGGAGATGCTGTACATCGACCCGGATACCTGTATCGACTGTGGTGCCTGCGTCGATGAATGCCCGGTCGAAGCCATCTTCCCGGACGACTCCATCGACGAGGGGCAGGAACGGTACCTGCAGATCAACGCCGACTACTACACCGATCACGACGTTTCGTGTGGGCTGGTCGCCTCGCGTAAGGAGGAGTCGCTACCGCCGGGCAAAGAGTTGCATGTGGCGATCGTCGGGGCAGGGCCGGCCGCGTTCTACGCCGCCGAGGAGTTGCTGAAGCACAGCGCGATCCGGGTGGACATGTTCGACCGGTTGCCAACACCGTACGGCCTGGTGCGGGCCGGGGTGGCACCCGATCATCCCTCCACGAAGGGTGTGGAGAAGACCTTCGCTTCGACGGCCGCCAAGGCGACTTTTGAATATTTTCTTCATGTCGAGATGGGCAAGCACCTCAACCACGACGAGTTGACAGATCACTACGGGGCGGTGGTGTACGCGCACGGAGCGTCGTCCGACAAGCAGCTGGGTGTCGACGGCGAAGATCTGCCCGGCAGCATCGCCGCGACCGCCTTCGTGGCCTGGTACAACGGTCACCCCGACTACGCTGACCGCGACTTCGATCTGTCGGCCGAGCGTGCGGTGGTCGTCGGCAATGGCAACGTCGCGCTGGATGTGGCGCGGATTCTGCTCGATGATCCCGACCATCTTGCCAAAACCGACATCGCCGACCATGCGCTTGAGAAGCTGCGGACGAGCAACATCAAGGAGGTGGTGTTGCTGGGCCGGCGCGGTATCGCTCAGGCCGCGTACACCAATGCCGAGTTCTTGGCCATGGGCGACATGGCAGGAGTCGATGTGATCATCGATCCCAAGGAGCTAACTCTGGATTCGGTCAGCAGAGAGGCCCGGGACGAGGGGACGTTAGATTCGACGATCGCCACGAAGGTGCGGATCGCCGAAGAGTACGCCGAGCGGGAACCGACCGCCGGCAACAAGCGGGTCGTGTTCCGGTACCTAATTTCCCCGGTAGCGATCAAAGGATCTGCCAGCGGCATCGAGACGATTCGGTGTGCACGGAATGAGTTTGTCTATGCCCCCGATGAATCGGTGGACAACCTGGATGATACGCCGCAGCCGGATTCGGGCCGGGCGGCGATAGCGTCTTCGGGTGAGGAGTTTGACCTCGATGCCGGGCTGCTGATGCGCGCGATCGGCTACACCGGACTGCCGCTGGACGGTTTGCCGTTCGACGGTGGTAAGGGTGTGGTGCCGAACGAGAGTGGCCGGGTGCTCGATGCGCGCAGTGGCAAACCGCTTGAGGGTGTCTATGTCACCGGCTGGATCAAACGCGGTGCGACCGGTGGTATCGGGATGAACCGCCTGTGTGGCCAGGAGACCGCAGCTGCCGTCATCGCGGACTTCGCCAAAGACAAGCTGCCGCAGCCCGCGAAGTCACGTGAGGAGATCCCCGCCTTGATCGCCGATCGGGGTGCCCGCCGCATCGACGACGCGGGGTGGAAGAACATCGACCTCGCCGAACGCACCGCCGGTAAAGAAGCCGGACGTCGTCGGGTCAAAATGGTCAGCATTGAGGCCATGGTGAGGGCGGCCAACGCGTAGGTCAGGGTGTGCCATGTGCTCGAACGCAAGAGAATTCAGTACAACCGCCATTGTGCTGTGGAACGATCCAGCCTGTCGACCGCCGTCTCCGCTCACACGCGCTGGGGGAGGCATTTAGTCCGCGAACTGCTTGCAGCGTGCCAGATCTTCAGCGATCGTATGAGCAATTCGTTGCCACGATTTCTCGTTGACGGGTGTTCATCGGGAAAAGAACGTGAATTCCGAAAGCTGCACACTGATAGGTAGAGCGGGTGGCCGGGCATTGCCCCGGCTTTGGTTGAGACCTGACCTGGGAGGGCGTGGCCCTCGCAGTGGAAGGATGATCGCATGCTCACGCCGTACCTGGAAGAGTTCCGACGCAACGTCGTCGCGGTGGCCGCCAACGCGAGGCGCCGTGGCTCAGGTCGCAAGGGTCTTCGGGATCTCCGAGCCCTGCCTGGAACTGACTGCGAAAGGCCTACGTCGAAGACTGGAAGCGTCGCTGGGTCACCAAGGACGAATCTAGCGAGCTCAGCGAGGCACGTAGCGGATCCGGCTGCTCGACCCGGAGGCGGAGGTGATGCGCCGGACGGTGGCCTATCTGTCGAGGGACAACAACCCAAAACAGGGATGCCTCCCTGCACGGAGTGTCGGGGAAATGTTCCCGCTCGCCCTCGACCTTGCCGCGGACTATATCGTTCCACAATGGGAACACCGATCTCGTCCCGCAGCGAAACTGGGAAGACGCCCACATCATCCACGCCGCACTCGACATCCATGCCGATGATCCGGCGTTCGGATGCTGGTTCATCGCTGACGAGCTGTCCGAGTGCGGGATCACGGGGGAGAGCCACGTGCAGCATCGGTGCTCACAGCAGCGGATATCGTCGATGTTGGCCAAGGAGCGCGGTCTGAATCGCAGGGCTGGCCCGCCGGTCCACAACGATCCGGTGGCCCAGGATCTCGATCCGGATCAGCTGTGGTGCATCGATGTTCCCCAAGCAGTGCGTGCAGGGAGGTGCCCACACCGAGCTCCGGAACGACGAGGGCAAGTTTCACCACTGTGCGATGAAGGACTGCCTTCCGACAGGATCGTCGGATACTCGATCGCCGAGCTCGCGTCGAGCCTTCTGTGCCGCCGTCCGTGCTTCCGCCTCCAATCTCGCGGCCGATTCTGGCATCCTCGTTATCGTCTGCGGGCATGACAGCGGAGTTGGCCTGTTCCGCGTTGCGGAACACCATCGCAGTGCGCGGCCCGGTCGGAACGATCGACCATCCGGATAGCGGTATTCAGACCAGGTTCAACCGGTGGAAACAACACCTCGATTGTGGAGGTGTGGGGTGGTAAGACCACCAGGATGGCCGGCAGCGTTGACGTGGCGGGCGTTGATGCGGTCACCGGGTCCTCCGGTGTGCAGGGATCCGAGCGGGCGTTCTGGGCGCGGATCACACCGAGGGGCGGTATGCCACCAATCGAATTGGCCCTGGTCTCGTGAAGGTACCTGTCGTTCACCGAGCGCGAGGATATCGCGCTGTTGCGAGCGCAGGGCGTGAGTATGAGGGCGATCGCCAACCAGGATTGGACAGTCGCATTTCAGTCCTCGCGGGATTTGCGGCGCAATTCCGTCACGGCGGTTGTCAGCTCAAATACCGTGCGTCGACTGTGCAGTGGAAGGCCGGGCTCGCCGCGAGGTCCCCGAAAGCCACTAAGCGCGCAATGCGGGAAGGGTTGCGAGAATAGGTGCAGAACAGGATTTCCGGTGCGATTTATGCCGAAGGCGGAACCGTGATCTGCGGGCCGGATGCGGGGTGGACGGGCACAACAAGCCGCCATGGCAAAGCCACCGAGGATGTAAAATACGACGGCATTAGGGTACCCCGGGCGGAAAAGACGATTTAATTCTGCTGAGAGCGGAACCCGCTCGACCGGGCCGGCGTTTAAAGCCTTCGGGACCCGGTGAATCCGCGATGCGCGACCGCAGCACCAATGCGATGATGCTGAGTGGGCCGGCGACCAGGAGTGGGATTCGCCATCCTCACGACGCGAGCTGCTTCTCGCTCACGGAGGCGACGGCAATCAGGGACACGATCGCGGGCACCGTATACCAAGACCCACCGTCGCGGGCGCAACTGTGGCGTACCCCCACGCCATCCGGGACCGGCATGCTTGACGCCATAGATGGAGGACCCAGGGTTTTGCCGCACGCCGAAAGTCCGTGATCGATGTGGCACACGAGGAAGAACGGGTGCGAGGGTTGCCAATCGCCGCAGAGGTCGGAAGGAGGCCGATCGCAACGGTCGTCGCCCACTTATCAGCAGCAGGGCAGCGACCAAAGGAACTCGCCGACTCAGCCGATCACCGAATATGGTCGATCTCCCGGACGGTCCCGGCTTTGCGTCAGCCGAGATGTCATTTCGAGCGGCCGCCCGCGGCGCGCGAGTTCATCTGCGCCGCGGGCGAAACAAGCGGCTCTGAGTGATTCACCGAGTGGTGCCAGTCTGCGTGGGTCTCCGCGTAGTGATCACCGCGATGATGCGGTCACTGCTGAACGACCCCGGCGCTTCCAAGTAGATCGACTCGAGAGGCGCAGACGCGAAACTGAATTCAGATCCTCGAGTACTTTGCGCAGAACACACTCAAGATGCCGATCGCTCCAACGAGGAAGATCGCGTATGAGGCGCTCCCGCTGATATCGGTGACCGCTCCCAGCATCGGAGCCGAGGCTGCTGATCCGACGTTGCAGAGGGTGAAGATCATTCCGCTCACCTTGTACTCGGCTCCAGGAGCCGCCAGATCGGCCGCCCAGGTGTAAAACGTTCCGCCGTACAGCGACGCAAAGAAGAACATCGTAATCAACGTGATCGCGAGGAGCCCGCCGCTGACGAAGGGCACCGCAAGAATGAGCACGCCCGCGACACCTGCACCAATCATCATGGTCTGGTAACGCTCGCCTTTGAAGTAGATGTCGGACATCAGACCACCGACGGGCGCGGCAACGAGTTTGAAGAAGAAGGTGAGTCCGATGAGCGAGGACGCAGCGGCCAGTGTGAGTCCCTTGTTCTCGGTAAGGAACAGGGGGAGAGCATACGCGAGTCCGTACAAGTAGACGGCTGTCCCCGCGCCGTACAAAGAGATGATCCATACTCTTCTGTTGGTCAGGACCTCTCGCACTGTCGCAGGGCGGGGCAACGAGGCGAAACGTGTGGAGCGGCGCGACGGGTCAGCGGGAGAGTCGAGGAGGTCGTCCATTGTTGCCGCGCCCGGATAGGTGCGATTGAAGTCGCGGACCGTGGTGCAGAAGAGGATCGTGCACACGATGCTTGGGACTACTGTCATCCACATCGTCGCTGCCTGCCAGGACATCCCGAGATCCAGCAGGCTCGGTCCAACGAAAGCGGTGATCGAGAAGGCCACGCCCACGAAGCCCATCAAAATGCCCGTCGCGAAACCACGCCGGTTCTTCGGGAACCACAGCGACGAGTGCACGGCAAGAGTGCTGATCATAACTCCGCCGCTACATCCCTGAAGCAATCTCAGCAGCAACATCCATGTGTACGAGTCACCAACGGTGATGCACAGAACGCCGAAAGCGACGTTCAGTGCCATTCCGACAATGAGGACCCTGTGCACGCCCATGTCTGCTGCGACGCTGCCAGCCAGGACCGGTATCACGCAGAACGTGACCATCGAGGCCAACGTCAGCATCGACAGCGACGAGGCACTGAGCGACCACTCATCCCGGATCACGGGTCCGAATACGGCGACTGTGTTCAGACCGACGAAGAAGGTCACGAAGCAGAGGATGCTCACCGCCATGACCCACCAGCTGTAGATCGGCGTCTGACTGAACTTCGAAGCCGGGGCAGTCGTCGACGGCGGTGGGGGAGAGGACTCAACGGTGGATGTCGGGTTGACCGGTTCCATGGCAACTCCTTGGCAGCAGTGGCTGATCAGAGAAAAGGCAGGTGATTCCGGCGTGCCGTGACCGGCGAATTGAGACTTGGGCACTTAGCTTTCGATAGCTAAGTTACAAGTGACGGAACTAACAGTCAATGGGCCTGCTTCCGAAGAGGCTGCAGAAAGGGTTGAGATGGTGCTCACCTCAACGTCGCTGCTACACCTACCAGTAGATGTAGCGCAACACAATTGGGTGCAAGTAGTCAAGATGATTCGACTTCCAGCACGGATCCGCAGCGTCATTGACCCGTGATGGGTCGAACAGGCGAAGGGCAGACAACGGCAGCACGAATCGTGTATCGCTCGATAAGTGACGCGATCGGGCAGGTGCTGTCACAGGCGAACGATGTTGCATGATTTGTCACAGGCGACCTTGGGCGCCAGCCCGGCATCCGTACCGCCACCGATGGTGGCGCCGATGGCTAGCCCCGCGTCGTGACACTCTCCGATATCTGCACTAATCCATGCGTGATGTGACATCATGACCTCCAGAAAGTGCGAGTCGACTAGCTATCGATCACTAAGTGGCAATCTATGTCGAATACATTGTTTGCTGGGTCAGCTGGTTGAAGCAGTAGTGGCCTCAAGTGCACTTAATTGGACCCGGACGGAAACTGCACGTACGAATCGATCGATAAGTGGAAGCACTCAGGTGCCCGGCAATCGTGCCGTCGCCGCTACCCTCCGCCGCATCGCAAGTAGTGCGCTGGAGGTGCGCTCATGGCAGGAATCCTGGATGAAGCACCGATCGTCGGTTTGGTCGAGCCACCCGGGGAAGCGCCGTCCACGCCTAGATTGGGACCGCTACGAGAATCGCACACGAGTTTTGCAAGAGTGACTTAGCGAACGATATCTAAGCTAGGATGCTTGCGTACTACCTGCGCAAAGTCCGACGAAGTCGATGTGGCGTACGTGCCGCTGTCCGTCAGCGAGTCTCACGTCCGCCGGCCAAGGGCGGCCTGACTCGGATTCCATAAAGCAGGCGTCAATCGCACCCCATAGATTGCTCAGTTGGAGGTTTTGGAAGGACATGACCACCTCAGTACGAGCCGCAATGGTGCGGAACTTCAGCGATGGGTTCGAATCGACGTCTGTCGAGATCGACCGACCGCGAGGTCGCGAGGTCCTCGTCGAGACCAAGGCCTCTGGGCTCTGCCACAGTGACCTGCATTTCGTTCATGAGGACCGCGGATTGCCACTTCCGATCGTATTGGGTCACGAGCTGGCCGGCATCGTTGTCGAGGTGGGCCCGGAGGTAAACGAGGTGGCGGTCGGCGACCATGTCGTGGGGTGTTCGGTCCCCTCGTGCGGCGCCTGTGTCGAGTGCTACAGCGGATATCGGGTGAACTGCCTCAATCAGGGTGTTGCGGCACGACGACCAGACGAACCTCCGCGAATCAGTCGCAACGGCGAGCCGGTCACCCAGTTCGTCGGGCTGAGCGGCTTCGCCGATCACGCCCTGGTTCACGAGAGCCAGGTGGTTGCCGTGTCGAAGGACGTACCCTTCGACCGCGCAGCTCTCCTGGGGTGTGGAGTTGTGACCGGTGCAGGAGCAGTACTCCGGAGCGCGGCTGTGAAGCCGATGGAAACGGTCGTCGTCCTCGGCGCCGGCGGCGTGGGTCTCAATGCGGTACAGGCCTCGGCGCTCGTCGGTGCGCGCAAGGTGATCGTCGTCGACCTCAACCCCGCGAAACTGCAACTCGCTACCAAGTTCGGTGCCACTCATCTCGTCGATCCGGCCGATGGTGATCCGGTCGAGCAGGTCAATGCACTTACCGGTGGATTGGGCGCTGACCACGTCTTCGAGTTCACCGGTGCAAAACAGCCCCTCGTGCAGGCCACAGCGATGGTCGGTCGCCGTGGGACGACCTACGTCGTCGGATTGCAACAGCTTGGCGAGACGCTCGATTTCGCCGTGGCCCCGGGCATCGGCGGCACCATCAACTTCGAGAAAGGTGTCCGTGGGGTCCGGATGGGTTCAGTCAATGTGAAGGTTGACATCCCCTATTACGCGGAGCTCTACGCTCAGGGGCGGTTCAACCTCGATGACCTCGTGTCGAACACCATCGCGCTCGGCGACATCACTGCCGGATACGAGGCCGTCAAAATCGGTGCAGTAGCACGCAACGTGATCACTTTCTGACGCTCGATATCGACCGGTTGACTGCAGATCCAGAACCTGGATGCGACAGACCTCATGCCCAAAACGCCGCAGGAGGATCGATACTAGATGTTTCATTTGAGTCCATCGAAGCAGGTGAGTACGGTGGCGAACTAAAGAAATCCGTCGAAGCGGGCTGGACGCTTCGTTATCGACCGGCCTATCACCGAGTTCGGCGAGGTCGCCCCTCGTATCGCTCTACGCCGAGCCGGGGCGTGCGCTGACGGAGATGGAGTAATGACATTCGAATCCGACATATTCGCCGATGCCGACGTCAACCTCCGACCTCGCGAGGCTGCGTCGGCCGTCCCGGCGAACCAACCCTCACGTTCTCTCTGTCGCCGTGGTGATCCTGCATTCGGCGCAGGCCATCGAGTTCTCTCCCGCTGCACTACTCGACGGGATCCCGAACATCTCCGACTTCGTCGGCCGATGTCCCGCCCGACCTGTCGATCCTCCCCGCCGCCGTCACCCTGATGGGCGAGACCCTCGCGCCCGCGGTCATCGGCCACTACGGTCGGTGGTGCCCCGCGCTGCCCGGGGCGCTTCTGCGCGCGCACGGTTTTCGGGGAGGCTTGGCTACCCACGCCGCACGCACATCGATAACCATCACCCGGGCCATCCCCGAGCCGATGTGGGCGTTGCCTTTCGTCTCCGCAATAGGCATCGGTCCGCTCGCGGGCACCCTCGCCATCGTCGTCGGATCCGCCACGGGCAGGGCACGGCTGTTCGCGGGCATCTTCGAGACCAAGGGCATGCTGACCTGGGAAGCGGCCGCGCCGCGGCCGGCGCCACCCGCGGGCGAGAAAACTCGCGTACGTCCTGCAGGTCGCCGCCACCGCCCCCTGGCGCCCGGTGCTGCTGCAGTGCGCCGCGGGCAAGGACCGTACCGGCATTGCCGTGGGCCTTCTGCTGGGGATCGTCGGTGTCGATCCTGATGAGATCGTCGCCATTACGTCGCCACCAACGACCACATGACGGCCGTCCGCGCGCGTATCACGCGGTTCGCCCCAGAGCTCAGGCAGACTCGTCAGTACGACCGCGACCTCCGTGGTGCCGTCCCCGACGCCATTGAGGGAGTCCTCTCGCGCTGGGAGACGCACCCAGGCGGGGTACGTGGGTGGAGGTCGCTCGGCGCCACCGACGAGACGATCCGGCTCTGCACCGACCGCCTTACCGTGTGAGTGACCGCCGGCAGGAGGCAATCCGGTCGGCCGGACCGGCACCGATACCCGATATCCTCAACTATTGACCAACGACACCGATGACCAGCGACACCGACCTGGCGGTAGCGTCCGACGCCAAACCCGCCGCGGAAACATCCGTTCTAGTAGCTTGAAACAAGCAACCAACTAGAGCGGGTTCGAGAATCCGAGCATCTGACGCGGGTCGACGATATCCTCAGGGTAGTTAGCGAGGTGCGACTTGGTGTGCTGCTCACGATGCCAGGATCGGTGTAGGCCATGAATGACATCGACCCTTTCAGTACCCGCCGTGACGCGGCCGGATCGGTCACCACGGAGTTGGCGGCGGATGGGTTCGTCGATGCCCGTGAGATTGGGCGTGGGGGTTTCGGGGTTGTCTATCGATGTCGACAGATATCGCTTGATCGCATCGTCGCTGTGAAGGTGCTGACCGCGGACTTGGACGAGGACAATCGGGCCCGGTTCTTGCGCGAGCAGCGTGCTGCGGGTCGATTGACGGGCAGTCCCAACGTGGTCACCATCCTGCAGGTCGGGGTAACCGAGCATGCCCGGCCCTACATCGTGATGCCCTTCTACGCTCCCGGATCCCTCGATGCGCGCATCCGCCTGCGCGGACCGCTGAGCCTGGAGGAAGCGCTTCGTGTCGGGGTCAAGATCGCCGGAGCGCTCGAAGCTGCACACGACCTCGGCATTCTCCACCGTGATGTCAAGCCGGCCAATATCTTGCTCACCGACTACGGAGAGCCCGCGCTGACGGACTTCGGCATTGCTCATGTCACGGGAGGATTCGAAACCACCACTGGGGTAGTGACGGGGTCCCCCGCTTTCACAGCGCCCGAGATCATCGCTGGGGCCGCACCAAGCCCCGCGGCTGATGTTTATGGCCTAGGTGCGACCTTGTTCGCTGCCATTACCGGACACGCCGCGTTCGAGCGCCGCAGCGGTGAGCAGTTGGTCGCCCAGTTCGTCCGGATCACCACCGAACCGACACCGAACCCGCGAGAGCACGGCATCGCGGACGATGTCAGCGCGGTGATCGAGGGCGCGATGGCCGGCGCCCCTACCAATCGCCCATCCGTTCAGGCACTGGGCAGTCAACTCCGGCATGTACAACACGCGCACGGGTACCGGGTCGACGACATGGCGCGGCGCACTGAACATGACGGAACCAACGAGACCGCCTCGACGTACACACCAGCACCCAACTCGCCCGACAACGGAGCGCCGCAGCTTGCTCATTCGGGCCGAACCGGTTCGCTCCCACTGGAACTGACCAGCTTTATCGACCGTCGAGAGGAGTCGGCGGAGATCAAGAACTTGCTCTCGACATCCCGCATGGTGACCTTGACCGGTATGGGCGGGGTGGGCAAGACTCGCCTGGCTCTGCGGGTTGCCGACCACGCGCGGTCCAGCTTCGCTGACGGCGTGTTTCTGGTCGAGCTAGGCGAACTGCGTGACGACTCGCTCGTCACAAACATGGTGGCGGATGCGCTGGGGATACGCGACCGATCCGCAAGACCACTCCTCGAGGTCCTCGAGGATTTCCTCGCCCCACGGGAGGTGCTCGTCGTTCTGGACAATTGCGAACAGGTACTCGACGAGGTCGCGAAACTCTCCGAAGCGCTTCTCCGTACGAGCCCGGGGGTCAGGATGCTCCTGACAAGCCGTGAGCCGATCGGTATCAGCGGCGAGATAGCGATACCCATCTCCCCACTGACGGTGCCCGACCCCGACCATCTGCCGAGAAGATTGCCCCGCAACGACTCAGTGGCGCTATTCGCCGAGCGCGGCGCGGCCGCACTGCCCGGGTTCGAAGTCACCGACGACAACAAGGTGACCATCGCCCGGATATGCCAACGCCTCGATGGGCTGCCGCTGGCGATCGAGCTGGCTGCCGCGCGGCTGCGAGCGATCTCCCCAACGGAAATCTTGCAGCGACTCGCCGACCGCTATTCACTGTTGACCCGTGGACGCAAAGACGCCCCGTCACGGCAACAAACTCTGAGGATGTGCATCGACTGGAGTTATGACCTGTGTACACCCCTGGAACGACACATGTGGGCCCGCCTTTCGGTATTCTCCGGAAGCTTCGAATTGAATGCGGCCGAACAAATCTGCGGCACTGACCAGGCCGTAGACGATCTCCTCGACACCATCACCTCTCTGGTCGACAAGTCGATTCTGACCCGAGAAAAGTCGGCTCCGGTCGCTAGGTTCAGGATGCTCGAAACTGTGCGCGACTACGGGCGGGAGATGGCCAGCGAGAGAACCGACTATTCCGAACTGCGCTCCCGGTACCGCGACTGGTACGAACAATTGGCACGCGATGCAGAGGCCGACTGGATCGGACCACGGCAACCCGAATGGATCGCCAGGCTCGTTGCTGAGCAGCCGAACCTGCGACAAGCACTAGAATTCTGTGTTGCAGACGACCCCGAGGCAGGGATTCGCACCGCGGGTGCGTTGTACCCATTTTGGCTCGCCCGCGGTCTGTTCAGCGAATGTCGCCGATGGATCGACCGGCTCCTGGCATGTTCGCCTAAGGCAGGAAGCTGTGCACGCGCGAAGGTTCTCTATGTGGCCACTCAAATGGCCGCACTGCAAGGCGACTTGTCGGCTGCCACCACGCTCGTGGAAGAAGGTCGAGCCCTCGCCAACCGGTCCACGGACGCGATGCTGCTGGCACTGGTTGATATCGCAGACGGCTACCGCGCACTGTTCAGCAATGAATTAGATTACGCTCGTATCTGTTTCGAGCGTGCGACGCCGATCTTCGCTCAGCAGAACGACGAACTTCTTCTGATTGTCGGAATCGGTATCCTCGGCTTGACGCAGGAATTCCTTAACGACATCGATCGTGCCGTCGAGTGCTACGAGCATTCTCTTGCAATCACCGAACCTCGCGGTGAGACGGTATTCCAATCGTATTCGCTCTGGAACTTGGCCGTCGCGGTGTGGCGGCGCGGAGACCGCACACGGGCAGATGAACTCTTGCGGAAGGCGCTTCACGTCGGGCGGAGCATCAACGATCGGCTCAACATAAGTATGTGCTTGCAGGCTCTCGCCTGGGTTGCTGCCGAGGAGCAGGAACCTGAACGTGCCGTGGTACTGGGCGCAGCCGCTGAGCAACTTGCCCAGTCGGTTGGAAGTCCGAGAGTGTTCCATCCAGCGCTAGTCGTCTTCCAGAAAAGATCTGAACGCACAGCCCGACAAGCGCTAACTCAAAGAGCATTCGATGCGGCGCGACGGAAAGGCCAAGCACTCGACGTTGCCGACGCCGTCTCTTACGCGCTCGAAGAGAAGATGCCGCCACCATCCACGCGAGAGCATCTTTCGCAAACAACGCCGACAAAGCGAGAACTTCAGGTCGCTGAACTAGTCTCAGAGGGACTGACCAACCGTGAGATCGCCACCCGCCTGACGATCTCACCGCGCACGGCTCAGGGGCACGTCGAACACCTTCTCGTAAAGTTGGGGTTCACGTCCCGTGCACAAATCGCGGCATGGGTCATCGAATCCCGGCAGGTGAAGCCTCGTCCAGACGGGTCAGAGGGCTAATTGCGTGTTTCGCATGAGGGGGGTCGTTGTGCGGCATGGTGACGGTTGTGGACGATGTATTGTCACAGCGGCTGGCGCCGGATGCATTGTGGGAGAGTGTCGATCCTTTGTCGCCGACGTCCTAAATTTAACCGGTGAGCTTGGTCTTCAACGCTGCGATAGTGTCGGGTGTAAGTCCAAGCCCCATCGTGAGGTAGTTCTCGAAGGTGCCAAAGATGGTGCTGATCTCGTCGAATCCCGCCTGAAGGAATTCTGGGGAGACTCCGTAGATAACTCGCACAGCGGCTCCGGCCTGCTCACCATCCGAGGCTGTCGTCTTGGCGACGACCGACTCGATCGAATCCTTCGAATATTCGTTGGTGAGAAGGTAGTTACTCATCACTGTTGCGTCATCGACGCCCGCGATCTTCAGCAGAACCGCGCTAGCCCACCCGGCTCGGTCTTTGCCCGCGCTGCAGTGAATTATTAGTGGGCCGTCGGTGACGGCGACATCGGTGAGTAGCGCCCCGAATTGTGCTTGCATAGCGGGGTCCGTCACGATTTTCCGGTACGCGCCGGTAACCATGTTCCGTGCGCCTTCGGGAGTGGAGAGATCCACGGACGAGAGTACGGTTGCGGTCTTGGTGCCGCCAGACACATCAATATTTTGGTACCTCGCGCCCGCCGGAACACGGTCGGGCTTCTCGGTGACTTCTGCGGGTGTCCGCAGATCGAATACTGTCTTTATGCCTAAGGAATCCAATGTTGCGGCGTCCGAGTCGTTGGTCGTCAGCGCATTGGAGCGGTAGACAACACCCTCGCGAACGCGTCGTCCGTCGGATGTGATGTACCCTATGTCGGGCCCAGCTAGATCGCGGAAATTGTTGGCAGAAATCAGTATTGGGGCTTTGGTTGGAGCTGTCACGTCGACCGATTGCGAGGCTGTGACCGATGGGGGCAAGGCGCCCAGGGTGCTGTCATGGGTATCTCGGCTGCATCCCGCGAAGGTGATGGTCAACGCCGCGATGCTGACGCAAACAGCCGTCGTTTTGTTTGTGGATCTCATTCGTTACGCCTCTCCATTTCGATTCTTCGGGCCATCAATGCGGTAGAACCGAGAATGATCCGCACCCCGGGTGAGACCATCGATCAATGATAAATCTGCGTATTCTATATCAGTGCAGCGAAATGCCGGTCATTGTTGACTTGGCTGATGGCAGGGTTTCAGTCCTATTGATCATCGGTGGTGGATAGTTCCCGGCTTTGACTTCGTGTTTGTCCAGATGGGACAACGTGGTGCCGTCGCCGATCGGTAATCGCCAACTTTTATCTCTGATGCACCCGTGCGCACTACATCCATCATGTTGACACGCAGACTCGATCAAATTAGCGCGACATGTCCTTGTCTGCGATCTTCGGTGTCGGCGCTGTCCGGAGGGGGCTATCCGACTGGGGATCGGAGGTCGGGGGTTCTGATCTGGGCTGGCGGCG
>NZ_JARJBD010000467.1:0-303 GCF_029269925.1 Rhodococcus sp. T2V
GGTCTGCATGCCGAGGAACACGCCGATCTGGTTGACCTCGATGATGCGCCGGTATCGCTCGACCGGGGTCTCGACGATGGTGCCCTGGTGAAAGATGCCGGCGTTATTGACGAGCACGTCGACGTGCCCGAAGGCGTCGATTCCGGCGGCCAGGGCGTCGACCCACTGCTGCGGGTCGCTGACGTCGAGGTGGACGGCGAGTGCGCGGTCGGCGCCGATGTCCGCTGCCAGCTTGGCGGCGTCGTCGTCGAGGATGTCGGCGATGACGACCTTCGCGCCGCGTTCGGCGAACAGCCGGGCCTC
>NZ_JARJBD010000468.1:0-303 GCF_029269925.1 Rhodococcus sp. T2V
TGGCGGACCTTCTGGGTCGCACCGAGTTCTGGCTGGGGCAGCAGGGCCGCCTGACACATCCGATGGTGCTGCTGCCTGGGGCCACGCATTACGAGCCGGTCGAGTGGGACGCGGCGTTCGCGCTGATCGCCGGCGAACTGCGCGGTCTGGCGTCGCCGGACGAGGCGGTGTTCTACACATCCGGGCGCACCAGTAACGAGGCGGCGTTCGTGTATCAGCTGATGATCCGGGCGTTCGGGACGAACAATCTGCCGGATTGTTCGAACATGTGCCACGAATCCTCGGGTAGTGCGTTGGTGGAGA
>NZ_JARJBD010000469.1:0-597 GCF_029269925.1 Rhodococcus sp. T2V
CGGAGACGGTGGTGCTGGTGATGGACAATCTCAATACTCACGGCATCGGATCGCTCTACGAGGCCTTCGAGCCGGCAGAGGCGTTCGCGCTCGCGCAGCGGCTCGAGATCCACCACACCCCCAAGCACGGCTCGTGGCTCAATATCGCCGAGATCGAGCTCTCGGTGCTGACCCGTCAATGCCTGGGCCGGCGCATCGAGGACCTCGAAACCCTCAACGTCGAACTCGCCGCCTGGCAGCGACGGACCAATGCCGATCAACGCCAGGTCCAGTGGCACTTCACCACCGACGACGCCCGCTGCTCTCGCAGGGAAGAACGATCTCGTATATCGCCCGGACACTGCCACTCGACCGGAAGACGGTCCGGCGCTTCGCCCGCGCCGCAGACGTCCAAGACCTGCTGCCAACTACGCGGACCGGCCGCAGCCTCCTCGACGAGTACGCACCCTACCTGCGTGAACGCGTCGCCGGCGGATGTGTCGACGCGGCAGTCCTCACACGTGAGATCACCGCATTCGGCTACCGCGGCAGCGCCAAGACCGTGCGCCGATTCCTGCAGCCACTACGCACCGCCCACACCGCACCGCCCTCGAAGCC
>NZ_JARJBD010000470.1:0-592 GCF_029269925.1 Rhodococcus sp. T2V
TCGTCGGCGGCCAGCTCCTGTTCGGTTTCGATGCGGTGCACGATCATGTCGTGGCGTTGGGCCAAGGCGGCCGTCGTCTTCGCGGCCGTCGCCATCGGGATCCGCACCCACGACGCCTCGGCGACGTCGACGTCCGCGGTGACATCGATCGGTATCGCGCCGGCAACCATGTCCGCCCACGCCATCGCTGAGTTCGGTAGGTGCACCTGAATGTGGATGCGCACGGTCGTAAGTCGATGTCGGTTTTCGTCTCAACGGGGTGTCCGCGCCGGGATCGGGTCATCGGCGCAGGCCAACAGGCGGGGCGTTCGCTGAACACGACGTCCTCGGTGACATGCCCTTGCGGCTTGTTCCGCGACCGCGCTCGGGGAACCCGCAGCGCCCGCCCGGTGCGCAGGCATGCGACCAGCTCCCGTTTGAGCGCGCCACGGCCCTCGATGAACAACGATTGATAGATCGCCTCGTGGCTGATGCGCATGGACTCATCATCGGGGAAGTCGATCCTCAGCCGGTGCGAGATCTGTTCCGGGCTCCAGACCGTCGCCCATGGCCTGTCCTGCCGATGCGGCTTGTTCAGCCCCTTCCACGCAGG
>NZ_JARJBD010000471.1:0-586 GCF_029269925.1 Rhodococcus sp. T2V
TCGGCTGGAACAACCGGGTCGGGGAGATGGGGATCCTCGGCTCACCGGCGGCGGGAACGTATCTCCCCGACGAGGACCTGCCGGCGGCGCGGGAGTTGGGTCGCCGGTTGGGCTGGTGTGCGAAACACCTCGGGGTGCTTCCGGGGCCGACACCGGCGCGGACCGGTGCCGCGATCGTCGACAAGATCAAGCGTGAACGCACCCGGTCGGGCAAGGGCCTGGTGGTGGCGACCGCGGGCCCGGTGCCGCCGCTGGACGGGGCCCCGCGCGGGGACCTCGAACCCGCGGTGGGGTTCGCTCGCAGGATCGGACGTGACCCGGGAACGATCTCACGCGAACTGCGCCGCAATGCAGCGACCCGGGGCGGCAAGCCGGTCTACCGGGCACTGGTGGCGCAGTGGAAAGCGCAACAGGCCGCAAAGCGTCCGAAGGCGGCGAAGCTCGTGGGCAACGACAGGTTGCGAAAGTACGTGCAGGAGCGGCTCTCCGGCAACGTCCGCCGACCCGACGGCACGATCGTCCGTGGGCCTAAGACGCCTGCGTGGAAGGGGCTGAACAAGCCGCATCGGCAGGACAGGCCATGGGC
>NZ_JARJBD010000472.1:0-582 GCF_029269925.1 Rhodococcus sp. T2V
GCGCCCCGGGCCCGAGGTCGAGGAACCGGGCTTCGGCCGCGGAGCGGGCCTTCGGTCGTGGTGGGCGTGGTGCCCCGTCCGGGTCTTGGGGGTGGCCGGGGTAATGCGCCAGGTCGATGCTCGGATTGCCGGGTGTCGAAAGGCGGTGCCGCGCAATCTCTGTCAACCCACGACGGTCACCGGCCCAGTCCGGAGTCCGCGGCAGGGAGTCGAGGTCGGCAACGACGACCAGGTCGGTGCCGGCAGCGCGCACCCACACTTCGGTGCCGACCAACCCCGGTGGCGTCGAATGCAGGCCAACAGGGCTGTGCGGCATCGGGAATGTGGTTTCCAGCGGCGGGCGCGCAGCGGCGGCGCGGCGGGAATCGCACGACCGCGAGGGTCAGCCGGTAACCAGGCGGGTGAGGGGATTCCCGGCGGTTGATTCGCGCGCTGGTGGCGGCCGGTGTGTCGGCGCGGCGGTCAGGCCCCTATGGGGCGCAGTGGTGTGCTCGCGTATAGGCGCTGTGGGGCGTAAGGGGGTTGCAGGTACGTACACGGGCTCTACACGCATGGGGTTGGGCGGTGTGCGCACGCGGTGCA
>NZ_JARJBD010000473.1:0-578 GCF_029269925.1 Rhodococcus sp. T2V
GGCCGCATTCGTCGGCGCCGCCACCGTCGACTCGGCATTGTCGAGAGCAGCCGAATCGGGTCGGTTCGCCGAGGGGGACCTGCCGGCGATCGTCGCGCACCACACCGCCACCTCAGCCGGGGCGGTTGTCGTCGCCGACGAGAGGCATTCGGTCCAACCCGGTACCGCCGCCTGGGCCGGATTCGGCAGCACCAGTGCGGAGGCAAGCTCGTGAACCCCACCGCGCCACCATTACCCGACGACCTCCTCGCCGTCCTCAAACGGATGCGCCTGCCCTACCTGCGGGCTGCCTGTTCCTCGAGCATCGCCTGAGACTTCTCGATCCCACTCAACGCGGACTGCACAAGCAGCAGCGCCCCGCCGGCCTCGAGAACGTCCGGTGCCTGCCGGCAGATCCGATCGAGTACCGCGCGACCGTCCATACCCGCATCCCAGGATCGTGCGGCCCCACTGACCGGCACCCGATCATTTTCGGCGGGTACATAGGGCGGATTGGACACCACCAGATCGAAACGCTCGCCCCGGACCGGCTCGGTGAGGTCACCGCGCACCACTCGCACCGAACGACGGTGCGGCCG
>NZ_JARJBD010000474.1:0-576 GCF_029269925.1 Rhodococcus sp. T2V
CCCCCTTCGGCCGACCCGTCGACCCCGACGTGAACATCACATACCCCGGATGAGCAGGACGCAACGGCGCACGCCGCTCCCCATCCCCCACCGGAGAATCCGCCCACCCCGACACATCCAGCCCATCCACCGCCACCACCCGAACCGACCCCGCGAACACCCCCACATCCGCCGCCGTCGTCAACACCACCACCGGAGCAACCGTGCCCACCACATACCCGATCCGCTCCGACGGCTGATCCGGATCGATCGGCACATACGCCCCACCCGCCACCAGCACCGCATAAAGCGTGTTCGACTTGCGCGCGACGTGATCGAGCGGGATCAGCGGATTCGTCTCCGGGTAATAGGCGGCCACATTCCCGACCGGGGTCGGGTAGGGCACCAACCGGAAATCCTCCGCCCGCCGTTCCTCCACGCTGCCGTCCGGGGTCGTCCATTCGGAGACCAGGTCCACCCGATCCCCCGCCGCGTACCCGAACGACTCCAGGTCCTGCGTGCTGATGAACAGCACCCGCCGTCCGCCCTTGACGCCGCGGTAGCGGTCGTCGAGACCGTAGATGGTGGTGTTGTACT
>NZ_JARJBD010000475.1:0-573 GCF_029269925.1 Rhodococcus sp. T2V
CCCAGCTCACCGAACTCAAACGGCGTCACCGTGACGAGATAGGCGCGCTCCAACAAGCGCTCGAGGCCGCGCACGGCGAGAACCTCGAACTACGTCGCCGCCTCGGCGCCCAACGCGCCCTCCGCAACACCAAGACACCCTGACGCTCCTCTTGCAGACGCGTACGCAAAAGCTCTACCTGCGTAAACGCGCAAATTCACGCTCATTACCCCAGATAAGATGTCGGCATAATTCGAATTATGCCGACGTCTCGGTTATGCCGAGGTCCTCGTGTGAGGGGTGGGTGTGACCGCTCCAGTGCGACCGCCACCAGCACTTCCGGTCCGACACCCGCACCGATCAGACGGTGTGCCACCCGGTTCACTCGGCTGCTCAGCTCCCGGTAGGTCCAATTCTCGTCACCGAATGTCACCGCCACCGCGTCCGGAGTCGCGGCGACCTGAACGTCGAACAGGCCTGGGATCGTCGAGTCCGGGATCGGAACGCTCGTGTCGTTCCAGCTCTCCAGTACGAGTGCTCGTTCGTGCTGATCCAGGATCTCGTAGCCCTCGATCCGCGCCTGCGGATCCGCGA